>WRBL01000179.1 GCA_009784565.1 Streptosporangiales bacterium | reverse complement strand
GGCTCACGAGCCGCCGTCCGCTGACGCGGCGGGGGTCGTGCCCCAGTCGGTGGTTTCCCGCCAGCTGGCCAGCCCGTTCCTCGCGCCCGACTACTCCGCCGCTCCCAGGCCCGCTCCCCGGGCCCGGCGCCTGGCCAGCTGGGAACTGCTCAGCCCGCTGCTGAGCTCCTTCGAGCGCGCCGGCGGCAAGGCCCCGGCCTGCATGGGGCTCCCGGCGCCCACGGCCCGGTTCACCCCGGAAGACCTGGAGCTGATGCCGCATCAGGGGCAGGTCGTCGCCTCGGCCGCCGCCGGGCACCGGACGTTCCTGCTCGCGGACGAGCCCGGCCTGGGCAAGACCGCGCAGTCGCTGCTCGCCGCGGAGGCGGCGGGCGCCTACCCGCTGCTCGTCGTCGTGCCGAGCGTCGTCAAGGCCAGCTGGGCGCGGGAGGCGGCCCGCTGGACGCCGCACCGCCCGGCCACCGTGGTGCAGGGCGACGGGGACACGATCGACGGGTTCGCCGACATCGTCGTGGTCAACTACGAGGTACTGGACCGGCACCGGGGGTGGATGGGCGGCTTCGGGTTCCGCGGCATGGTCGTGGACGAGGCGCACTTCATCAAGAACAAGACCTCCCAGCGCTCGCAGAACGTCCTCGCGCTCGCCGGCCGCATCCGGTCCCGCACGCCCCGGCCCCTGCTGATGGCGCTGACCGGTACCCCGCTGATCAACGACATCGACGACTTCCGGGCGATCTGGCAGTTCCTCGGCTGGACCGACGGCAGCCAGCCGCTCGGCCAGCTGGCGGACGCGCTCGAGGACACCGGGCTGACCCCCGCCGACCGGGGCTTCCACGCCGCCGCGCGGCAGTGCGTCATCGACCTGGGGATCGTGCGGCGGCGCAAGGCCGACGTGGCCGCCGACATCCCCGCGCGCCGCGTCGCCGACCTGCCCGTCGAACTGGACGGCGCGGCCGGCCGGTCGGTCCGGGCGTCGGAACGGGACCTCGTCCGCCGGATGGTGACCCAGTACGAGAAGGCCATCGCGAACCGGGACACCTCCGACCCCGACGACGGCATCGACGACGACCTGGTGCGCCGCGTGGCGCGTTCGGAGCTCAAGGACGCGGAGACCCGCAAGTCCGGCGAGAACGTGTTCACGATGATGCGGCGGATCGGCCAGGCGAAGGCCGGGCTGGCCGCGGACTACGCGGCACAGCTGGCCCGCAGCGCCGGCAAGGTCGTCTTCTTCGCCAAGCACGTCGACGCGATGGACGCCGCCGAAGAGCTCTTCGCGAAGCAGGGCGTGCGGTTCTCCTCGATCCGGGGCGACCAGGCGCCCGCCGTGCGGCAGGCGAGCATCGACGCGTTCACCGGCGACCCGGACGTGACGGTGGCGGTGTGCTCGCTCACCGCGGCCGGGGTGGGCCTCAACCTGCAGGTCGCCTCCAACGTCGTGCTGGCCGAGCTGTCCTGGACCAACGCGGAGCAGACCCAGGCCATCGACCGCTGCCACCGCATCGGGCAGTCCGAGCCGGTCACCGCGTGGCGCGTCATCGCCGCGCAGACCATCGACACCCGGATCGCCGAGCTGATCGACAGCAAGGCCGGGCTGGCCGCCCGGGCGCTGGACGGGTCCGACGAGGAGATCTCCTCGTCGGCCGACGTGCAGCTGGACGCGCTGAGCGCGTTGCTGGCCGATGCGCTGCGGGCGAGTGCGCTGACGAGCCTCAGCTCCTCATAGTCACGAGCCCTGGTAGAGCGGGGGAAAGGCGATGACCTCCCGTGCCGCGCCGGGGCATGGCGCCTCCCGGTCCGAGCGCCTAAGATAAGTGAGTCCTCGCTTTCTTATGGGCGGCCGGCCGACCGGAGGTGCGTGAGTGGAAGCCGTCATCGCGCGGGTCCTGGACCGGCACCTCGCCGAGCGCCCGGACGCTCCCGCCGTCATCGCGCGCGGCGGCGCGCTCACCTACGCCGGACTGGACGCGGCCGCCGGCGCCGCGGCCGGGGCCCTGTGGGAACTCGGCGTCCGGCCCGGGATGAGGGTCGCTGCCTGCCTGCCCAACGACCTGGACATCGTGACCGCTTTCCACGGCGCGCAGCGGATCGGCGCGGTCTGGGCCGGGATCGGGGAGGCCCTCGCCCCGGCCGAGCAGGCGGCCCTCGCCGCCATGATCGAGCCGACGGTGATCCTGGCCGGGCCGCGCTGCGGTATCGAAGCTGATAACAGCAAGAAAAGTCGGGTGCTGGACACCCGGGCCTGGCGGGTCCTGACCGCGCGGAACCTGACCGCCCCGCCGGTCACGGCCGACCCGCACGCCCCCGCCGGGATCGCGTTCACCAGCGGCACCACCGGGGCGCCGAAGGCGATCACGCACAGCCAGCACAACCTGCTGCTGCCCGCCCGGGTGCTGGCCGCGACCCGCGGCTACGGGCCGGACCTGCGCAAAGGCGACAGCTTCCCGCTGACCATCTTGAACCTGCAGGTCCTGTGCACCCTGCTGGCCGCCGTCTCCGGCGGCACCGCGGTCGTCATGGACCGGCGCGACCCCGACGGCGTCGCCGAGTGGATCCAGCGCAGCCGGGCCACCGTCTGGAACGGCGCCCCGGCCCAGCTCCACGACCTCGCCGCCCGTCCCGACCTCGACCTCAGCGCCCTCTCCGAGGCGTGGACCGGCGGCGGCGACACCCCCGAGCACGTCCGGGCCGCGTTCACCGCGGCCCACCGGATCCCGGTCGTCGTCTCCTACGGCCTGTCCGAGGCACCCACCTGCGTCTCCATCGACCCGCCGGACGGCCGGCACCGCGAGGGCGCCTCCGGCCGGGTCCTGGAGCATCTCGACGTCACCGCCGAGGAGGGGGAGCTCATCGTCCGGGCCGCCCAGGACGGCCCCTGGAAAAAGCAGTGGCGCCCGCCGCTCGGGCTCTGGCGGGACGGGCACGTCACCGGCGGCGGCGACCAGGTCGCGACCGGCGACATTGGCACGGTCGACGCCGGCGGCTGGCTCACGGTCACCGACCGCAAGAAGCTCATGATCGTCCGCGGCGGCGGGAATGTCTCCCCGGCGGAGGTCGAACGGGTCCTCACCGCCCATCCCGCCGTCCGCCGCGCGGCCGTGTTCGGCGTCCCGGATGACCGGCTCGGCGAGCGGGTCGCGGCCCTCATCGTCCCCGGGACGGGCGTGACCGAAGAGGCCCTCGCGGAGTTCTGCGCCCGGCGCCTGGCCCGCTACAAGATCCCGGACCGGTGGGGCGCGGCCGCGGAACTCCCGGTCAACGCCATGAACAAGGTCATCCGCCCCGCCCTGCCGGACCTGCTCGGTTCGGCGCCCCCGCTACAGAAATGAGGTGACGGTGGATTTCACGCTGGGAGAGCGCGCCGACGCGCTGCGCGCCGAACTGCGCGAGCTCATCGCCGAGCACGTACCCCCGGACTTCCTGGGCGCCTTCACCGACGACCCGAAGGACCTGGCGATCGCCCAGGACTTCTGCCGGACCCTGGCGGACAAGGGGATGCTCTGCCTGGCCTGGCCGGAGGAATACGGCGGCCGCGGCGCCTCGGTCTGGGAGCAGACGGTGGTCCGCGAGGAGATGTGGGCCCACCACGAGCCGCGCGGAGCCCAGTACATGGGCGTCAACTGGGTCGGCCCGACGATCATGCGGCACGGCACCGGTGAGCAGAAACGGCGGCACCTGCCGCCGATCGCGCGCGGCGAGGTCATCTGGTGCCAGGGCTTCTCCGAGCCGGAGTCCGGCTCCGACCTGGCGTCCCTGAGAACAACCGCGGTACCGAACGGATCTTCGTTCCTCCTCAGCGGCCAGAAGATCTGGACCTCCTACGCCACGATGGCGCAGTGGTGCTTCCTGCTGGCCCGCACCTCCCGGGAAGAGCGCAAGCAGCAGGGGCTGACGGTGTTCCTGGTCCCGATGACCGCCCCCGGCATCGAGGTCCGGCCGATCCGGGCCATGCTCGGCCCGCACCACCTCAACGAGGTGTTCCTCGACAACGTCGAAGCCGGCCCGGAGAGCGTCCTGGGCGAGGTCGGCCAGGGCTGGAAGGTCGTGCAGGAGGTCCTGTCGTTCGAGCGGGTCGGCATCGCCCGGTACGCCCGCTGCGAGCGGCTGCTGCACGCCGCCCCGCGCGTCCTGGGCGAGGCGGCCTGGGAAGCCCTGCCGGAGGAACTGCGGGCCCGGTGGGCCCGGGCCCTGATGCTCTGCCGACGGGCCCGGCTGCTCGCCTACAAGGTCATCGCCAGGCAGGACTCGGGCACAGTCACGCCCGGCGACACCGCCGCCTACCGGATCGCCGTCACCACCCTCGACCAGGACAGCGCCGAGGTTCTCTCGGAGATCGCCGGACTGGCTGATAACAGCAAGACGGATGAGGTTTCAGGCCGGGTCTGGGCCCGGGCCGTCGAGGACCACTGGAAATACGCGCAGGCCGCGACCGTCGCTTCCGGCAGCATCGAGGTTCAGCGCATTCTTCTCGCCCGGGAGCTGCTGAAGTGAATCTGGAACTGAGTCCCGAGGCCGTCGAGTACGGGCGGACCGCCCGCGAGGCCCTGGCCGGCGGGGACACCGAGCAGGTCCTGGAACGTCTCGGGGCGTGGGAGCTGATGCCGGACGAACCCGAGGCGGCGGCCGCGCTGTGCCGGGCCGTCGGCTACAGCGCCGCCGGGGAAGACGGGACCGACTACGCTGTCGCGGAACGGCTCGCGCCCGGCGACGGCGCGATCGCGCTGACCCTGGGCTGCTGGACGCTGCTGGGGATGGCGGACCGGGCCCTGGACCTGACCCGGGAGCACGTCACCGTGCGGGAGCAGTTCGGGCAGCCGCTGTCGAAATTCCAGGGCGTCCAGTTCCAGCTCACCGACGCCGAGGTGCAGCGGGCCGGGCTGGAGGTCCTGGCCGCGTACGCGCTGTGGAGCGAGACCCTCGCCGACGCCATCGCCCTGCGGGTCGCCGCCCTGGAGGCCGCCGACGTCGTGTTCCGGGTCGCCCACCAGCTGCACGGGGCCCTCGGATTCTGCGACGAGGCGCCGCTGTCGTGGCTGTCCCGGCGCAGCCAGCCGCTGCGCCGCCGGCCCTGGGGACTGTCGGACACCCGGGCCCGTCTAGCCCGGGAGACCGGCCGCGCCGGCCTCACCGGGCTCTTCGACCTGGAGACCGTTCTTCCCGGAGAGAACACGGGCCGGTGAAATACGACCTGCCCGACGAGCTCACCGTCACGTCCGAGGGACCGCTGCGGATCGTCACCCTGAACCGGCCCGACCACCTCAACTGCGTCAACGCTGCCCTGCACGGGGCCCTGGCCGACGTCTGGCGGCAGCTGGCCATGGACCGCGACGCCCGCGTCGTCATCCTCACCGGCGCCGGGCGGGCGTTCTCCGCCGGCGGCGACCTCGGCTGGATCGCCGGCTTCCCCGACGACCCGGTCGCCCGGGACGACAGCCTCCGCGAGGGCGCGCAGATCATCGACGAGATCCTGCGGTTCCCGCTGCCGGTCATCGCCGCCGTCAACGGGCCGGCCGTGGGCCTCGGCTGCAGCGTCGCCGTCCTGTCCGACATCGTGCTGATCTCCGACCGCGCGTTCCTGTGCGACCCCCACGTGTCGGTCGGCCTGGTCGCGGGGGACGGCGGCGCCGCCTTCTGGCCGCTGCTCACCCCGGTGCTGCGATCCCGGGAGTACCTCTACACCGGCGACCGGATCCCGGCCGCCACCGCCGTCGAACTCGGCCTCGCCTCGCGCGTCGTCCCCGCCCCGCAGCTGGACGCCGAGGCGCGGAAGCTGGCCGGGCGCCTGGCCGCCCAGCCTCCCGCCGCACTGGCCGGCACGAAACGGGTCGCGAACACCTACCTGGCCCAGGCCCTGTCCGGCGCCGTGCAGGCCGGGTTCGCCGCCGAGCGGGAAACCATGCTCACCCCCGAGCACCGGCAGCGGCTCGCCGCCCTGAAGGAGCGGTCGTGACGGACCTGGAGGAGTACCGCCAATCCGTTCGGCGATGGTGCGCCGATCATGTGCCCCCGGACTGGCGGGCCCGGCAGACCGGGGTCACCGGGGCCGGGTTCGCGCAGTTCCAGCAGTGGTGGTTCGCCGAACTGCGGTCGGCCGGGTGGGCCGTGCCGCACTGGCCGGCCGAATGGGGCGGCGGGCTGTCCGTGGCCGAGCAGGAGATCCTGTACTCCGAACTCGCCGCCGCGGACGCGCCCCGCCTCGTGCTGCAGTTCGTCGCCATCCACCACGCCGCCGCCACCCTGCTGGCCGCCGGGACTCCCGAGCAGCGCCGGCGGCACCTCCCGGCGATCCTCGACGGCGAGGTCTGGTGCCAGGGGTTCTCCGAACCCGGCGCCGGCTCCGACCTCGCGTCCCTGCGGACCACCGCGCTCCGGGACGGCGGCGCCTACATCGCCGACGGCCAGAAACTGTGGGCCAGCGGCGCCGCCCACGCGGACTGGTGCCTGCTGCTCGCCCGCACCGACCCGGCCGCCCCCAAGCGGAAGGGCATCTCCTACTTCCTCCTCGACATGAAGACCCCCGGCGTCGACGTCCGGCCGGTCCGCAACGCGGTGGGGGAGTCGCACTTCTGCGAGATCTTCCTGGCCGGCGCGCGGATCCCGGCGGAGAACCTGATCGGCCCCGAGAACGCCGGCTGGCAGGTGGCCCAGCAGACCCTCGGCGCCGAACGGGGCCTGACCATGCTGGAACTGGCCGAGCGCCTCGGCCACGCGGGGTTCCGGTGGCTGGTCGCCTCCTGCCGGGAGGCGGGACTCCTGGACGACTCCCGGGTCACGGACACCCTGGCCGGATTCGAGACCGAGATCGAGGGGCTGCGCGGACTGTGCCGGTCCCAGGTCGCGGGAACCTCCGCCGGCCCGGCCGACGCGTCGGTGGTGAAGCTGTACTACAGCGAACTGCTGCAGCGCATGACCGACTTCGGCGTCACCGTCACCGGAGTGCCCGGGTTCACCGCCCTGGCCAAGCCCGCGTCCAGCGGGTGGGAGTCGGGAATCTGGCCGCTGGACTTCATCGGCTCCTGGGAGTGGACGATCCCCGGCGGCACCAGCGAGATCCAGCGCACCATCATCGCCGAGCGCGGCCTCGGCCTGCCGAGGGGAGCCTGATGACCGTCACCGGAGCCGAGGCCGCCGAAGTCCGCGAGGAACTGCGGGACGTGGCACGCTCGCTGCTCGCCGGTGATCCCGCGCCGTCGGCGAAGCGGCTGGCGTCGGCCGGGTGGACGGGACTGGAGGTGCCGGAGGAACTCGGCGGAGCGGGGGTGACGTTCGCCGAGACCGCCGTGATCTGCGAGGAACTGGGCCGGGCCGCCGCGGTATCGTCCTTCCTCGGCGCGGCGGTGCTGGGGGCCGGGACGCTGCTGGAGCTGTCGCCGTCGGCGGCCCGCGACGACCTGCTGGCCGCGGTCGCGGCCGGGGACGCGACGCCGGTCGCGGTGCTGCCGGGAGAGGCGGGCTTCGTGCCGTCCGCGGCGTCCGCCACGCATCTCCTCGTCGTCGAGCCCGGCGGGGTCACGGTCGCGGTGCCCGGCGACGCCGGGGTCAGCGTCGAGGCCCTCCCCGTCATCGACGAGACGTCCCGGCTCGCCCGGGTGAGCGTTTCCGGCGCATCCGGCGGTCCGGTACTGCCGTTCGCGGGGGACCCGTCCGCCGTGATCGGTCGCCTGCGCGACCGGGCCGCGGTCGCCGTGGCCTGCGACAGCCTCGGCGCGGCCGAGGCGATGCTGGAGACCACCGTGGCCTACGTGAAGACCCGGGAGCAGTTCGGCCGCGCGGTCGGGTCGTTCCAGGCGGTGCAGCACGCCTGCGCCGACATGCTGGTCGCCCTCCGGGTCTCCCGCGAACTGGTCAGCGCCGCCGTCACCGCGGTCGCCGGCGGTGCCCCCGACGCCTGGGTCCGGGCCGCGATGGCCAAGTCCCACGCCTGCGCCGCCGCGGTCGACGTCGCGGGCCAGGCGATGCAACTGCACGGCGGCATCGGCTACACCTGGGAAAGCGGCGTCCACGTCTACCTGAAGCGCGCGCTGCTGAACCGCTCCCTGTTCGGCTCCCCCGCCGGGCATCGCCAGCGCCTCGCGACCCGATACTGACCGCGCGTTCGATGCCCCTTATTGGCAAGACCCGGTCGCCGTGTTAAAAAAATTTTATACATGTGTCGCTAGCCGGCGGTCCTGAGCGAAGCCGAAGGAGGCATCCGATGGACGGATCCAGGCCGAGACGGAGGTCCGTCGGCCGCGTCGCGGCCATCGTCATCCTCATCACCGCGCTGGCGACGGGATGCGCCGCCGCCCGGGGCGTGACCAGTTCCGGCAAGATCCCGATCTGCGAGATCAGCGCCAACTCCGGGCCCTTCTCCCAGCTCGGCACCGACGACGAGATGGGTGCCACCGCCTGGGCCGCCAAGGTCAACTCCTCCGGCGGCCTCCTCGGGCACCAGGTCGAACTGGTGAAAGAGGACGACGCGTCCGACCCGGCCACCGCCGCGGCCCTGGTCCACAAGTGCGTGTCGGAGACCGGCGCGAACTTCATCTTCGGCCCGGAGGAAACGGCCACGGCCAGCGCCGCCATCCCGATCGCCAACGTCACCCACGCCGTCCTGCTCGGCTGGCAGTCCGGCTGGAACGGCCAGGGCGTCAGCGACAAGAACCTCCACTCGTCCTCGTTCCCGGGCATCGGCAACGTCTTCTTCGCCGACGACCTCGCGACCGTCACCCAGCTCATCGCCCCGCGGCACTACACCCGCGTCGCGGTGATCGAGGACAACTCTCCCGGCGGGCTCGGCAACGATCAGTACACCGCGAGCCTGGGGCCGAAGTACGGATTCAAGGTCGTGGCCAGCCAGATGGCCACCCCGGGAGCGACCGACGACACGCCGCAGGCGCTCGCGATGCTGAAGGCACACCCGCAGATCATCGTCCTCGGCCTGACCCCCGGCCCGGACACGATCACGGCCATCAAGGCGATCCGGGCGCAGGACCCGGCCATCCCGATCAGCGAATGCTCGGGCTGCGCCACCTCCAGCTTCATCGCCGCGGCGGGCGGGCCGTCCGCGATGAAGAACGTGTACCTCATCGGCACGCCGGACAACATGCTGACCGCCCTGCGGTCGACGAAGAGCGCCTCCGCCTGCCTGGCCGACACCAGGAACTACATCGCCGCGATGAAGGCCGCCGGGATGAGCTCCCCTACCGAGATCGACGAGGGCGGGGAGGGCTGGGACACCGGCCGGGAACTGTCCGCCGCGGTCGCCTCCGCGCGCTCCATCCAGCCGGACGCCGTGCAGAAGGCTCTCCAGCACCAGTCGATCGTGACCGGGGGGATCCAGTGCTACTACTGGCACCGCTCGCCGTCGGACTACTCGACCATGCCCCAGATCGAGTCGTCCGTGGTGACAGTGGCCCCCGGCGGCTCCTTCGCCGTCCTGCCGCACGTAGGGAGCTGAGCCGATGACCGCCTTCGCGCTGGAAGCCGAGCGGGTCTCGGTCAGCTACGGCAAGTTCCTGGCCGTCGAGTCGGCGGACCTGTCCGTCGCCCCGGGCGAGTGCGTCGCCGTCATCGGCCCGAACGGCCACGGGAAATCCAGCCTGGTGACCGCCCTGGCCGGCCTGGTCCGCCGCGGCGGCGACGTCCGGGTCTTCGGCCAGACGCTGCGGGCCGGCGACCCGCGGGCGGCCGTCCGCGCGGGCCTGGTGCTCGTGCCCGAGCGGCGGCACCTGTACCCGGACCTCACCACCCGGGACAACATCATGCTCGGAAGCTACAGCCGGACCCGCCGGTTCCGGGCCCGCCGCGCCTGGGACGACGTCGCCGGGGTCCTGGACATGTTCCCCGAACTGGAGCGCACCCTCGGCCAGAAGGCCGGCACCCTGTCGGGCGGGCAGCAGCAGATGGTGGCCCTGGCCCGGGCGATGGCCGCCCAGCCGAGGATCCTGCTGCTGGACGAGCCCTGCCTCGGTCTCGCCGAGGCCGTGGCCCGCCGGGTGTATGAGTGGCTCCGGTCGATGGCCGCGACCGACATGACCATCGTGCTGGTCGAGGAGAACCCGGCCAGCGCCCTCACCGTCGCGGGCCGGGCCGTGCGGATGCACAACGGGCTCACCGACCCTGAGGAGGCCGCGCGGGCATGAGCAATTTCCTCAACCTCCTGGCCGCCGGGCTCACGTCCGGCGCGATCTACGGCATCTTCGGCGCCTGCCTGGCCGTGTGGTTCCGGGTCTGCAACGTCCTGAACCTGGCCGTCGGGGATTTCGCGATGATCGGGGCCATCGGCACGGCGGTCCTCGTGCAGTCCTCGGGCCTGCCGTTCGGCGCCGCGATCGTGGTGGACCTGGTCGCGGTGGCCCTCATCGCCTGGCTGTTCGACCGGCTCGTCCTGCACTTCGCGTTCGACCGGAGCGGCGGGGGCGCTCACGGCGTCGTCGGCGTCTTCTTCTACACCTTCGGCCTGTCCCTGGTCCTGGAAGGAGCGGTCCGGGCCCTGTTCGGGACCGACGTCCACGGCGCGCCCGCGATCTGGTCCGGGCCCGCGCTCGCCATCGCCGGCTTCCACGTGCAGCGGGCCGGCATCCTGGTGATCGCGCTCGCCGTCGTCAGCGGACTCGCCCTGTGGGCCTACCTGCGGTTCACGGTGTCGGGACGGGCGGCCAGCGCCGCGGGCGAGAGCACGCTGGGCTCGCGGATCGTCGGCATCGACAGCGCCCTGTTCCGGCGCCGGATCTTCATCATGACGGCCGTGCTCGCCGCGCTCTTCGGCATCGTCGAATCCCCCATGTCCGGGTTCACCTACTCCAGCGGCCCCACCATCAGCCTGATCGGCGTGGTCGCCGCCGGCTTCGCCGCGTTCCGCAAACCCGGCCGGGCCGTGGCCGCCGGCCTGGCGATGGGGGTCGCCGAGGCCATGCTCGGCGGCTACGTCAGCACCTCGTACAACGACGTACTGCTCTACGCCATCCTCTTCGGCATCATCATCCTCCGGCCCGAGGTCCTCGGCCTCCGGACGAGGCCGGCGTAGGCCCGCGCGGAGAAGGGATCGACTGACATGACGGACGTCACCGTGCCGGCCGCCTCGCCGACCGCCGTGAGCCGGGCTCGCCGCCGCGACCCGGTCCCGCTGTCGGCGACCATCGGGATCATCATCGCGGGCAGCGCCATCCTGGCCGCGATGGGCGGCTCCTACGCCGCGCTCATCGTGACCACGGGCGTCGGGTACGCGATCGTGACGGTGGGGATGGTGCTGCAGCTGGGCTACAGCCGGCAGCTCGCCTTCAGCCAGTCCGTGTTCATGGGCGTCGGCGGCTACGGCACCGGCATCCTGGAAACCAGGTACGGTCTCAACTCGGCCGAGAGCCTCCTGGCGGTCATCGCGGCGGCGGCGGTGATCTCCTTCCTCGTCGGGGCCGTCGTCACCCGGGCGCCCGGCCTCGCGCTGGCCCTGGCCACGCTGCTCCTGCCGCTGTTCCTGTACCAGCTGGCGACGTTCTCCACCTACCTCGGGTCGTTCTCCGGGGTCGACGGCGTGCTGCCCTTCTGGAACGGGCCCACGTACGAATCGGCCCTGGTGAGATCCGGGATCGTCACCGTCGTCCTGCTCGGCCTGGCCACCGGGCTGGTGCTGCGCGTCATCCGGTCCGGCGTCGGGCTGCAGCTCATGGCGCTCGGCGAGGACGAGCGGCTGGCCGAATCGATCGGCGTGAGCCTGCGGCAGCGGCGGCTGGAAGTGTTCGTCCTCGGGTCGGTCCTCGCCGCCGTCGGCGGCGCCGCCCTGGCCAGCGCCCAGAACATCGTCACTCCCGACGTCCTCAACGAGTCGGCGCAGATCACGCTGCTCATCATGGTGTTCGTGCCGGGACGCAAGAGCATCGCCGGCGCGATCGTCGGGGCCATCGTGATCGAGTACCTCTCCACGTCCACGGCCTTCATCAGTACCAACCTCGACATCATCGAGGGAGCGGTCCTGCTGCTCATCCTCCTGGTGGAACCCGACGGCGTCGCGGGAGCGGTGACCCGGCTGATGCAGGCCCGGACTCCCGCGCTGAAGACAGGAGGGAACCGGTGACCGCGGCCCCGGCGGTGCTGTCCTGCACCGGTATCACGAAGATCTACGGCGGGCTCAGGGCCGTCGACGCCGTGTCCCTCGAGATCCCCGGACGGGGCCTGTTCGGCCTGTGCGGCTTCAACGGCGCGGGCAAGTCGACGCTGTTCAGCCTGCTGGCCGGATCGGTCCGCTCCGACGCCGGCACCGTGACGCTCAACGGGGCGGACGCGACCCGGTGGGCCGCCACCCGCCGCGCCCGGTCCGGAGTCGCCCGCACCTGGCAGACCGTCCGTCTCGCCCAGGGGCGGACCGCCCTGGACAACGTGGCCGCCGCCGGTCTCCGCGACCCCCGGCAGCAGGTCCTCGGATCGCTGTGGCGGCCGCAGGCGGCGCAGGCCCGGGAACGGGCCCAGGCCGCACTGGACCGCCTCGGGATCGGCCAGCTCGCCGGGCAGACCGTCGACGGGATGACCCTCGAGGCGCAGCGGCTGACCGAGCTCGCCCGGGCCCTGGTCAGCGAGCCCGCCGTCCTGCTCGCCGACGAGCCCGCCTCGGGCCTGTCCGCCACCCAGCGGTCCGTCCTCGCCGACGTCCTGTCCTCCATCGCCGAACAGAGAGCCGTGGTGGTGGTCGAGCACGACCTCGATCTGCTCACCTCCGTCAGCCAGCACATGTGGGCCATGGTCGAAGGCCAGCTCGCCTATTCGGGCGACGTGGAGGCGTTCCGGGAATCCGGGGTCTTCGCGGGCCTGCGCGGAACCCAGAAGGAGGTCTGAAGTGCTCACCAGGGAAGACAACGAAGCCCTGACCCGGGTCGGCCCCGGCACGCCCATGGGCGACCTGCTAAGGTGCTACTGGACGCCCGCGTGCCTGTCCGCGGAGATCCCCGCCCCCGGCGGCGCGCCCGTCCGGGTGCGGCTGCTGGGGGAGAGCCTGGTGGCGTTCCGGGACACGACGGGGCGGGTGGGCCTGGTGCAGGAGAACTGCCCGCACCGGGGTGCGTCGCTGTATTTCGGGCGGAATGAGGACGCGGCGATCCGGTGCGTGTATCACGGGTGGGCGTTCGACGCCGACGGCCGCTGCACGGACATGCCGAGCGAGCCGGTCCCGTTCTGCGACAAGGTCAAGATCAAGGCCTACCCGGTCC
>WRBL01000178.1 GCA_009784565.1 Streptosporangiales bacterium | reverse complement strand
GTCGAGGACGGTGACGTCGTGGCCCTGGTCCGACAGGTAAAGCGTCGTCGGCCAGCCACAGAAACCATCACCGCCGAGTACGAGGACGCGCATCCGGACTCCTATCGCAATTAGCAGCGAACTCAGGCACCTCCGTCAGGGGGAAGGAGGACGGGGCGCCCATTTGCTTCACGGAGTTTACATGTGGAAAGTGCGTCGGCACGGTAAACCGCGCACGTCATGCACCCAGTCATGACTCCGTACCCGGTGAGGAACGTGATATTCCTCACTTGTCCTACTTTGAGGGCGGCCTTTACCAGGTCTTAAAATCCCTGATTTACCAGGCCTTTAGCCATCCGGGTGCGGTGTCTATCACGTTCGCCGGGCCCGCGGAAGCGGGCGCGCGGGCGGTCATTCCTCACCCGAAAATCGTTCCCAGGCGGACTGACGGGTCATGCCGAGCGCCTCGCCGATCCGGGCCCAGGTGGAGCCGAGCGCCCGGGTCCGCCGCACCAGGGCGGTGAGGTTCTCCTCCGCCTGGGCCCCTGCCTGCGCCACCTTTGGCAGCAGGTCCAGGGCCTTCTGGACGTCATCGATCGTCTCCCAGTGGGCCTGGACGGGCTTGCCGTCGGTGGCCGGCTTCCCGGCGAGTTCGTCGGCGATGATCTGCGTGCACAAGTCGACGCACTCGTCGCAGATGTAGACGCCGGGCCCGGCGATGAGCTTCCCCACCTGTGTGTGGGGCTTCATGCAAAAGGAGCAGGTCGCCAGGGTCTGCCGCTCGGCTGTCTCGGTCATGGTCGCACCTCGTTAGCGTCAGGTGTTTCCTGACACTGTAAGGAAGCGCCTGACACTCGCGCAAGGGCGGAGCCCTACTCGCACAGGCCGGTCATCGCGCTGAGCTCGTCGAGGGCGAGCTGCCAGGGGAACCCGGCCAGGTGGTCGTCCTCGGTGCGCGCGGGGTGCGGCACGATCGCGCCGGGGCCGAGCAGGACGCTGACGCCCTCGGCGCGCAGCGCCGAGATGCTGCGCCGGAACGGCGGGCGGCTGGCCAGGGCGTCGCTGACGAACGGGATCGCGACGACGGGGATGCCCATGCCGGTCTGCTCGGCCAGCACGCCGAGCGCGTAGGTCCCGGACAGGCCCAGGGCCCACTGGTTAATGGTGTTGAAGGTGGCGGGCGCCACGAGGATCGCGTCGGGAACGCGCGAACGGGGCGCGCCGGGCGTACTGTACTGACTGCGCAGGGGAGCGCCGGTGAGCTGCTCGAGCTCGGCCGGGTCGAGAAACGGCAGCGCGGACGGAGTGGCGATCACCTGGACCGTCCAGCCGCGGTCGAGCGCCTGCTTGACCAGCGCGCCGATCTCGGCGGCGGGCCCGGCCCCGCACGCGACGACGGAAAGGACTGGTTTCTCAGCGGTCATGCCCGTCCTCCTTCCATAGATAACTATCTGTATGTTTAACATAACATTCAGTAAAAATCCAGGGAGTTCCCTCGGGCGCGGCGCCGATC
Source organism: Streptosporangiales bacterium (assembly GCA_009784565.1). Lineage (GTDB taxonomy): Bacteria > Actinomycetota > Actinomycetes > Streptosporangiales > Streptosporangiaceae > Trebonia. The sequence continues at coordinate 11,722 of WRBL01000178.1, read as the reverse complement.
TAGGGTGGGCCTATGGACGTCGTGGAATTCAGCCCGGAACCAGCGGAATACGCCTACACGTTCGGGGGAGTAGCACCGGTCCGGAAGGTAAGGCCCGGAACCGCGCTGCGGCTGTGGACCGACGACGCGTTCGGGGGAGCGCTGCGCACCCCCTCCGACCTGCCCAGCGAGAAGCTGACCATGCCTTTCGTCAACCCGCAGACCGGGCCGTTCTACGTCGAGGGCGCCGAGCCCGGCGACACGCTCGCGCTGCACTTCGCGGACCTGACCCCGGCCCGGTCGTTCGGCGCGTCGGCCACGATCCCGCTCTTCGGCGGACTGACCAGCACCGACCGCACCGCCACCCTGCAAGATCCGCTGCCCGAACGCACCTGGATCTACGAGGTGGACAGCGCCAGGGGAACGGTCGGGTTTCAGGCGCAGTCCAGCGACCTGCGGCTGGAACTGCCGATGAACCCGATGCTCGGCACCGTGGGCGTGGCCCCGGCGGCGGGTGAGGCGCGGTCATCCCTGGTCCCGGACGCGTTCGGCGGCAACATGGACACTCCGGAAATGCGTGCCGGCGCGACCTGCTACCTGCCGGTCAACGTCCCCGGCGCGCTGTTCTCGGTCGGTGACGGCCATTACCGCCAGGGCGAAGGCGAGGCCTGCGGCACCGCCGTGGAGGGAGCGATGAACGTCACCCTCATCGTCGACCTGGTCAAGGGCGGCGGCCCGGCCTGGCCGCGCATCGAGTCCGACACCCATCTCATGGTCGTCGGGTCCAGCCGCCCGCTGGAGGACGCCTGGCGGATCAGCTCGGTCCAGATGACGCAGTGGCTGGCCGGCCTCTACGGCCTGGACACGATGGACGCCTATCAGCTGCTGTCACAGGTCAGCGAGGCTCCGCTGGCCAACGTGGTGGACGCCAACTACAGCTCCGTGGTCAAGGTGCCCAAGGGCCTGCTTCCGGACCGCGCCGTCTACGACGGGCTCCACGCTCACCTGCGCGGCTCGGCCGCCAGCCTGTAACGGAGGAATGCGATGGACCTGGGACTGAAGGGCCTCCGGGCCCTGGTGACGGGCGGAACCCGCGGGATCGGCCGTGCCGTCGTGGAAACGCTGGCCTCCGAGGGCACCTCGGTGGCGTTCTGCGCCCGTACGGCGGATGCCATCGCGGCCGCGGCCGACGATATGGCGGGCAGCGCCGGCGCCGTGACCGGCTACGTGGCCGACGTGGGCGACGAGGCCCGGGTCCGTGCCTGGGTGGCGGACGCGGCGTCCGGGCTCGGCGGCATCGACATCGTGGTCGCGAATGTCAGCGCGCTGGCGATCGGTGATTCGCCGGAGAACTGGCGCAGCAGCTTCGACGTGGACATGATGGGCACCGTCGGGGTGGTTCAGGCCGCGATGCCGTACCTGGAGCGCTCTGCGTCGGCGTCGATCGTGACGATCTCCAGCGTGTCGGGACGCGAGATCGATTTCGCCGCGGGGGCCTATGGCACCTTCAAGGCCGCGATCGTCCACTACACGCAGGGACTGGCCTACCAGCTCGCGGGCAAGAACATCCGGGCCAACAGCGTTTCGCCGGGCAACACGTTCTTCCCGGGCGGGGTGTGGGACACCACGCAGCGGGAGAACCCGGAGTTCTTCGCGGAAGCCCTGGCGCTCAACCCCACGGGACGAATGGGGAAGCCCGAGGAGATCGCCCGGGCAGTAGCGTTCCTGGCGAGTCCGGCCGCCAGCTTCGTCACCGGGACCAACCTGGTCGTGGACGGGGCCCTCACCCGCGGTGTCCAGCTCTGACCGGCGCCCGGCCAGGCTCGTATTCAAGATCTTCTAACCGCAAGGCGGGGAAGTCCGTTATAGAGGGCATGACACGTAATTCGCGCTTGCCGCTCGCCCTCTTCGCACTGGCCGGATCGGCCCTGGCCCTGTCCGCCTGCAACCCGTCCGGCTCCGCCGCCGCTCCCAAACGCTCCGGACCAGTCGCCCAGGCGTCCGCCGCCGCGAACCCGGTTTCCGCCCGCTCGGCGCGTCCGTCCCGTGCGCCGGCCCGGCCCGCCGCCACCGCCGCCAGCGCCGGTGCCAGCCACGCCGCCGCCGGCGGTTCGACGGCCGGCGGTTCCGCGGCCGGCAGGCCCGCCGCCAGCCGTCCGGCGCCGGGCCCGTCGTCGTCTCGGCCCTCGGCGCCGGCGACCTCCCCGGCGCTCACCCGGGTGGTGGCCGACTGCGACGTGGCGTCGCCCGGGCTGAGCGCCCGGCCGTCGGGCATCGTGATCGCGTGCGCCGACGGCAACCTCGGCGTCGAGAACATGACCTGGAGCAACTGGGGGACTCTCGCGGCATCCGGCCAGGGCACGCTGTACGAGAACCTGTGCCAGCCCAACTGCGCCGAGGGCAAGTACGGGAAGTACCCGGTGGCGGTGACGCTGTCGGGGGTGAAGTCCTCGTCGGAGGGACGCTACTTCAGCGAACTGTCGGTGACCTGGGAGGGAACCCGGCCCCCGAACCAGACGCCGAATTCGTTCGTCCTCGAAGGGCCCGCCAGCTAATGTCACGGGCGTGATTATCACCCACGACGGATACGAGCTGGACGACGACGCCGCGCGGATCGACGCCGACGCCGCCTGGGACTTCCTGTCCACCGAGGCCTACTGGGGGCGCAGCCGCACCCGGGAGGACTTCGAGCAGCAGCTCAAGGCCGCCTGGCGGGTCGTCGGCGCCTACGACGGCACCGGCCGCATGGTCGGCTTCGCCCGGGCCGTCTCCGACGGTTTCCAGACCGTCTACCTGGCCGACGTCTACGTCCTGGGGTCCGAGCGGGGCCACGGCCTGGGCAAGGAACTGGTCCGGGTCATGATCGACCTGGGCCCCGGTGCGAAGTTCCGCTGGATGCTCCACACCTCCGATGCCCACGGGCTGTACCGCCAGTTCGGCTTCGCCGAGCCGGACGGCCGCTACCTGGAACGCCCCGCGGCTCAGCCGTAGATGTCCACCTCGGTGCCGATCGGGGCCTGGTTGGCGGCCCAGACCCAGTCGATGGCCGCGTCGCTGATCCGTACGCAGCCGTGCGACGCCGGGTACGGCGGCACCGAGCCGTCCCCGTGAACCGCGTACCCGCCGTAGAAGTACCGGGGCCTCCACAGTTCGCCCAGCGGCGAGACGTCCATGCCGTCCACCGTCCGCTCGATCCGGAACACCCCGGTCGGCGTGGTCGCGATGGCGGTTCCGCCGCCGGTCGTGGTGTAGGCGTAGCCGCCGGCGGTGGACGTGTTCAGGATGTCGGCGACCTTCCCGTCATTGACGATCAGCAGCAGGTCCTTGGAGAGATCAACCTCGATGACGTGACCGCCGCGGGTGCGGGCACCGGGCCGGGGGCCGCGGCCAGGGCCGCCATCGTCTTCGGGCCGGCGACGCCGTCGCGGGTCAGGCCCGCCTCCTTCTGCAGCGCGTACACCGCCTGCTGGGTCGTGTCGCCGAACTGCCCGTTGGCCGAGTCGATCCAGTACCCCAGGCTCATCAGGCGCCGCTGCAATCTGTAAACGGCCGGGCCGTGATCCCCGAGCTGAAGATTGGCCGCGGCAGGCTTCTTCGTCGCCTGGCGCTTCGGCTCCGCGGTCGCTGTCGGCGTGGCGGAAGGCGACGGCCGGGACGAGGGCGACGCGGCGGGCGAAGACGAGGGCGACGCGGCGGGCGCGGAGCGCGAGACGGAACCCGGCGGCTTCGCGGCGGCCGCCGCCGTGTGGTGCGCGGTACCGCTCCCGGTCGAGCATCCGCAGATCACGACCGCGGCTCCGGTGATCCAGACGGGCAGGAAGCGGACTCGCACGGCGCACCTCGCGCATTCTTCGGATATCCCGCAAATGGAGTTATTTCATTGCGCAGAATGCCCGGATGCTACGGATTTGAAACTAGTCCGAGGGGCATGGTGCGGACCTCCGGATAGAACCTGCCGAACGACAGCTCCCACCTCCGCCCGGGCCAGTAATACGTCACCTGCCCGGCCTCCGGCCGGTAGCAGGCGGTATAGACGGTCCCCAGCGCGCCGTCATAATCGACGGAGTAGAGCGGCGGCCTTAGCATCGCGGCCACAGAAGGACCGGACGAACGGATAGCCATGATCCGTTCGGTCGTGCGGGTGTTGCGTTCCTGATCCGCGGGGACGGGAAAGTGCTGGTGGTTGGCGGCGCACGCGTCCGGGGCGCGCAGCATCGCGATGTCGGGACCCGTGTAGACGGTGACCGCCTGGCGGCGGTCGGCCAGGGTCACGTTCTGGGGGACGCCCACCGGGATCGAGGCCAGCCGGGCCAGCGCCTGGTCGACCGTGTCGCAGGTCTCCAGCAGATAGCGGAGCACGATGATGATCGCGAAACCCGGACCCTGGGCGATCCGGCCGCCGAAGGTCAGCGACACCGCCAGGCCCGCGTCGTTCATCCCGTCCAGGAGCCCCCACCCGCCGTCCTGGGTGCCGATCACCGGCCGGAGCAGGTTCGAGCGCACGATCAGGCCCTCGACCTCGGCGGGATCGAAGTCGTAGTTGCGCAGCAGCACCCCGGGCCCGCCGATCTGGGTACAGCCCGCGAGGAACGGCCGCAGCGCGGCGAGAGTCAGGAACGTCTGGCCGTTCGGCACCCCGGCCTGCCAGGACAGCATGTCCAGGGCCGGGACGAGTTCCGGCATGTGGCGGCAGAACAGCCGGCGGGCGCTGGCCGCGCCTTCCGGGGTAAACGCCTCGGGGGCCAGTGCCTTCTCCGCGCGGGGCCACAGCATCCGGATCCGGGCGGCCCAGTGGCCGTCGCGGCCGTCCCCGAAGTCGACCGTCTCGAACGTCTTCCGGAGTACGCCCATCCGCCCGCCCTTTGTGCGCCGTGCCTTAATGCTGCCCGAATTCGGGGCACTTGTCACGGTCGCTGGGGCGGCTTCCCGTCGGCCCCCGTCGGTTTCCCGTTGGCTTCCCGCGGCCGCGGCTGCGCCGCTGTCTGTCTCGTCGCGCGTGTTCGGGCGTCATAGGGCGCTAGACGGCTCCAGGGGCGGGGGTTATGTGGTGATTCGCGGGTCCAACTCGCGCCCTATGAGCCTGCGGAGGCGGAGACCCGGACGGCGGCTAGCCCGGAATCCAGGTGCCGCGACCGCGGGACAGGCCTACTATCGGGCCCTGTGGCGGACGCTCTGTTCGAGGACCCGCGTCTGGCGGCGCTGTATGACCCGCTCGACCCCGACCGGTCTGACCTGGCGGCGTACGCGGGGATGGCGGCGGAGTTCGGGGCGCGTCGCCGCGCGCCGACCTGGTGACGATGACCGCGAACGTGGCCCAGGTCTTCGTGACCGACGCCGAGTGGCGCTGCGTCCTGGACGCCGCGCGCCGGAGGGAATTAAGTCGATCCGTTTCCGCTGGTTATCGCGGGAAATGCTGGGGGAATGCGGCGTGTGGTGGCGATGGGCGGCGGCGGATTCTCGATGGAGCCGGATAATCCGCTCCTTGACCAGTACGTGCTGTCGCTGGCGGGCGGGCCGCGGCCGAAGGTGTGCTTCGTCCCGACGGCCGGCGGAGACGCGGAGGGGGACATCGCGCGCTTCTACCGGGCGTTCTCGGCGTTCGACTGCCAGCCCGCGGACCTGACGCTTTTCACCCGGACGATCGGGGACCTGGAATCGTTCGTGCTCGCGCAGGACGTGATCTACGTCGGCGGGGGAAGCACGGCGAACCTGCTCGCCGTCTGGCGCGTCCACGGACTGGACCGCGCCCTGTGGCGGGCGTGGGACCAGGGCACCGTCCTGTGCGGGCTCAGCGCGGGGATGAACTGCTGGTTCGAACGGTGCGTGACCGACTCGTTCGACGCGGCCCGGCTTCAGCCACTGCATGACGGCATGGGCCTGCTGCCGGGGAACTGCTGCCCGCACTACGACGGAGACGAGCGGCGGCGCCCCGAGTTCCGGCGCCTCATCGGCTCGGGGGAGTTCGACGGGGGCTGGGCCGTCGACGACGGGGCGGCCCTGGTCTTCCACGGGGAGAGCGTGCATGAGGTTGTGACGTCGCGGCCCGGGGCCGCGGCGTACTGGGTCGCCAGGTCCGGCGACGGCGACGTGATCGAGCGGCCGCTCGACACGCGCTACCTTGGCTGATCGATGTCCGCCAGTATTTGATCGCCGGCCCCTATCCTCGTCGCGTGTCCGTCAGTCCGGCTGGTGAAGCCGGGCGTTTCAACACGGCTCGGATGAACGTCAGGTGACCGAAGATAACGTTGTCATAAATACTTGCCTATATGGCGGCAATTAGGAGCGTAAATGGCGATCTATCGGATAGATCCGTATAGATGAAAGGGTCCCGTATCGCCGCTGTCTCCCTATCCGCTACCGCAATTTTTTCCGCCGCCGCCTGCGCCGGCTCTGGTCACGGCGCGCAGGCGCCTGGGAAAGGCGGCGCACTGGCCGCCGCGGTGACCCGGTCCCCGTCGGCCCCCGTCCAGGTCATCGATGATTCCGCCGGCGGTGCGACCGTCGGCCTCGCACGGACCCTGTTCACCACGGCGCCGGTCGTGATCGTCGCCCGGGACGACGCCGCCGCGTCCGCCGCGGCCCGCTCGGAGCACGCGCCGGTCGTGCTCGCCTCGTCGGTCACTCCCCAGGTGGCCGCGGCCATCCGGGCCCTGCGCCCCCAGGCGGTCCTGGCCGCGGGCCTGCCCGGGCACGCCCTCTCCCGGAGGCTGCCGGGGATCAAGGTGACCACCCGGGTGTCGGGGCTCCCCGCCACCAGCACCCCGGGGCAGACCGCCACCCCGGGGCAGACCGCCACCCCGGGGCAGACCGCCACCCCGGGGCAGACCGCCACCCCGGGGCAGACCGCCGCTCCGGGGCAGACCGCCGGCGCGGAGCAGGCCAGCGCCCCGAAAAAGACGAAGGCGCCGGGAAAGAGCGCCACCCCGAAGCCGACGAGCACCTCCGGGCAGCAGAGCGCCCCGAAACAAGGCGGTGTCGCGGTCCTGACGGACGACGGCGGCGACAACGGCGACAACGCGGGCAACAGCGACGGTGCCATCGACGCCACGGCCGCGGCCGCCGGCGCGACCGTCATCCACGTCCACGGCACGGACCCGCGGACCGACTCCGGCGCCATCAAGTCCCTCGCCGCCCTGCGGCCGAAGCACGTCATCGCGGTCGGCAGCAGGTTCGGCCCGGCGAGCCAGCTTCAGAGCCGGCTCGCGGAAGCCGAGACCGGGCGGCAGCTGCCGGGTGGCGGCCAGGTGATGTTCCCCGGCCACCGGCTGGTCGCGCTGTACGGGCACCCGGGGGTGTCCAGCCTGGGCGCGCTCGGGCAGCAGGGCATGTCCCAGAGCGCCGCGCGGGCCCAGAAGATGGCGCGCCAGTACCGGTCGTTGAGCGACGTCCCCGTCGTCCCCGCCTTCGAGATCATCGCGACCGTGGCCGAGGGAGCACCCGGCCCGGACGGGACCTACTCCCAGGAGTCGTCGGTCTCCCAGCTGCGGCCCTGGATCCAGGAGGCGGCCCGGCACGGCATATACGTCGTGCTGGACCTGCAGCCGGGCCGGGCGAACCTGCTGGACCAGGCCCAGCACTACCAGTCGCTCCTCAAGGAGCCGAACGTCGGCCTCGCCCTCGACTCGGAGTGGAAGCTCCAGCCCGGGCAGCAGCCCCTGCAGCAGATCGGGCACGTCGGCATCGGCGAGGTCAACAGCGTCGTCCGCTGGCTCGCCACGTTCACCCAGCGGCGCCATCTGCCGCAGAAGGCGCTGGTCCTGCACCAGTTCCGCAGCACGATGATCACCGACGAGGGGAAGCTGGACACCAGTCACGATGACCTCGCGATCGTCATGCACATGGACGGGAATGGAACGCCCGAGGTCAAGCAGGGCAGCTGGAACATGGTCACCGGCGGAGCGCCGCACGGGGTCTTCTTCGGATTCAAGGACTTCTTCACGAAGGACACCCCGATGCTCAGCCCGCAGGCGACCATGAAGCACAGCCCGACCCCGGTGATGATCTCCTACCAGTGATTCACGCGTGCCGGTGATCCGCGGGCGCCGGTGACCCGTAGGCATTGTGTCGTCCGTCACGGTCAATGGGCCGCGGCTCATGTTTCTGCTGAGTTCCGCCGTTCTGTTGGCCGTGACGGTTAACCCTAGTTACGGGAACCGCCGATGTGTAGGTTATCCATAACGTCCCATTTGCGGAATCTTTTGGGTCGCGATCCGTGACTACGCCAATTCAATCATAGGTATACCTATCCTGAGCGACGGTATTTGTCCGAGAATTCAGGGCTGTTCTCGGGTTGATCCACTCGTGCCGGTTCGCTATCGTTGCAATCGATCCCGCCGCAAGACAACGGGAGACCGAGACATCGGTGATTGCGGCGGATTGGTTCAGGGGGAATTATTAGTGAATCGTCGTAAGGCAGCGCTGCCTGTCGCCGGGGGGTTGGCCCTCGCGCTGTCGGCAGCCTTCAGCCCATTCATGAAGCACAGCATTGATGCTGGGCTCGGAAACAGCGCCAAAGCGGCCCTGGTTTCCAAGGGCGTCAATGGAGTCAAGTCCAATTCCAACTGGGCGAGCCTGAACCTCAAGGGTCCGGGGTCGTCCAAAACCGCAGCGCTCGCGGCCGTGCACACGATGACGCACGGCAACGCCGTCAACAAGGTCACCTACACCTGCACGGGCTCCGGTCCGTGCCCCGGCGGGAACGGGTCCAGTGTCAACTGGAAGGACATCGCCGCGAACGGCTCGACCAGCGGAGCCGGCGCGACCAGCGGAGCCGGCTCGGCTAACGGAACCGGCTCGGCGAACGCCGGGGCGGGGACGGGCGGCGCCGCGGGCTCCGGCACCGGGGCCTCCGGAGCGGGCACCGGCAACGGTGCCGGCGCGAACGGCTCGGGTTCCGGTAACGGAGGAGCCAGCGGTTCCGGTTCCGGCGCCAAGAACGGCTCCGGGGCCAGCGGTTCGGCTTCGGGGAACGGCTCCGGTGCGGGCGCTTCCGGGTCGGGCTCGTCGGGCTCTGGCTCGGGGAACGTCCCCGGCGAGAACACGAACGTCGAGGCGCAGATCAAGCAGGCCCTCGGGTCTGCGGGCGTCACCTTCGCGCCGAACAGCGCGAACCTGACGCCGCACGCGCAGACGGTGCTCGACCGCATCGCGCAGATCCTCGGCAAGGCGCCGAAGAGCAAGGTGACCGTCGCCGGATACACCGACAACCAGGGCAGCGCCGCGCACAACCTGGCGCTGAGCAAGGCGAGGGCCCAGGCGACCCGGAGCTACCTGGCGGCGCACGGGGTCGCCGCCAGCCGGATGGCGGCCGCCGGACACGGCGCCGCGGACCCGATCGCGACCAACGCGACCAACGCCGGCCGGGCACAGAACCGGCGTATCGATTTCACTGTTCAAGGGGGCTGAACTGACATGGGTTACTTCTTCTCGCAGACCTGGATGTGGTGGCTGCTGGCGATCGTGCTGGCCGTCGCGATCACCTGGGTGATCTTCCGCGAGCGCCATTCCGCCGCCGCCGAGGCCAAGCGCGAGGCCAAGGAAGCCAAGCGCGAGGTCAAGATGGCCAAGGAGCACACCAAGGCAGCCAAGGAAGCCAGGCGCGCCGCCAAGATCGAGGGCAAGCTGGAGGGCAAGGAAGAGCGCGAGCACGCCCGTATGGGCAATGAGTTCGGTGCCGGGCACGAGGGCGCCAACCTGAGCGCTGAGGGCGAGCGCGGCCGCTTCGGCGCCGATGCCGGCCGCCTGGAAGGCGAGCGCGGCAGGTTCGATGGCGACGCGGAGCGCGCCCGGCTGGCGGCCGAGGCGGAGCGCACCCGCACCGACAACCCGGGCGTGAACATCCCGGGGCAGCACGCCTCCCTCAAGGAGCGGGCCGAGGAACTCAAGGAGAAGGCCGAGGCCCGCACGGGCCGCCGGAAGTTCTTCTGAACCTGGGCGTTCTTGCAGCGTGCCGCGGCGTGGACTCCACGCCGCGGCACGCTCGTTTTCCGCCCGGGCTGGTTCGACGCCCGTCACCCGGGGCAGGTCGTTCTCGTCATGCGTGCAGGCCGTGCACGGAAGGGGCGGAGATGACCAGCCAGGAGCCCGGGCAGCATCCCGAAGCGCGGCGCGTGGCGATCGCCATGCGGTCGATGGGCCACCCGAACGCGGTCGCCCGGTCGTTTGACTTCGCCGACGACCAGTACGAGACCCGCCGCCTGTTCTCCGAACTGCTGGGCACGTTCCTCCTGGTCCTCGTGGCCGTCGGGGGCGGGATGGTCAACACGAGGTTCGGCGGGCACGCCGTCCCGCCCGCCGCGCGGGTCGTGTCGCCCGCCCTGATGGTGATGGCCGTCATCCTGTTCATGGGAACGGTCTCCGGCGCCCACCTCAACCCGGCGGTGAGCCTCGCGTTCGCGTTGCGCGGCGACTTCCCGTGGAAGCGCGTCCCCGGCTACATCGTGGCGCAGTTCGCCGGCGCGGTCCTCGCCACCCTGCTGCTGTGGGCCCTGATCGGGAAACAGGGAAGCGCGGGCCTGACCCTGCCGGGCGCCGGCATTTCGACACCCGTCGCGATGTGCTGGGAACTGGTCCTGACCGCCGGGCTGGTCAGCGTGGTCCTGGGAACCGCCTCGGGGGCTCAGCAGATCGGACCGCTCGCCGCCCTCGGCGTGGCCGGCTACATCGCGCTCGCGGGCCTGTGGGGGTCCCCGGTCAGCGGCGCGTCCATGAACCCGGTTCGCTCGCTGGGCCCGGCCCTGGTGCTCGGCGACTGGTCGGCGTGGTGGGCCTACCTGGCCGGCCCCGTCGCCGGTGCGGTCGTCGCGGTGGGGTTCGCCTACATCCTGCGGGGCCGCGGCGGAGGCCGGAGCGGCGTGGCCGCCGCCCAGGGCACCCTCGGCACGGACTGGCGCCCCGGCCCGCACCCGCGACAATAATTCCAAACCCGCCAATCCCGAACGGATCATTCTTTCCCCCCAGCGCCGCCCGCCTGAACATCCCGAAAACGAAACGCGTCCCCTGTTCCCGTCGGCGCCGCCGGTTTACCGTGAATGGGGAACCGTCGTGAAGGAGGAGAGATGGCGCGGACACCGGAAGAGATCTTCCAGCATCACGCCGCGGCTTTGGGTGCTGGTGACCTGGACGGGATCGTCGCCGATTACGCGGACGACGCCGTGTTCATATCGGCCGACGGGGTCAAACGGGGCAAGGACGGCATCCGGGCGGCGTTCACCCAACTCCTCGCCGACATCCCGAATGCTAAATGGGACCTCAAAACCCAGATCTACGAGGGCGACGTTTTCTTCCTGGAATGGGCGGCCGACGCGGGCGCCACGTTCGTAGAAGACGGTGTCGACACCTTCATCTTCCGCGGCGGCCTCATCCAGACCCAGACCGTCCGCTACACCGTCCAGCGCCGCACCTGACCCGCTGCCGGCTTCGGCACCCGGATATTTACGGTGCGATCTTCTGTGCCTCGCCAGGCGCCGGTTACCGGCCGCCTGACGTGATGCCCAGTCCGGTCCCGCGCGTCTACCTCGTCGCTGGTACAGATCAGCCCTTCTTCCGGGACAACGCGGCCCGAAGCTGCCCGTCAGATGATCGGGCTGCCGTTCTCCAGTGTCGCCGCGGATCCGGCCGCCAGCGCATCGAGGCACGACGCCACCCGGCGGGTCAGGACCGGAGTCAGCAACTGGCCGGCCTTGTCTCGCTCGACGAACGCGAACTCCGAGAGCTCGCCGTCGACGAGGACGATCTGCTCGAT
>WRBL01000177.1 GCA_009784565.1 Streptosporangiales bacterium | reverse complement strand
CGCCGCTGAGCTTCTCCCGCTACCTCGGCGCCGTGTAGCCGTCCGCGCCGACGCGGACGGAGGACTCCGCGGTCTGGGAGATCTCCGAGACCGGCCGGACCGCGCCGTTGAGGTCTAGGACCGGGGAGGCCTCGTTGTACCAGGACTCGACGACCGGGTGGCCCCAGAAGTCGCGGCGCCTGGGGTCCTTGACCGACCAGCGCAGGACCGGGTGGTCGGGGTCGCCCGTGTAATAGTCGGACGTGTAGACCTCCAGGCGGTGGCCGTCGGGGTCGCGGAGGTAGACGTAGAAGGCATTGGAGACGCCGTGGCGGCCGGGGCCGCGCTCGATGCAGTCCTCGAGCTGCAGGGACCCGATGATGTCGCAGATCCGCAGGACGGAATGCGGCTCGTGGGCGAAGAACCCGAGGTGGTGCAGGCGCGGCCCGGCGCCGCCGGTGAAGGCGACGTCATGCACGGACTGCTTGCGGTACATCCACGCGGCATAGAGCGTCGACGAGTCCTCGATGGTCTCCGACAGGCCGAAGCCGAGGCCCGAGTAGTACTCGTAGGCCTGCGGCACGTCGGGGACGCAGATGTTGAAGTGGTCCAGGCGGGCGACCTCGGCGCCCCGGCGCAGGTCGTAGCGCTGCTGGAGGCGTTCCGGGTGCGACGCGGACGCGAAGAACTCCACCGTGAAACCCAGAGGGTCCTCCACCCGGACGGTCGGGCCGATGCCGCGCGTGTGCCCGGCGGGGCAGCGCTCGGTCCGGCAGCCCAGTTCGCGGAAGTAGGCCTCGGCGCGGGTGAGGTCGTTCTCGGTCCGGACCCGGTAGGCGAGGGCCTCGCAGCCCGCCGCGGGCCCGGAACGCAGGACCAGGTTGTGGTGGGTGAGCTCGTCGTAGCCGCGCAGGTAGAGCGCGGACTTGTCCTCGTAGGTGACGACGAAGCCCAGGAGGTCGACCCAGAACCGGCGCGCGTCCTCCAGCGAGGTGACGGCGAGCGTGGCGTAGGCGGACCGGACGATGTCGGGTGGTGCTGTCATAGCGGCGTCACGCTCCAAACCGCGGGACGTGGGTGTCGCCGAGGGCGACATGGACGATCCGGGACTCGGTGTAGAAGTCGATCGAGTGCTGTCCGCCCTCGCGGCCCAGGCCGGACGCCTTCACTCCGCCGAAGGGGGTGCGCAGGTCCCGCACGTTGTGGGAGTTCACCCACGTCATGCCGGACTCGACGGCCCCGGCGACCCGGTGGGCGCGCTTGAGGTCGGAGGTCCAGATGTAGGCCGCGAGCCCGTACGCCGTGTTGTTGGCCAGGGCGACCGCCTCGTCCTCGGACGCGAAGGGGGTGATCCCGACGACCGGGCCGAAGATCTCCTCCTGGAAGATCCGCATTTCCGGTTTCACGTCGGCGAACACCGTGGCGGCCAGGTAGTTGCCCTCCGTCAGCGACGACGGCCGCGATCCGCCGGCGGCCAGGCGCGCGCCTTCCCGCTGCCCGGTCTCGACATACGACAGGACCCGCTCGTAGTGCTCCGGGTGGACCAGGGCCCCGAGCTGCGTCTCCGGGTCCGACGGGTCCCCGACCTTGACCTTCGACGCGCGCGAGGCGATCCGCGACACAACCTCGTCGTAGATCGAGGCTTCGACGAGGACCCGGGATCCGGCGGTGCAGCGTTCCCCGTTGAGGGAGAACACGCCGAACACGGCGGAGTCGATGGCCGCGTCCAGGTCGGCGTCGGCGAAGATCACGCACGGGGACTTGCCGCCGAGTTCCATCGACAGGCCCTTGAGATGATCGGACGCCGACCTCATGATGATCTTCCCGGTGGTGGTCTCCCCGGTGAAGGAGATCAGCGGCACGTCCGGGTGGGCGACCAGCGCGGCGCCGGCGTCCTCGCCGATGCCGTGCACGATGTTGAACACCCCGGCGGGGACACCCGCCTCCTCCATGATCGCGGGCAGCATCGACGCCGACAGCGGCGTCCACTCGGCCGGCTTGAGGACCAGGGTGCAGCCCGAGGCGAGGGCCGGGGCGAGTTTCCACGACTCCAGCATGAACGGCGTGTTCCACGGGGTGATCAGGCCCGCGACCCCGGCGGGCTTGCGCAGCACGTAGCCCATCTGGGCCGGGGTGGAGAACGCGTCCTCATGCTGGGCGACGATCACGTCGGCGAAGTAGCGGAAGTTCTCCGCCGCGCGCGCCGCCTGCCCCTTGGCCTGCGTGATCGGCAGGCCGGTGTCGAACGTCTCCGCGGCCGCGATCTCCGACGACCGCGCCTCGATGCCGTCGGCGATGGCGTTGAGGATCTTCGCGCGGGCCCGGGCGGCCAGCCCCGGCCACGGCCCGGCCTCGAACGCGTCCCGCGCGGCGGCCACGGCCCGGTCGATGTCGGCGGGCCCGCCGGCGGCCGCTCGCGTGTACTCCTTGTTCGCGACCGGGTCGGCCACGCCGAACGTCGCGCCGTCGGCGCTCGGCACATGCCGGCCGCCGATGTAGTGCTCGATCTTCTCTGGCAAGTTCAAAGACATGATTCGACCTAACGGATCTTCGCGACAGGGCCTTCGAGAACCGGCGCTCCCAGCGCGAGGAGCTCGCGGGCCTTCCGCTGCCCGGCCTCGGTCAGCGGCACCAGGGGCTGCCGCACGAACGGGGACGCGATGAGCCCGGCCTGGTGCAGCGTCCACTTGGCCGCGGCCGGGTTGGTCTCGGTGTAGATGACGTCGGTGACCGGGTGCAGCGCGAAGTGCAGGTCCCGGGCCGCCTCGAATTCCCCGGCCTGCCAGTGCTCGTACATGCGCGCCGTCGCCGCCGGGGCCAGGTTGGCGGTCGCGGACACGAACCCGACGCCCCCGAGGGACAGCAGCGGCAGGCACAGCAGTTCGATGCCGGACCAGACCAGGGTGTCGCGGCCGGCGGCCCGGATGACGCGGGAGAAGTGCTCGAAGTCCTTGGTTGTCTCCTTGACGCCGACGATGTTGCCGAAGTCCTTCCGCAGCCGGGCCACGGTCTCCGGGGCGATGTCGACGGCGGTGCGGGTCGGCACGTTGTAGGCGATGACCGGCAGGTCAGGGAACTCGCGGGCGACGGTGGCGTACCACTGGTACAGGCCTTCCTGCGTGGGCTTGGCGTAGTACGGGGTGATGATCAGCACCGCGTCCGCGCCGGCGTCGGCGGCGATGGACGTCAGTTCCAGGGTCTCGTCCAGCTTGGCCGAGCCGGTGCCGGGGACGAACGGCACCCGGTCGGCGGTCTCCTCGGCGGCGATCCGGATCGAGGCCGCCCGTTCGGCGGTGGTCTGGGCGCTGGGCTCGCCGGTGGAGCCGCCGAGGGAGATGCCGTGGCTGCCGGATTCGAGCTGCCACCGGATCAGGGCCCGCAGGCCGTCGGGGTCGGGACTGCCGTCGGCGTGGAACGGCGAGACCACCGGGGCGATCGAGCCGGTGATCTTCGCGGGATCGCTGCGGAACTTCATGCGCTGTCCTTCTCCTTGAGCCACTGCTCGTAGGCGGGCTGCCATTTCCTGCCGAGGGGGTACAGGCCGTCGACGGACTCGCCCGCCGCGACCCGCTCGGTGATGAACTCTTCCTGCCGTTCCTGCTCGGCGGAGGCCTCCGCGACCTCGAGGGCGATGTCGCGCGGTACCACGATGACGCCGTCGGCGTCGCCGGCGATGATGTCGCCGGGGCAGATCGTGACCCCGGCGCAGGCCACGGTCACGTTGGTCTCCCACGGGACGTGGCGCCGTCCCAGTACCGCCGGGTGGGACGCGCCGTAGAACACCGGGATCGACATCTCTGACAGGGCCTTGCTGTCGCGGATCGCGCCGTCGGTGACGATGCCGCGGGCGCCGCGCACCTGGGCGCGCAGCGCGAGGATGTCCCCGACGGTCCCGGCGGTGGGGTCGCCGCGGGCCTCGATGATGAGGATCTCCCCGGGCCGGACCTGCTCGACCGCCTGCTTCTGGGCGTTGAAGCCGCCGCCCCTGGCCTTGAACAGGTCCTCGCGGAACGGGACGTAGCGGACGGTCCGGGCGTATCCCGCCATCGTCAGCCCCGGGTTGGTGATCTGGAGACGGTCCAGGGTGACGGACTCATAGCCCCGCTTCTTGAGCTGGGACGCGAGCGTCGCCGTGGACACCGCGGACACCGCCGCGATGACCGCGTCGGGGGTATCGGAGGCCCGTTCGGCGTCATTGTTGTGCCCGTAGGCCGCCGTGCGCTGGGCGTCGTCGGCCTTCGGCATGGCCCCGGGAGTGGTCAGGTCGTAGGCCGCGTCGGCGACGGGGGAGCGGAGGCGGCCGGTGGACTTCCCGCCGGCGGTGACCTCGACCTCGACGGTGTCGCCGGGAGTGACGACCGTCGAGCCGGTGGGGGTGCCGGTGAGGATGATGTCGCCGGGCTCCAGGGTGGTGAGGCGGGAGATGTCGGCGACGATGTCCGCGAACCCGAACAGCAGGTCCTCGCCGCTGACCGCGTCCTGCTTCAGCTCGCCGTTTACCCAGGTCCGCAGGCGGATCGCGTCCGGGTCGATGTCGCGGGCGTCCAGGAGTTCCGGGCCGAGCGGAGTGTAGCCGTCGATGCCCTTGGACCGGACGTTGGAGCCCTTGTCGGCGTAGCGCAGGTCGTAGACGCCGAAGTCGTTCGCGGCGGTCACGTGCCCGACGCGGGACCACGCGTCCTTCGCCTTCACGCGGGTCGCGGTCTCGCCGATGATCAGCGCCACCTCGCCCTCGAAGGCGAGCAGGTCGCAGCCGGGCGGCCGCAGGACCGGGTCGCCGTCAGCCGCGAGGGTGTTCGGCGGTTTGAGGAAGTAGGTCGGATAGGGCGGCAGGTTCCCGCGCTCCATCGCGCGGCTCCGGTAGCTGACGTGGACCGCGATGATCTTCGACGGCTTCTCCGGCATCGGTTTTTGCGGCAACGGGGGCCTCCAGGCTCTGGGCGAGGAAATCGGTGAGCTCCGCCCGGGCGGTGAGCGGCAGGACGCAGGCGACGTACTGGTCGGGGCGGACCACGACGACGCAGCCGCGGCGGTCGACGGAGCGCAGGGTGAAGATGTCACTGGCTGGATCGGCCGCGTAGACCTTTTCGTAGTCGATCAGTCCGAAGGGTCCGGTGCGGGGCAGGAACAGCCGGTCCGTTCGGCTGATATCGATCTGTTCGTGGGGTTCGGGGTAGATGACTTTGATGTCGAACAGGCTGTCCGGCCAGGCGCCGTCGCGCATCCACTCCGCCCACGCGTTCAGTTCCGCCGCCCCGGCGTCGGCGAAGGCGTAGATCCGCCAGCGGCCATCGGCGCGGGCGTGGTGCCCGAGGTGGGCCGGGGTGGCGTCGCACACCCGGACCACGGGTGCCGACTTGAACCGTTTCCCGACCGGGAAGCCCTTGGCCAGGTCCTGGTGCGCGGTGCCGCCGGTGATCATGGACGGCGGGTACTCGGTGAGGAACCCGGCCGGGAACTCGGCGGTCTTGGTGTAGAAGTCCGCCAGTTCCTCCGGGGGCAGCTCGCCCGGCTTCTTGGCCATCAGGTCCGACCATTCGCGGTCGAAGGCGATGAGCCGGGCGGCCACGTCCTGGCGCTCGGCCGAGTAGGTCTTGAGCAGGGTTTCCGGGCTGACGCCGGTCAGGACCTGCCCCAGCTTCCAGCCGAGGTTGAACGCATCCTGCATGGAGACGTTCATGCCCTGGCCCGCCTTCGCGCTGTGGGTGTGGCAGGCGTCGCCCGCGATGAACACCCGCGGCGTGCGGCCGGTTCCGGGAGGGACGTCGTCGAACCGCTCGGTCAGCCGGTGGCCGACCTCGTAGACCGTGTACCGGGGGACGTCCCGGACGTCGAGGCTGTAGGGGTGCAGGATCTGGTTGGCCTTCGCGATGGCGGTCTCGACCGTCGTCTCGCGGACGGCGCCGTTGTCGGCGGCGTCGGTCTCTCCGAGGTCGATGTACATCCGGAACAGGTAGCCGCCCTCGCGGGGGATGTGCAGGATGCTGCCGTGCCGCGACTGGATAGCGCACTTGGTGCGGATGTCCGGGAAGTCGGTGACGGCCAGGGCGTCCAGGACCGCCCACGCGTGCAGGGCCTGCGTGCCGGTCATCTTCAGGCCGAGGGCGTCGCGGACCCGGCTGTGGGCGCCGTCGCAGCCGACGACGTACCTGGCCTTGATGGTCTTCTCGTCGTCGCGGGCGCCGGTGACGGTGACGGTGACCGGGTACGGGTCGTCTGCCGCTTCGGCGACCGTGAGGCCGGTGAACTCGTAGCCGTAGTCCGGGGTGATCCGGGCGGGGCCGTTCGCGGCGGCTTCGGCGAAGTAGTCCAGGACCCGGGCCTCGTTGATGATCAGGTGCGGGAACTCGCTGATCCCGTCGGGGTCGTCTTCCGTGCGCTGGGTACGGACGATCCTTTCCGGGTCGCCCGGGTCGCTGGCCCAGAAGTTCATCGCCGTCAGGTGGAACGCCTCGGCGATCAGCCGTTCCGCGAAGCCGAACGCCTGGAACGTCTCCACGCTCCGCGCCTGGATCCCGTCGGCCTGCCCGACCTCGAGCCGTCCGGGCCGCCGCTCGATCAGCCGGGTCGTGACCTCCGGGTACTGGGACAGCTGCGCGGCGAGGACCATGCCCGCCGGGCCGGCCCCGACGATCAGCACGTCGGTCTCGCCGGGAAGTTCCGCGGGCCGGCTGCGGCCGGTGCCCGCGGCGGGCTGAACCCTCGGGTCGGTGGTGACGTATCCGTGGTGATGGAACTGCATCCTGGCCACCAGATCATGTTCTATAATCGAACATTACATTCTTATATTGAATACGACCGTAACTCTGGGAGCCGGGCCCGTGCAAGATCCGGAAAAGGAACCGAAGGCGCCGTCGCAGACGCTGTCGCGCGGGCTCAGGGCGCTGGAGATCATCGCGGAGTCGGAGAAGCCGATCGGGATGGCGGACCTGTCCGCCCGGCTGGGATTGCACCGGTCGATCACCTACCGCATCGTCCGCACCCTTGAGGAGCACCGCCTGGTCGTGCGCGCCGACGGAGGCGGGCTCGTGCCCGGGGTGAGGCTGGCGGCGCTCGCGCGCGGCGTCGCCGCCGACCTGCAGTCGGCGGCGCTGCCCGAACTCACCGCGGTGGCGAACGAACTGGGCATGACCGCGTTCGTCGCCGTCCTCGACGGGGACGAGGCCGTCATCCTGGTCAGCGTCGAGCCGCGTCACGCGGCCGCCGCGGTCGCGCAGCGTCCCGGCACGCGGCACTCGCTGCGCCTGGGCGCGCCCGGCATCGCGATCCAGGAGGCCCTGACTCCGGCCGAGCGGGCCGCGGCCCGGATTCCCGGGGGCTACCTGGACGGATTTCCCGGCTACGCGACCAGCCATGACGAGGTGATCAAGGGCATGTCCTCGGTCGCCGCCCCGCTCCGCGTCACCGGCCACCCCGCCGCGGCGGTCGCCGTGGTCTACCTGGACCGGGGTACCGACACGGCGGCCGTGGGGGAGCGGTTGCGGACAGCCGCTTCCGTCATCGCCCGTGCCCTCGGTTAACCGGGGTTAGTGCCTGGCCCTTCACGAGAGCCCGTCTCCGGCTTACGATGACCGCTAAAACCAGAATAAATACGGTTATCTCCCGAGAAGAGGTGCGGTCCGTGAGCGCCGCTGCGACGCCGTCAGCCCAGGGTGGCGAGAGGATCCCCGAGGAAAGCCGTGGCATCATCGCCCGGCTCGACCGCCTGGAAGGCTGGTCGCTGTCCCCCTGGTACCTCGTGATCATCGGACTCGGGTTCTTGTTCACCTTCTACGACATCTTTGACATCAACGTGTCGTTCGTGGAGACCTGCACGCAGCTCGTGCATGGCTGCACGCCGGTGAACGCGCTCTCGTCGCTGCCGACCCCGACGGTACTCAACCTCGCCGGCTACGTGGTCGGAACGCTGATCCTGAGCCCGATCGCCGACCGGATCGGCCGCCGGAAGATGATGCTCATCACCGTGGCGATCACCGGCCTCGGCGCGCTGTACTCGGCCCTGTCCGCGGACTACCTGAACTTCACGATTTCCCGGATCATTACCGGCGTGGGCATCGGCGCGGACCTCGCGATCGTGAACACCTACATCAACGAGGTGTCGCCCCGGAGGTCCCGGGCCCGGTTCGCCACCGTTATTTTCGTGAACTCGGCCCTCGGGGCACTGGTCGGCATCTGGCTGGGACTGTTCCTCACCACGGAGAAGTCGCCGTGGCCGTCCGGCCTGCCGTTCGCGATCGGCGGGGCGTCCTTCGCCGATGGCTGGCGCTGGATGTACGGGATCGGGGCGATCCTCGCCCTCGCCGCCCTGGCACTGCGCCTCGCGCTGCCCGAATCGCCGCGCTGGCTGCTGCAGCGCGGCCAGGCCGCGGCCGCGGAGAGGCTCGCGGCGGCCATGGAGGCCCGGGCGGGCAGGCGCGGCTCCCTGGCCGAGCCGAGCCTGGAGAACGTGCCCGTCGAATGGGCGCCCGCCAAGGCGGTTCCCTACGGAGACATCTTCCGGCATCCGGTCTACCTGCGCCGGGTCATCCTGCTGTTCTTCATGTGGTTCGCCGGGTACATCACGGTCTACGCCTACTCGGCGGGCTTCACCTCGGTGCTGACCTCGCTGAAGTACTCGCCGCCGGAGGCCGGTGTGATCGCCGCGGTCGGCACCATCGGCTTCGTCGCCGAGGCCGCCGTGATGTCGTTCATCGTGGAGAAACTGGAACGCCGCTACTGGCTGCCGATCGCCACGGTCGTCACCTTCGTCGGCGCGATCCTCGTCGCGCTGGCCGGGGCGAGCATCACCGTGGCGTTCATCGGCGCGATCCTGATCTTCGCGGGCTTCAACCTGTGGGTGTCGCCGAGCTACGCGATGTCGGCCGAGAACTTCCCGACCCGCGCCCGTTCCACCGGCTTCGCGCTGGTCGACGGGATCGGCCACCTCGGCGGCGGCATCGGCATCCTGGTGCTGGCCCCCATCCTGCCGCACCTGTCGGTCCTGGCCGCGCTGCTGCTGATCTCCGCCTTCCTGATCGTGGCCGCCGTCCTGGCCCAGTTCACCGTCCACACGAGAGGCCGCGTCCTGGAGGACGTCTCGCCCTGACTTCCTATGCCGGATCATAGGAGTAGATCCACCCGTTGGCGACGAGCGCGTCCTGGCGGGCGAACGCCGCGTCACGCTCGCGCTGCTCGGGACCGTCGGGGAGATGGTTGACATGCGAGCGGCCGTGGCTGACTTCCTGGAGGCGGGTGGTGCGGGGGATCCGCAGCTCCTCGTACCCGCGGAGGGCGGCGGCCGGGTCGCCGAGGCCGTCGGCGAGGCAGCGGGCGAGGACAGCCGCGTCCTCCATGGACTGGGCGGCGCCCTGGGCGAAGAACGGGAACATGGGGTGGGCCGCGTCGCCGAGCAGCGTCACCGTGCCCTTGGACCAGCGGGTGAGCGGTGCCCGGTCCAGAAGGGCCCACCGGCCCGGCGTCTCCGCGGCCCGGATCAGGCCCGTGAGCCGGGAGTCCCAGCCCTCGAACTCGGCGAGGAACTCCTCGATGGTGGCGGTCGCGGTCCAGGACTCGGTCGTGTAGTCCCCGGCCGGGGCGAAGGCGACGAGGTTGATCAGGTCACCGCCGGAGACCGGATAGTGCACGAGATGGTGATCCGGGCCGATCCACAGCGTCTGCGCCGCGCGGCGCGTGAACTCGGGGGCCCGTTCGGTCGGAACGAGAGCCCGGAACGCGCAGATGCCCGAGTACGCCGCGGGAGACTCCCCGGCAATGGTGTTGCGGACGAGCGAATGGATGCCGTCGGCGCCGATGACGACGTCGGCCTCCGCTTCGGTGCCGTCCGCGAACGCCAGCCGGTGCGTGCCGTTGCCCGAGCTCAGGCCAGTGCACTTGCGGCCCAGCTGAATGCTGTCGTCCGGGACCTGGGAGCCGATAACGCGGAGCAGGTCGGCCCGGTGCGCGGTGTAGGTGTGCTCGCCGTACAGCTTCTGGCACGCGGTGGTCAGGTTCTCGGAGGACAGGACCGCCCCGTTTTCCCAGCGGCGGAACTCCCAGGCGGTGTCGAGGCGGACGGCACGCTCCGTGAAGGCGGGCAGGACGGTGAGCGCCCGGAGCAGGCGGGCGGCGTTCGGCGCGACGACCAGGCCGGCGCCGACCTCGCCCAGGTGGGAGGCTTGCTCGTACACCGTGGCGGCCAGGCCCTCCCGGCGCAGGAAAGCGGCGGCGGCTAGGCCGCCGATGCCGCCGCCCAGGATCGCGATACGGGGCGGGGCGGCCTTGCTCACGGTCATCGTCATGTCTCCTGTCGTCGCCGGTACGCTCATCGCCCCATGCTCCACGGCAAAAGCGGTGATAGGAGAGAAACGATCATTGAATGATGAGCTGTTCCATGGGCACGGATCGCCCCGGCCCGCCGGAGTGATGCTGGGTGATTAGCGCATTACAGAGAAATACACAAGTAGTTTGTTCAAGTATCTATACTGGCTCCGTGAGTGCGCACCTGGAATTCCCCGGCGCCGCCGCCCTGGCGGTGGACCTGGCCGTGGCGATCAGCCAGATCCGGTCCCGGATCCGCGAGGAGGCGGGCGAAACCTCGCGCGGCATCACGGTGTCGCAGATCGCGATGCTCCGCCGCCTCGCCGAACGCGGCCCGATGACCGCCTCCGCCCTGGCGGCGACCGAGCACGTTACCCAGCAGGCGATCGCCCAGCGGCTCGCCCTGCTCAAGCCGACCGGCTACATCGAGACGGCACCGGACCCGGCTGACAAGCGGCGCGTGCTCGTCAGGCTCACCGGTGAGGGGCAGACGCTGCTGGAAAACCTGTCCGCGTCCGGGCAGGACTGGCTGGCCCGCGCCATCGAGGCGGTCATCGAGCCAGGGGAGAGGCAGCACCTGGGCAAGACCGTGGAACTGCTGGAGCGCCTGGCCGAGGCCGACCTGCGGCCCGACACCCCGCTGCGATGAGGGCCGAGAGCCAAACCGTTCATCGCCTGGGTGATCGAATGTCAGTGGCTATGCGTAGCATTCAGGGTGCGGAAAGTTTGGTATGACAAATGTATAACTGGAGTAAGCTATGTATATGACCAAGCGGAAAGAGAGGCTGACCGTGACGGTAGACGCAGAGCTGCTGGCGGTCGCCAATGAGGCCGTGCAGCGGGGAAGCGCGGATTCGCTCAGCGCTTGGGTGAACGAGGCGCTGGCCGAACGGGCCGAGCGTGAGCGCAGGCTCGCAGCGCTGAATGACGCCATCGCTGACTACGAGGCCGAGCATGGCGAGATTACGGATGCGGAGATCGCGGCGCAGCACCGGACTGACCGCGAGGCGGCCATCGTGGTCCGGGGGCGCGTGCCAGATGAGTTCCGTGATCTTGACCGTCGGAATAGGGGCCAGTCGTGACACTCATTTTGGACAGCGGTGCTCTGCTCGCGCTTGAGCGTGGAGATAAGGCCATGTGGGCGCGCCTCAAGTCTGCGGCGCTCAGCAAGTCGCTCCCGGTTAGCCACGGCGGTGTGGTGGGCCAAGTCTGGCGTGATGGAGGCCCGAGGCAGGCCCAGCTGGCGAAAGCCTTCAAGTCGGTTCGTATCCACGCGCTCGACGATGATCTTGGACTGAAAGCCGGCGCCCTGCTCGCCAAGACGGGCACCAAGGACGTCATCGACGCTGCACTGGTACTTCTCGCGAAGGACGGCGACGAGATTGCTACATCTGACCTAGGCGATATCGCCGTGCTGTCCGGTCATGCCGAGTTGCACGTCGACATCGTTCCTGCGTAGCAGACGACTAGAATCCCGTGCCGGCGAACGGGGCGGCGGCGGTCGAGAACAGCTGGTCGGCGGACGCGACCGCTCCGGCCCGGTGCTCGGTGACCTGACCCGCCTGGGCCAGGGCCGCCCACCGCGTGCCGCCTAGGTACACCGACGCCAGCGCCGCCGCTCCGATGGTCAGGTCCGGCCGGGAACTGTCCGGCCGCGCCACCTCGTGCGGCCGCCCGCCGATCCGGTACCGACCGTTGTTCGACGGAAGGAACTCGTCCTTCACCTCGACCACCACGACCGGCCCCGACGCGTAGCGGCGCGCCGCCAGGGCCGCGGAAACGTCGACCAGGCGCAGCCATGTCTCGTCCCGGACACTGGTCTTCCGCACGGCCCGGCGGTCGGTGAACAGTGTGGGGAGCGGGTCGTCGACCGGACGGGCGAGGAACCGGATCGTGTCGGTGAAGTCCAGCGTGACCAGGTGCCGGACCAGCCCCACATAGGCGGCCGCCGTGTGGGCGACGAAGTCGGTCACGACGATGGTGCGGTTGTCGCCGGAGAACCAGTTGCCGGGGTCGCCGGGCTTATACAGGGCATACCCGTCCCCGTCGGCGGTCACGGCCGCGTACTGAGGGCTGGTGTCGGCGGCGGCCCACCGTTCCCGCGTCCGCCACCAGGGCTCGTACCGGCCGATGGCCCCGGTCCAGGCGGCGGGCTCGTAGACGCTCTCGAACTGCTTCCAGGGCCTGCGGGGATCGGCCAGCCGGACGGGGGACCCGGCCGGGACGCTGTCGCGCAGGACCGCGCGCCGGCGGTCCACGTCATAGGTGGCGCACTCGCTGGCCACGCCGTACCCGAACCGTTCGTAGATGACCGCCTCCGACGCCCGGAGGGAGGCGACGATCTCGCCGCGGGCGGCGATGTCCTCGAACTGCCGCCGCATCAGCGCGGTGACGATGCCCCGCCGGGTGTGCGTCGGCAGGACCCCGACGTGCGTGACCGCCGCGTGCGGCACCCGCTTGCCGCCGGGCACGACCAGCCAGCTGCCGTACGACTCCGCCGTCCCGACGAGGTCCCCCGCGTCGTGGACGCCGAGAGCCCGCCCGGGCTCGTGGCCCGCGGCCCGCTCCTCCGGCGTGGGCTCCGCCTCGGGCGGCAGCCCGATCATCGAGGTCCGGAATACCGCCTCGGCCTGCGTGATCTCGTCGCCTTCCAGGACACGCACGTCATGCGACAATTCAAAATCCTTCATCCGAACGGCTCATGGCTTCTCATACCGTCCCAGATCAACACCATCTCCGCCAACGGGAACCTGGGGAACTCGCAGAGAGCCATCACCGGCCGCACCGTCCTGAGGCCCCGGCCACGAGTAGATTAATCGCTTTTGCCGTGACCGCGCCCGGCAGCCGGTGCCGGGTGACCGGGGACCGCAACCGTCCAGCGCAGCCGTGGTCACCGTGTCCCCAAAGCGGGTCCCGGCCGGCCGCTCGGCCCCGCACCGTCGGCAAGGGAAACCCGTACGCCGGGGGTCTGGGGCGGTATCCCCCCAGGGCCGCCGGAAGGCGGCCGCACCCCGGGACACTGGCCACCGTGACCATCCTGAGCGCCGGGCAGCAGGTCTCGGCCAGTGGCGGG
>WRBL01000176.1 GCA_009784565.1 Streptosporangiales bacterium | reverse complement strand
TCCCTGGTCGCTCCCCCGCGCCACGGCGGGACGATCAGCACCCGCACCTGGATCCCGGCGCGGGTGCATGAGTCGATCGGCGTTCTCGGCGGGGTCAGCGTCGGCACCGCCGTCACGGTGCCGGGCGCGGTGGGCGCCTCGTTCGCGTCTCTCCCGGGCGACGGCGGCACCCGGCTGGAGATCGAGCACCCCAGCGGCGCCCTGAGCGTCGAGGCCTCCCTGGACACGACGGTGACCCCGCCGCTCGTGGTCCGCTCCGGCGTCGTCCGGACCGCCCGCAAGCTCTTCGACGGGACTGTCTTCGCGCGGTGACGTCCTAGCTCTCGCCGGCCACCGAGATCAGGCTGAAGACGGCTCCCTGGTCGTCGGAGACCGACGCCACCCGGCCGTAGGGGCTGTCGGCGGGCTCCCGGAGCACCTTCCCGCCCGCCTTGAGCGCCGTCGCCACCGCCGAGTCGGTGTCGGCGGTGCCGAAGTAGGCGGACCACGCGGGCGGGGCGCCGGCCGGCGCCCCGGGCGGGTAGGCCCCGATTCCCCCGACGGGGCGTCCGCCGAGGTTGAGGGTCGCGTACGTGAATCCGTCGCTGCTCATGTCGTCGAACGCGTAGCCGAACACGGCCGCGTAGAACTTCTTCGCGTTCTCGAAGTCCCGGCTGAAGTGCTCGCTCCAGGTCAGCCCGCCGGGCGCGTTGGCCAGGCGGATCCCGATGTGCGCGCGGCCCTGCCAGATCCCGAACACGGCCCCGGCGGGGTCGGTCGCGATCGCCATCCGCCCGATGTCCATGACGTCCATCGGTCCCATCAGGACGCTTCCGCCCGCCCGCGTGACCTTCGCCGCGCATCCGTCGGCGTCGTCGCTGGCCAGGTAGGTCGTCCACATGCTGGGCGCCTCGGAGGGCCCCATCTTCGGGCCGATCCCGGCGGTGTCATGCCCGTCCTTGGCCGCGACCGAGTAGCCGCCCGCCTCCGGCGGCCCCGGCGGCACGTCCCAGCCGAACAGCCCGGAGTAGAAGGCGATCGCCTTCGGAATGTCGCTGACGCCGAGGTCGACCCAGCACGGAGTCCCCTCGGGCCAGTTGGTGTCGCGCGTAACCATGTTCCCACCCGTCGTGCTTCCTCTGGCGCGCTCCGTAACGCGCCTTCTGCGGGCGACGCTAGCACTTGCGACCGCGCGGGCCTCACCGCGGCCCGGGTCAGAATTCCAGGATGAGGGTGATCGGGCCGTCGTTGACCAGGGCGACCTTCATGTCGGCGCCGAAGACGCCGGTCTCGACGGTCGCGCCCAGGGCCTTCAGTTCGCCGACGACCCGGTCCACCAGCGGTTCGGCAACGGGGCCGGGGGCGGCGTTGTTCCAGGTCGGCCTGCGCCCCTTGGAGGTGTCCCCGTAGAGCGTGAACTGGCTGATCACCAGGAGCGGCGCGCCGACGTCGGAGCAGGACTTCTCCCCGTCGAGGACCCGCAGGTTCCAGAGCTTGGCCGCCAGCCGCTTCGCCTTCTCCGGGGTGTCGTCGTGGGTGACGCCGACCAGGACGCACAGCCCCGTCTCGTCGATCGCCCCGGCGACCCGGCCGTCGACCGTCACGCTCGCCTGGCTGACCCGCTGCACTACCGCCCGCATGACCCGGAAGCGTACCTCAGCCCGGGCCCTTGAAGTATACTGGACACAATGTCTGAGAAAACAGCGGCGCGATCAGGCACCGTCACCAAGCGGTCAGGTAAATTGCTCGCGTGACCCGCGCAGCCGCCCCGAAGTCCGCCGCTCTCGACGATGGCTCCCCCGACGGCCGGTCGACGCGCTGGGATGACCATAACGCCGACCGCCGGGAGCGGATCCTCGCCGCCGCGATCGAACTGGTTCAGCAGTCCGGAGGCGACGTGGCCGTCCGGGACATCGCGGAGCGGGCGGGCGTGCCGCGGTCGGTCGTCTACCGCATCTTCCGGGACCGCGACGATCTCGACGAGCAACTGCGAACCGAGATCATCGGGCGCCTGATGCGGGTCCTGTCTCCCGTCCTGGAACCGCACGGCACGATCCGCGAGGCGATCGACATCGCCGCGACCACGTACGTGAGCTGGGTATCGGAGAATCCGCTGCTCCACCAGTTCCTCGGCTTCAGCCCGGCTAAGCGCACCGCACCTGGCTCGCGGGTCGTCAGCGGAACGCGGATCGCCGTCTCCCGCCGGCTGCAGGCGCTCATCGAAGCCGGCGTGACGAGGGCGGGCGGCGACCCCGCGATCGCCGAGCCGCTGGCGTTCGGGGTGGTCGGCCTGGTCGACGGCGCGGTGAACCGGTGGGTTCACCGCGCCGACGGCGCCTTCTCAGCGGAGCAGCTTTCGGAGTTTCTCGCCGAGTCGATCTGGGTCATGCTGACGACGCACGGGGCGCACCAGGGAATCGTGCTGACGGCGGACACCCGGGCCAGCGACCTGTTCTGAGCGCGCGGCGGCGTCGATCGCCCGCCACTGGCGGCCGGAGATCTCGCCGTCGCGGCGTTCGAGCGTCGTCGTCGGCTCGGAAAGCACCCCGTCGCCGAGGTCGTCGAGAAGCCGCCCGACCGTCTCCTTGGCACAGGATTTGTTCGTCCCGAGGAAGCCGGTCGGGCCCCGCTTGATCCAGCCCGTGACGTAGACGCCGGGCTCGACCCGGCCTCCGTCGCTGGGGACGACGGCCCGCTCCTCGTCGAACGGCAGGCCGGGCACCGGAAGGGCCCGGTAGCCGATCGCGCGGAGCACGAGGCCCGTCTCGAGTACTTCGAGGGACCCGGTGAGTACCGCGCGGCCCGCCGTCACCCGCGTCGCCGACACTTCGAGTCCGGTGACCGCGTCCGAGCCGAGCATCCGCACCGGGGCGGTGTTGAAGCGCAGCACGATCCGTCGCGCGCCGGGCCTCGGCTCGCGGCGGGCGAGCTCCGCGAGGATCTCCGTCTTCTCCGAGGTCACCCGCACGTCGCCCTCGACGACGATGTCGACGTCCTCGATACTGGCCAGTCCGACCAGTTCCGGCAGCGTGAACGCCGCCTCGGCCGGCCCTCGGCGCCCGAGGATAAGGACCTCGCGGATCTCGCTGGCGCGCAGCGCCAGCAGCGCGTCGCCGGCGATGTCGGTGGCCGCGAGCTTCCCGGGGTCCGCCGTCAGGACACGGGCGACGTCCAGGGCGACATTGCCGTTGCCGATGATGACGGCCCGGGAGGACCGCAGCGGGTAGCTCACGCCGCCGGAGTCCGGATGGCCGTTATACCAGGCGACGAAGTCGGTCGCGGACACGCTGCCCGGCAGGTCCTCGCCTTCCAGCCCGAGGCTGCGGTCGGTGGCCGCGCCCGTCGCGTAGACGACCGCGTGGTAGGCCTCGCGCAGCTCGGCGTGTGTCACGCCGTTCCCGGCCTCGACGTTGAGGCGGTACCGGAACCCGGCTTCGTTCTCGATCTTGGCGAACAGGTCGAGAACGCGCCGGGTCTCGGTGTGGTCCGGGGCGACGCCGTAGCGGGCCAGCCCGTGCGGCGTCGGCAGCCGGTCGAAGACGTCGACGCTGACTCCCCGGTGGCGCAGCAGCTCGTCGGCGGCGTAGAGCCCGGCAGGGCCGGCCCCGATGACGGCGACCCGTACCGGCCCGGCAGGGAGTTCCCGGTCCCGGTTCACGAGCGCCAGCGGCGGCCGCCCGGCGTGCGGGTTCCTCTCGTAGTACTCCGCGTTGATCCGGGCGAACGCCAGCTGGCTCTCGGGCAGCTTGCTGTCGGGCAGCAGCGCGCCGACCGGGCAGGCCGGCGCGCACGCGCCGCAGTCGACGCAGGTCTCCGGGTCGACGTACAGCATCTCCGTCGTCGCGAACCCGGGTTCGCCGGGCGCGGGATGGATGGCGTTGACCGGGCACGCGACGACGCAGGCCGCGTCACTGCAGCAGGACTGCGTAACGACGTAGGGCATGGCGTTACGCTGACTGCGGCGCGGGCTCGCCGCGGAAGCGGGCAGGGCGGCCGTCGATCCGCAGGGCCTGCCAGACCCGGCGGGACACCGGGTTCATCAGGCCGGACTCCTCGGCCAGGATCCGGACGTCGGCGAAGAAGTCGCGCAGCAGCTTCGCCGACGTCGGGTGGCCCCAGAACAGGTCCTTCACGACGTGGTCCGGGATGCCGTAGGCCTTGATGAACGACCGCGGCGGCTTCATGATCACGTCGCACAGCACGCGCATGATGACCGGGAAGGCGAGCGAGAGCATCATCCGGCGCGCCCCCGGCAGCGCCGGCACCCGGCGGGCCAGGTACTCGTGGGCGAACGAGATGTGCCGGGCCTCCTCCGCGATGTGGATCTGCATGATCCGCAGCAGCAGCGGGTGCATGTCGTAGCCGGAGCGAAGGACGGATTTCTGCAGGTGGTCAATCGGTTCCTCGCCGGCCAGGATGCCGGTGAAGAACACCTCGGGGATGATCCGCGCGAACACCGGCAGCAGCGACTGGCCAACCCTGAACCAGGTGGCCCCGCCGGGGACATCGACTCCCGTGCGGTTCACGAACTCCTGGAACATCTGGATGTGGTGGGTTTCCTCGGTGACCTCGTGCATGAGGTAGCGGAACTCCGGGTCACCGTTCGGCCGGTCCAGCAGGTAATCGAGGACGCCCTTGATCAGGACGTTCTCGAACTGCCAGCCGACCTTGCAGATGTTGGCCTGGCGGGCGATGCCGATCTCGACCTGCCGCTCCAGCGGCAACGCCCGGTACCACTCGTGACCGCCGAGCAGGTCGGCCGCGGGCAAGACCCAGCGCGGGTCCTTCGGGTCGATCGCGTACTCCGGGTCATCCCACGGGATGTCCTTGAACGCCTCGAACGAGACGCGCACGGAGCCCTCGGACAGGGTCCGCAGCTTCTCGCGGTAGTCCTGAGCAGCGGTGTCCGCGGCAGCGGTGTCCTGAACAGCGGTCATGGCGAGAACTCCTTACGCGACAGCGGTGCTGGTCGGGGCGGCTTCGGCGACGGTCTCCGAGCCGGAGCCGGCGGAACCGGAGGACCGGAAGCGCAGGGCCGGGTCGTCCACCGGCTCGCGGCGCAGGACCCTGGCGTCCTTGTAGTAGTCATTGCGCAGCTGCCAGGGCATGCGCTTGCCCTGGCGCGGCATGGCGGCGTCGCCTCGCTGGATGTAGCCCGAGCGCATCGACGCGCCCAGGACGGAGACGTCGTCGCGGTCGCCGGCGCCGGCGACCGCGACGACCTGGTCGTGACCCTCGGCCTCCATGTGCTTCAGCAGACGGCAGAAATACTCGCTGGCCAGGTCGGCCTTGAGCGTCCACGAGGCGTTGGTGTAGCCGATGACGAACATCGCGTTCGGCACGCCCTCCATCAGGACGCCCTTGTACATCAGGGCGTCGCGGGTGCTGACCTTCTCGCCGTCGACGCTGACGTCGGCCCCGCCCAGCATCTGGATCCGCAGGCCCGTGGCCGTGACGATGATGTCGGCCGGGATCTCCTCACCGGACCGGGTGCGGAGGCCGGTCTCGGTGAAGGTCTCGATGTGGTCGGTGACAACGGACGCCTCTCCGCGGCGCAGCGTCGCGAAGAAGTCGCCGTCGGGCACGACGCAGAGCCGCTCGTCCCACGGGTTGTAGGACGGCGTGAAGTGCTTCATGTCGATGTCGCGGCCGACCCGGGCCCGCGTGATCCCGGCGATCACGCGGCGGGCCAGCGCGGGGTTCTTCCGGCAGAACTTGTACATCGACTGCTGGATCAGGATGTTGCGCAGCCGGCCCGGCTTGTAGAGCGGGCCCGTCGGCAGCCCGGCCCGGGCCAGCGGCGTGGCGAGCGGGTCGGCCCCCGGCACCGGGAGGATATAGGTCGGCGAACGCTGCAGCATCGTCACGTGCCCGGCGTCGCCGGCCATCGCCGGCACCAGGGTGATCGCCGTGGCGCCGCTGCCGATGACCACCACGCGCTTGCCGCGGTAGTCGAGGCCTTCCGGCCAGAACTGCGGGTGGATGATCTGTCCCCTGAAGTCCTGCTCGCCGGGGAACTCGGGCCGGTGGCCGGCGTCGTAGTCGTAGTAGCCGGTGGCGCCGATCAGGAACCTGGCGGTGTAGACCTCGGTGTCGCCGCCGGCCTGGGCCCTGACGGTCCACTGGCCCTCATCCGACGACCAGCTGATCGACGTGACCCGCCGGCCGAACCGGATGCGGGAGGTGACGCCGTACTCGGCGGCCGTCTCCTCGATGTAGCCCTTGATGCTCGGCCCGTCGGCGAGAACCTTCGTGCCGTTCCACGGGCGGAAGCCGAAGCCGAAGGTCAGCATGTCGGAGTCCGAGCGGACGCCGGGGTACTTGAACAGGTCCCAGGTGCCGCCGATGGCGTCACGCCGCTCGAGGATGGCGAAGGACTTGTTCGTTTCCTCGCGTACCAGGTGGCACGCGGCACCGATGCCGGAGAGTCCGGCGCCGATGATCAGCACGTCGAGCTGATGGTTCCTGATCGACATAAGCCGAAATGTATCATGGACATGCTGTCTTGCATACTATTCCTAGCATCACGATTCAGGCCCGGACCCGGACCTAACTGACCGCGGTCAGGCTCTCCTGATCGGGAAGCAGCGAACCCGCGCTTCCCCGCAGGATGAAGTCGGCGATCAGCCGCGGCCGGTCGGACATCGGCACGTGGCCGCAGCCCGGCAGCCAGGCGTGCGTCGCACCGGGCAGTTGCTTCCGGGCCCGCCGGCCCTGAGACGGGCAGAGGACCCGGTCCCGCGTGCCCCACCCGATCGTGACCGGGACGCCGTCCGGCAGCGGGGAGCCGAAGGCGTAGTCGGTCTCGCTCAGCGCCGCGCGCACCGCCGCCTGGGCCCGGACCAGGGCCCGTGCGTCTTCGACCGCGGCCCGGCGCTCGATCCGGCCGGGCCGGGCCGTGATCCAGGAGTACATCAGGGTGCGCCCGGCACCGGTCCACGCCAGCGCGGGAATGACGGGCCGCGCGACGCTCGTGACCGTGACCCCGAGATTGAAAAGCCCCTTGATGTAGGCCATGTAGCCATCTCCGCGCCAGAACCCGGCCGGCGACAGCGCGGTGACGCTGCTGGACTGCCCCCGCACCGCCGACTCGAGCGCGATCAGGCCGCCCAGGGAGTTGCCGGCCACGTGCGGGCGCTCGAGGCCAAGGTGCGCGTACAGGGCCGCGAACTCGTCTTGCAGGTAATCCCGGAAGGAGCGGCCCCGCGGCTCGAAGTCGGGCGACGCCCCGTGGCCGGGCAGGTCGACCAGGATGAGATCCCGGTGCGGCGCCAGGAGGTGCGCCACCGGGTACCAGGCCTGACGCCGGTGACCGAGTCCGTGGATCAGGACGAGGGGCGCGCCCTCGCCAAACCGCTCATACGCGAGCACGTGCTACCTCCATGGGAACGACCCGGATCACCCGGGTCAGCGAACCCTAACCCGCGGCTCATCGCGGGCACAAGAGGTATGTGAGACATTATGTCGCGCTTACTATCATGAGCAGGGGCTGGCATCGGGCCGGGCACACGGCCGCCGACGCGGAGAAGGGCTCGATCCCGCGGGCGGCCCGCCCGGGGAAGCGGGCCGCCCGCGGGAGAGCGGGTTCCCGGCCGCCGCGTCCGCGGGGGACAGACACGACGGCCGGGGTGCCAGCCGACCGCAGACGGGGGATTCGCGGCCAGCCGACGAAGGAGGCGGCCCAGGAGCGAGGGGGAACTCCCGAGACCACCTGGCAGTGAATCTCGTCGCCGGCTCAGCGGGGAAACCTGAACCGGCCGGATTCAGCACAGGAACGATTTAAGGCATTTGTCCGGACTTTCTCCTCGGCAGTCACTGTACTTGACGTGACTGCCGATAAAGCCGAGTTATTAGATTTTCACCGCTGATTCCGTTGTTGATCATGCTGTTGGCGACTGATTTACAACGTCTTTGCGGTGCAACGACCATGCGCCCAGCCTCATTCCGCGTCTACATAAGCCCCTTATATGACCCTGATCACACCTGCCTGCGAAGACAAAAAACTGGACGCCGCCCGGCCGGGCGGCGTCCAGTGCAGTGAGGGGAAACGGCGTCAGCGACCGTCAGCGAGTCCTGCCCGCGGCGACCGCCCGCCGCCCGACATCGCGGAGCACGAGCCGGAACGCCACCCCGAAAAGAACGGCGAACAGCGGATCCATGACCGGTCCCGCCGCGGAGAGCGCGCCGAACTTCGTGGTCCAGGTGACCTTGGTCCCGCCGGGAACCTCGATGAAGTCAACCTGGCCGTACTCGTGGCGGGAGGCGGGCTTCGACTTCCGGATGCGGTACTCCACGCGGTGCGGACGGTCGAGTCCGGTGATCTCCTCCCGCAGCCAGAGCGCGCCGCAGTCGAGTTCGCGGATGGCACCGGTTCCGTTCTTCTCCGTGTCGCCCTCGCGGGCGAGCGCGCAGGAGCGGACGCCGGGGACATTCGCCAGCTTCTCGTGGTCGATGTACGCCTCGAAAACGTCGCCGGGCGGGGCGGGAATGATCTTGGTGACGGTAAGGGTCTGCATGATGGTTCCTTATCGGCGTGGTCCGGTCAGTGGCCGCGCCTGGGCAGGCGCAGGCTTTCAATTCCGTTGTTGAGCATGTACTGCGTGACGTTCAGGGCGGCGTGCCAGTACCGATTGACTTTCGGTAGACTAAGTGGTCTACTAATCGAACCACAAGGTAGATCGTTCGGTCTACTCGCCCGGGAGAGGTGTAACCCATGTCACACGGGCCGCGTGAGCGACTGATGATGGCGGCGATCGAACTCGTCCGCGAGCGCGGGGTCGAAGGCACCGGTCTCTCCGATCTGCTCGAACGCAGCAGCAGCGCCCGGCGCTCGATCTACCAGCACTTCCCGGGCGGCAAGCTGGAACTGATCGACGCGTCGACACGCGCGGCGGGCGCCTTCGCGCAGGCCGCCATCCGCGAATTCGGCGCGACGATGAGCAGCCGGGAACTGGTCACGGCCATGATCCGCCTGATTTCCGACAGCCTGTCCGGGAGCGGTTTCCGGCTCGGCTGCCCCATCGCGGCTGCCGCGTACGCGCCCGCCGACACAATCGCCGTGCTTGACGCCGCCGCCGACGCGTTCGCCGGCTGGGCCGCGGAGATCGAGGCGGTGCTCGCCCGCGAGGGGCGCCCGGAGGCGGAAGCCCGCTCCCTGGCGGGCTTCATCGTGAGCGGCGTCGAGGGCGCCCTTCTCCGCGCTCGCGCGTCCCGCTCGACCGAGCCGCTTGACGACGCCGCCGACCAGCTCACGCGCCTGGTCCAGGACCGTTAGCCTCAGCCGCGGGCACCTCGGTTAACCCGGGTCTGGGCACGGGGACCAGGGGCGCGTACTGTCGATGGGGAGCCCCGCCAACGCCGGCGTGACCCCGCCGACGCCGGCGCGTGATAACGCCGACGCCGGAGGTGGTCCGCACGAGCTCTTCCATGACGGCCAAGTTCCTGGTCCCCGACATCATCTTCGGCCGGGGCACGCTGGCCCAGGTCGGGCAGGCCGCCCGTCATCAGGGCGGAATTCACGTGCTGGTGGTCAGCGACCCCGGCGTGACCGAGGCCGGGTGGACCGGCGAGGTCCTCGGGCACCTGGCCGGGGCGGGAGTAACGGCCGAACTCTGGGACGGGCTCACTCCGAACCCGAAGGATCATGAGGTGGCGGCCGGCCGCGACGCGTACGCGGCCGCCGGGTGTGACATCCTGGTCGCGGTCGGCGGCGGCAGCTGCATCGACGCGGCGAAGGCGATCGCGGTGCTCGCGACGGGCGGCGGCGCGCCGCTGTCCGATTTCGCCGGTGTCGGGAAGGTCGCGGGGCCGCTTCCGCCCATGGTCATGGTCCCGACGACCAGCGGTTCCGGGTCGGACGTGTCGCAGTTCTGCGTGGTGACCGACACGGCCCGGCGGCTCAAGATCACCGTCGGGGCCCGGTCGCTCGTCCCCGACATCTCGGTCACCGACCCGCGGACGCTCACCACGGTGCCGGACGACATCACCGCCTACACGGCCATCGACGTGCTCAGCCACGCCGTCGAGTCCTACCTGTCGAAAGCCGCGAGCTTCCTCACCGACGACCACGCCCTCGCCGCCATCCGCGGCGTCTGCGAGCACCTGCTCCCCGCGCTGGAGCAGCCCGCCGCGCCCGGCCCCCGGGAAGGCCTGGCCCGGGCCAGCCTGCGGGCGGGCATGGCGTTCAGTAACGCCCTTCTCGGCGCGACGCACGCGATCTCGCACCAGGTCGGCGGGCTCACCGACCTGCCGCACGGCCTGCTGAACGCGATCCTGCTGCCGCACGTGATGGAGTTCAACGCGGCCGTGGCCCCGGGCCGGCTGGCCGGCATCGCGAACGCGATGGGGCTCAAGACCGGCCTGATGACCCCGGCGGAGGCGGCGGACGCGGCGATCCAGACCGTGCGGGCGTTCGGCGGGAAGGCGGGACTGCCGGCCACCCTGCGGGAGGTCGGCGTCGAACTCGGCCAGTTCGGCGAGATCGCGCGGAACGCCCTGGGCGACGCCTATATCGTCACCAACCCCCGCCCGGTCAGCGAGGCCGACGTCCGGACGATCTGCCAGGCGGCCTGGTAACCAAGATGGGAGAAACCTTGACGGACGCCGACGAGACCCGGCTAGCCCAGCTGGTCGGGGTCAGTTCGTCGAAGACCGGGTACTACGCGCGGTGGCGCGGCGCCGAGCAGCGGGCCGCCGAGCTGACCCGGCGGAACGAGCAGCTGCGCCGGGCCCGGGAGCACCTCGCCCGGGTGCGCCAGGCCGAGCTGGTGAGCGCGGAACGGCACCGGATCGCCCGCGACCTGCACGACAGCGTCGCCCAGTGCCTGGTCGGCATCGGCCTGCACCTGGAGTGGTGCCACCGGAACATCGACCCGGAGTCCCCCGCCTACGACCGGCTGCTGGCCGGCAAGGAACTGGCCCGGACGGGGCTGGGCTGGGTTCGCTCGGCGGTCGCGGAACTGTCGGGGCTGGAGCATCCGGGCACCGGCCTCGGGCAGGCGCTGCGGGACCTGGCCGCGGATTTCCGGACCGTCGGGCCGCTGCGGGTGTCGGTCCGGATCAGCGGAAGCCAGCGGCAGCTTCCCCCGCCGGTGGAGCACGCGCTGTTCCAGATCGCGCAGGAAGGGCTGTGGAACGTGGTGCGTCACGCCGGGGCCAGCCAGGCCTGGCTGAGCCTGACCTACGCCGAGGCGGAGGCGCGGCTGTCGGTCTCCGACGACGGCCACGGGGAGCCCGGTGTCGCGGCCCGCTACCTGTCCGGAACTGCCGCGTCGCCCGGGTCTTCCGCCCGGTCCGGGCGCAGCGACCGCCACGGCATGCGGAACATCGCCGAGCGGGCCTGCGAACTCGGCGGACAGGCGCGGCTGCGCCGGCGGAAGGGCGGGGGCCTGAGGGTCACCGTGCGCGTCCCGGCTCCCCCGCCCGGTTCCCGCGCCCCTGATGCCGCCCCGGAGAAGGAGACGCGATGACGCGGGTAGCCGATCCCCCGGCCGCGGCCGGTACCGAGGTGCGGATCATGATCGTGGACGATCACACGATCATGCGGCAGGGGCTGCGTTCGATCCTGGACCTGGAGCCCGACTTCACCGTGGTCGGCGAGGCCTCCGACGGCGAGCGCGCGGCGTCCGAGGCGGCGCGGCTGCGGCCGGACGTGGTGCTGCTCGACCTCAAGCTCAGCGACCGGGCCCCGAGCGAGGGGCTGGACGTGTGCGCCGAACTGCGCGAGCGGCAGCCGGACGTCAGCGTCGTGGTGCTGACCACGTTCCTGGACGAGCGCCTGCTGCTCGGCGCGCTGCGCCGGGGCGCCAGCGGGTACGCGCTCAAGGACGTGGACGCGGTCGAGCTGGCCCGCATCATCCGGTCGGTACACCGGGGCGAGTCGGCGTTCGATCCGCACAGCGCCCAGGTCGCCGTCCGTTCCCTCACCACCGGGCCCGCGCCGCCGGGCGGCCTGCTCAGCGAGCGCGAACTGTCCGTGGCCCGCCTGGTCGCCGGGGGTGCCACCAACCCCCAGGTCGCCCGCGAGCTGTTCATCAGCGCGAGCACGGTCAAGTACCACCTGCGCAGCGCCATGCGCAAACTCGACGCCCGCGACCGCACCGAACTGGTCTACCGCGCCAGCGCCCAGGGCATTCTCTGAGCCTTCTGGATCACGCGGACGCGGGCGAGCCGGCCGCCGGGGCGAAGCTGACCGGGAGCGACTCAAGGCTGCGCAGCCAGGTCGACTCGGTCCAGCGCAGCTCCTCCGCCGGGACGGACAGGCGCACGTCCGGAATCCGGTCGAGCAGGATCTCGACGCCCAGGGTCACGATCTGGGAGGCGAGTTCCCGCGCGGCGACCGGGCAGGAGTGCTCACCGTGCGCGTAGGCCAGGTGCGCGCGGTTCCCGCCGGACGCGGTGAGCGAGTCCGGGCGCGCGGCGGGGTCGGCGTTAGCCGCCGCGAGGCCGAGCACGATGAAGTCGCCCTTGCCGATCCGGTGCCCGCCGAGCTCGACGTCGTACCGTGCCCACCGGCCGACCTGGTTCTGGATCGGGGGATCCTCCCACAGCACCTGGTTGAGGACCTGCTCCACGCTGGTGCGGCCGCCCTGCAGGGACAGCGAGAAACCGTCGTCGATGAGCATCAGCCGCAGGGCGGCGCCGAGCCAGTTGATCGTCGGCTGCTGGCCGGCGCCGCCGAAGATGAGCAGGTCCAGCCTGGCCTCTTCGTCGGTGAGCCCGGCCGGATGCGCGATGAGCTTCGCGGCCAGGCCGGCGCCGGGGTTCTCGCGCTGTTCGGCCACGTAGACGCCGAGCTTCCCGGCCGCGCGCAGAGCCGCCTCGATAGCGACCGGGTTGGACGTGGACGCGACGATGGCGTCCCGGTTGAGGTCGTCCATCCGGTCCTCGGGGATGCCGATGAGCCGGGACAGGACCATCGGGACCATCCGCACGGTGTACTGAGCGATCAGGTCGGCCTCGCCGTCCCCCGCGAACTCGTCGATCAGTTGATCGGCGGTCCGCTCGCAGATCCGGGCGATGTCCACGCCGTTCAGGGATTCGGTGACGTCGCTGAGCGCGCCGGCCCGGCGCCGGTGGTCGGCGCCCTCGGCGTGCAGCACCGAGGGCATCGGGACGAGCGGCGGCAGCAGCGGCCAGTCCGGCGGGATCCGCGGCCACAGGTTCCAGTGCGCGCCGTTGCGGCTGAAGATCCGCGGGTTGTCGCAGACGTAGCGCACCTCGCGGTAAGAGAGAACGAGCCACGCCGGAACATCGTCGACCAGCAGAACCGGCGTAACCGGGCCCCGGGCCGCCCGGGTCTCGCGGTAGAACGCCGCCGGGTCGGCGGCGAATTCAGGACCGTACATGCGCACGGCCCCGGCGTGCGACTCGGGA
>WRBL01000175.1 GCA_009784565.1 Streptosporangiales bacterium | reverse complement strand
TGGCCGACGCCGCGATCATCTTCTACGTCTTCGTCTACACGCTGCTGCTCAAGCGCCGCTCTCCGTCCAACATCGTGATCGGCGGCGCGGCCGGCTGTTTTCCGGTCCTGGTCGGCTGGGCCGCGGTCTCGGGCACCGTCTCCGTCCCCGCGGTCCTCCTGTTCGCGGTGATCTTCCTGTGGACCCCGCCGCACTTCTGGGCTCTCGCGATGCGCTACAAGGACGACTACGCGGCGGCGGGCGTGCCGATGCTCCCGGTGGTCGCGGCCGCCCGGCAGGTCACCCGGAAGATCGTCGTGTACAGCTACGCGATGGTCGCCGCGACCCTCGCCCTGGCCCCCTACGCGGGCTGGGCGTACTCGGTGGCGGCGGCCGGGCTCGGCGCCTGGTTCCTGGCCGGGGCGCACCGGCTGCACGCCCGGGCGGTGGCCGGCGGCGAGGTGCCCGGCCCGGTCGCGATGCGGCTGTTCCACCTGTCGATCATGTACCTGACCCTGCTGTTCGCCGC
This sequence comes from Streptosporangiales bacterium, assembly GCA_009784565.1. Lineage (GTDB taxonomy): Bacteria > Actinomycetota > Actinomycetes > Streptosporangiales > Streptosporangiaceae > Trebonia. The sequence goes on along the minus strand of WRBL01000175.1, from coordinate 12,888 downwards.
GGTGGCCGTCGCCTCGGTCCTTCCCTTCGGAGCGTGGTAGCAGGCCATTCCCGGTAAATGATCAAGTGCCGCCGCGGCCATTTCTCTGCTCCTTCTGACGGCATTCGATAACGTGCCGGGAAAGATGCTCGCGGCCCGGCGATATGAGTGGCTGCGCTCCGTGTTAGTACCGGGTGACGAAATCGGTCACCAGGTGGTTGAACTCGTCCGCGTGCTCCAGCTGGGCCCAGTGGCCGCAGCGGTTGATGATATGGGCCCGCGAGTTGGAGATCCGGGCGGCCAGGAACAGCGTCGACTCGAAGGAGACGACCCGGTCGTCACGGCCGTGGATCAGCAGCGCCGGGGCGGCGATCTCGGAGACGCGGTTGAGGTCGACCCACTTGGAGATCGGCGCCTTGCCCGCCGAGGCGGCGATGTTGGCGACGTGCTCCGGGCGCCGGGCGACCGCCTCCGAACGCTGCTGGCACAGTTCGGGGGTGGCGAACCGCTCCCGGTCGTAGACCATGATCTCGACCAGGCGCTTCATGCCCTCGGGGCTGTAGTCGGAGTAGCCCTGGTACATGATCTTCAGGCCTTCGCTCGGGCCGCCGCCGGCGCCGAACAGGAACGGGCCCATCTGGATCGGCGCGCCCATGGTAATCAGGTGCGAGACCCGCTCGGGCTTCTCGATCGCCATCCTGATCGAGGTGTGGCCGCCCATCGAGTTGCCGACGAACGCGGCCCTGGTGATCCCGAGCGCGTCGAGCAGCTCGGCGATCGCCTCGATGTGGTCGAAGGAGGCGAAGTCCTTCACCTCCTGCGACGCGCCCCAGCCGGGGAAGTCGGGCGCGATGACCCGGAACCCGGCCGCGGCGATCGCCTCGATGTTCGGGTTGTAGTTGCTCCACCCGGTGGCGCCCGGCCCGCCGCCGTGCAGCAGCACGACCGGATGGCCGTCGGCCGGCCCGGCCTCGTTGTAGTGGATCTGCCAGTTCGCGGTCTGGACGTCCTTGGCGACGTCCGCCTCCGTGAGAGTCATATAAGAGCGCCTTCCGCGTCGTCATCGGTGGGGCCGCCAGGGCGGCGAGGCCAGATTACGCCGTGGTCACGGACGCCGGCCGGCCGGCCGCGTCGGCCGCGTCGGCGGCGTTGGACGGCCGCGCCACGCGGGGCGCCACCGCCATGGCCACCACGCCGAGGACCGCCGCCGCGGCGAAGAAGTAGAACCCCCACGGGTAGGCCACGCCGGAGCTGACCAGCACGCCGGTGATGAACGGGCCGACGATCGCGCCGATCCGCCCGACGCCGGAGGCCAGGCCGAGCGCCGACCCGCGGACCAGCGCCGGGTAGGCCTCCGAGACGTAGGTGAAGACGATGATCTGGGCGGAGAAGGCGAACACGCCGGTGAGGAACATCAGCACGTCCAGCAGCGAGGCCACGTGGAGCCTGATGCTGAGCACCGCCAGCAGCACCGCGGCGATGCCGAACCAGGCGAACGCGGTGCGCGAGATGCCGCGGGCGTCGCCCGTGAACCCGGCCAGCAGCATCCCCGCCACGCCGCCCGCGTTGAGGACGAACAGCAGGGTGACGGAGGCGGACACGCTGTAGCCGGCCGTCTTCATCAGGACCGGGATCCAGGTGTTGAGCCCGTAGACGAGGATCAGGCCCATGAAGGTGGCCACCCACACCGCGATGGTGGTGCGCAGGTAGCGGGGCCGGAGCAGGTCCGCCACGGTGGCCCGCGCCGCCGGGGCCGGGCTCGCGTCCCCGGTCCGGGGCACGCGGGTCTCGGCCAGCTTGAACCACATGAGCGCGACGAGGGCCAGGCCGGCGACGCCGTTGACGTAGAACAGGATCTGCCAGTCCCCGGTTACGGCCAGGGCGAGCAGGGACGCCAGGACCGCGCCGACGTGGTAGCCGGTCATCGTGATGGTGTTGGCCTTGGTGCGCCGGGCCGCGGGCCAGTGCTCGGACATGCTGGTCAGCGCGACGGGCATGCAGGCGCCGAGGCCGAGCCCGGCGAGCAGCCGCAGCGCCGCGAAGACGGCGATGTTCGGGGACAGCGGCAGCACGAGGGTGAGCACGGAGAAGCTCGCGACGGACCCCAGGAGTACCTTGCGGCGTCCCATCACGTCTCCGAGCGGGGCGAACAGCGCCGACCCGAGGGCCACCCCGACCAGGGACAGGGTGGAGACCAGCGTGAGCCGGGACGGGGTCATCTGCAGGTGCGGGGCGTGCCGCAGGGCCAGGCTGGTGGCGCCGAGCGCGACCAGGTCGAAGCCCTCGAGCAGGACCGTGAGCCAGCACAGGGTGAACTGCCAGGGGGCGCGCCGGGCGGGGGAATCGGGCATGAAAGGGGCTCCAGGGAAATGAGTCGTCGTTGACTGCGTCGCGGCAGCACCGTAAGCGCCCCGATTATCCGAAAGCCAATAGATAATCCTTGGCCGCCTCATCGATGGGATCTATGACGACGGCGGTCAGCAGCCCGGCCAGGGACCCCGAGTCCCGCGGCGCGGACGGCGGCTGACACGTTCGGACCGGAGCTCGAACCGGGCATGGAAGGGTTCGGCGCCGGATACGCTGGCTCATCGGCATCGCTGAGATACCAGGGGAGGGAACGGACCTGAACCGCAGGACCGCGACCAAGGAGCGCGCCAACTCGCGAGGGGACGCGACCCGGATGCTTCTCCTCATGACCGCCGAGCAACTGTTCGCCGAGCGGGGGATCGCGGCCGTGCCGCTGCGGGACATCGGCCTCGCGGCCGGGCAGAAGAACAACGGCGTGGTGCAGTACTACTTCGGCGACCGCGGCAGCCTGGTCCGGGACATCATCGCCTACCGGGCCGAGGTCAGCGAGAAGCTGCGCGTCGACATGCTCGCCGGCATCCTGGCCCGCGGGCGGCCGACAGTATCGGACCTGGTCACCGTGTTCGTGCGGCCGATGGCGGTGTACATGGAGGAGGGCAACCACTACATCGCCCTGCTGTCCCGCTACATCATCGAGCACGGCGGGTACGAGGGCCTGGACCGGAGCGTGATCCCGTCGGGCACCGTCTACACCCTGCGCGGGATGCTGAGCCGCCTCCTGCCCGGTACTCCGGCCGACGTCCTGGCCGAGCGGTGGCTGGTCATGATGACGAGCGCCATCCACACCCTGGCCCGCTACCAGACGGTCATGACCTCCGGCGCGCAGCTGTCGGCGCCCATCGACGACCTCCTCGACGACCTGGTCCGCTTCCTGACCGCGGGCCTCGAGGCCCCGCTGGCTTAGTTCCCGCCCGCCGCGTACTGCGCGAGTGCCCGGTGCGCGGCCATCCGGACGGGGGCGTTCGGCGTCCCGTAGCCCGCGTAGCCCCCAATCCGCTGGGAGACCTCGAAAAACACCCGGGAACCGATGACCGGGGTGAACAGCTGAAGGTAGCGTCCGCGCGTGTCTTCGTCATACATGCCGCCGACGCGCCGCAGCAGCGCCAGCAGCCCCGGTTCGAGGTCGGTTCGCGCGGCCAGGTCGTCGTAGTAGTTGCCCGGGATCGGCAGCAGCCGGGCTCCGGCGCGCTCCAGCGCCGCCGCCGTCCGCTCGATGTCGGAACTGGCCAGGGTGATGTGCTGCGGGTGGGTGACGCCCGGGGCCCATTCGCCCCGGCGCAGCAGCGGCACGCTCAGCGCCAGCCGGGCCAGGCCCGAGCCGTCGCGCAGGGCGAGAGCCCGGATCAGCCCGAACGGCGCAGCGTACTCGGCCGCCTCGTCGTTACTGAGCCCGAGGACGGACCGGTAGAACAGGCCGGCCTCGTCGAAGCGGTCATACGGCTGGGCCAGCGACAGGTGGTCCACGCCGGTGATCCCCGTGTCCCCGCCGGGCGGGCGGCCGCAGGGCAGGAAGTCGTCCAGCCAGCCGCCGCGGTCCGAGCCCGGGGTCCGGCAGAAGAACACCTGGGTGCCGTCGGGCGCGGCCACCGCGGTCAGGTCGGCCTCGGTGCCGGCGCGCCGGCGGGGGAGCGGGCCGGCCAGCAGCTGCCCGGCGCGCCGGGCTGACCCGGCCGGGCTGGCGCTTTCCAGGGCGAACGCGCTGACGGCCGCCGACCCGGAGTCGCCCGGCCGGCGCACGACACCGGAGTTGAGCAGGATGCGGGCCTTCCCCTGCTCCCAGAGCTCGACCGGCTTGGACCGGTGCTGGCCGGTGTGGGCGAACCCGAGCATGTCCAGCCAGCGCTGGAGCTCGGGGCCGGACTCCCCGTCGACGGCCAGCTCGGTGAACGCGATCCCGGACAGAGCGGGCGGCGGGGCCAGCGGGCCGTGCGGGGCCCGGACGGCGTCCTTGAGACAGACGAGCGAGCGCATCCCGTCGACCGCGGTCCGGCGCGGGTCGGCCTGCCGGAACACGTCATTGAACACCTCAAGCGACAGCGGGCCGCGGTAGCCGCTGTCGCACACGGCGCGGGTGAACCCGGGCAGGTCGAACCCGCCCTGCATCGGGAACAGCCGGTGATGGCGGCTCCACTGGAGCACGTCCATGGACAGCCGCGGCGCGTCGGCGAGCTGCAGGAAGAACACCCGGTCCCCGGGAAGACCGGCGATGTCCGCGTACTGGCTGGTCCGGGACAGCACGTGGAAGCTGTCCAGGCACAGGCCGAGCGCGGGATGGCCGGCCCGCTGGACGATGTCCCAGGAATGCTGCCAGGTGGACACGTGCCGTCCCCAGGCCAGGGCCTCGTAGGCGACGCGGATGCCGTGCTCGCCGGCCATCCCGGCGAGCTCGCCTAGCTGCGCGGCCGCGAGGCCGTCGTCGTCGATCGTGTCCGGGGCCACCGACGAGCAGATGAGGATCATCGGGACGCCCAGTTCGCTCATCAGGCCGAGCTTGGCGGCGAACCTCCGGCGCACGGACTCGAACCGGCTGGGCGGGGCGCCCTCGGCGTCGCGGAACGGCTGGTAGAGGGCGAGGGCCAGGCCGAGGTCGGCGGCCCGGGAGCGGATGTCGGCGGGCCGGCTGGCGCTGGCGACCAGGTCGCCCTCGAAGATCTCCACGCTGTCGAACCCGGCCCGGGCCGCGGCGTCCAGGCGGTCTTCCAGGGTGCCGGACAGGCAGACGGTGGCGATGGACCGTCCGGCGGGCACGTCAGTCATCATGGTCCTCCTGCTCGGTGGACGTGAGGCGCTCGAAGTCGGCCAGCATCCGGGCGGCATCCGGCTCGACGCCGGTGAACAGGCGGAACGCCTCGGCGGCCTGGAAGACGGCCATCGGCCCGCCGTCGAGGGTCGGGCAGCCCGCCTTGCGCGCCGCGCGCACCAGTTCGGTTTCCAGCGGGCGGTAGACGACATCGGCGACCCAGAGCTCCGGGCGCAGCGCGTCGGCCGGGACCGCCATCCCCGGATGCCCGGCCATGCCGGTCGGCGTGGCATGCACGAGGCCGTCCGCGCGGTCCAGGACCGGGGTCAGCTCGGCGAGTGGGGCGTGCCCGACGTGCTGGCCGCCGAACCGGGGGGCCAGGGACGCGGCGAGGGCCGCGGCACGGGACTCGTCGGCGTCGAGGAGGGTGAGCCGGGCCGCCCCGAGGCGGGCCAGCGCGTAGCTGACGGCCGCTCCGGCCCCGCCCGCTCCCAGGACCGCCACGTGATCGAGCGCGGCCCCGGGCAGCCCGCGGCGCAGGCTCCGCCCGAACCCGGACCAGTCGGTGTTGTGGCCGATGGCGCCGCCGTCGCCGAAGACCACCGTGTTCACCGCGCCGAGCGCCTCGGCCTCGGGGGACAGGGCGGACACGCCGGACAGGGCGGCCTGCTTGCACGGGTGGGTGATGTTGAGGCCGTCGAAGCCGAGCAGGCGCGCGGACCCGATCAGGCCGGGAGTGTCGGCGGCGGTCAGCCCGGCGTCGCCGATGTCGATGCGCCGGTACAGGTACCGCAGTCCGAGGGCGGTTCCCTCGTTCTCGTGCAGGGCCGGTGACAGCGACGGGCCGATGCCGGTGCCGATCAGGCCCGTCAGGTAGGTGCGCCCTGAGACCACATCACTCCTCCCATATGTACTAACTAGTACGTTCAATATAGGCCCGGGCTCACAGGCTGGGCAAGTGCGGCCAGGGGCGAGTGGGCGAGTGCCTTCAGGGCGCCCTCTCGTTACTGTGTCAGGATGACAAGCTCAACCGCTGCCGCCGACCCGGGCGGCGACCGGACCCGCGACGCGGAGCGGACCCGCGAGGAACTGCTGACGGTCGCGACCCGGGTGTTCGCCGAGGAAGGATACGCCGGGGCGCGGGTGGACGAGATCGCGGCCAGGACCTCCACCACCAAGCGGATGATCTACTACTACTTCGGCGGAAAGGAGGGCCTGTACCTGGCCGTCCTGGAACGGGCCTACACCCGCGTCCGGTCGCTGGAGGCCCAGCTCGACGTCGACGGCCTCGATCCGGCCGAGGCCATCCGGCGGCTGGCCGAGCTGACCTTCGACCACCACGAGACCCACCAGGACTTCGTGCGCCTGGTCAGCATCGAGAACATCCACCACGCCGAGCACCTGCGCCGCTCGCCGATCCTGCCGGGCCTGGCCGCGCCCGCGCTCGACGTGCTGACCCGGATCCTGGAGAGGGGCCGGGCCGACGGCGTGTTCCGCGACGACGTGGACGCGCTCGACGTGCACATGGTGATCAGCTCGTTCTGCATCTTCCGGGAGGCGAACCGGCACACGTTCGCGGCCATCTTCGACCGGGACCTGCTCGACCCGGCCCACCGTCCGCGCCTGCGCCGGCTGCTCGGCGACATGGTGGTCGCGCACCTCACCGCCCGGCCCGGAGGCGAGTAGCGATCAAGTCTTGACAGCCGTCCCCGGCCCGTGCACTCTCTATGTACTCACCTGTTAGTACATAAGAGATTTGCGCAGGACAGCCGCCAAGGAGGACGCATGCCAGGGTCAGCGGAAGCATCGCCCGGCCACAGACAGGGAAAGCCCCGGTCCGCCGCGCGCGCGGCGTGGATCGGCAGTGCCCTGGAGTACTACGACTTCTTCATCTACGGCACGGCGGCGGCACTGGTGTTCGGGAAGGTTTTCTTCCCCGACGGCAACCCGGCCGCCGCGACGCTGGACGCGCTGGCCACGTTCGGCGTCGGCTACGCCGCCCGGCCCATCGGCGCGATCGTCCTCGGCCACATCGGCGACCGGCACGGCCGGAAAAGGGTCCTGCTGCTGACCGTCATCGCGATGGGAACCGCCACGTTCCTGGTCGGCTGCCTGCCCTCGTATCACGCCATCGGGCTGGCCGCCCCGATCCTGCTGGTCTGCCTGCGGCTGCTGCAGGGCTTCTTCGCGGGCGGCGAGCAGGCCGCCGCCAACTCCGCGACGCTGGAGCACTCTCCCGACAGCCGGCGCGGGTTCTTCAGCAGCTTCACCCTCATCGGCACCCAGGGCGGGCAGATCCTCGCCACCGCGGTCTTCCTCCCCATCGCCGCCCTGTCCGATTCCTCCCTGCAGGCCTGGGGCTGGCGGATCGCGTTCTGGATCAGCGCCCTGGTCACCGTGGTCGCCTTCATCATCCGGCGTTCCCTGGAAGAGACCCCGGTCTTCCAGGAGGAAGTCGCGGAGGGCGCCGTCGAGCGCCTGCCCATCGCCACGCTGCTCCGCTACCACTGGGCCAGCACCCTCCGCGTGGCCCTGGCCGCGCTCATCGCCACCGCCAGCACCGTGTTCAGCGTCTGGGCGCTGTCCTTCGCCGTGGACACCGTCGGCCTGGGCAAGACCCCGATGCTGTGGACCGGCGTGCTCGCCAACGTGCTGGCGCTCGGCACCATCCCGCTGTGGGCGTCCCTGTCGGACCGCATCGGGCGCAAGCCGGTCTTCGCCTGCGGCTCGGCCGGCGCGGCGATCATGACGTTCGCCTACCTGTGGGCCATCCGGAGCGGCAGCTACCCGCTCATCTTCATCACCGGCATCATCATGTTCGGCCTGGCCTACCAGGCCGCCAACGCGGTGTGGCCGTCCTTCTACGGCGAGATGTTCCCGGCCCGGGTCCGGCTGAGCGGAACCGCCCTGGGCACCCAGGTCGGCTTCGCGATCTCCGGGTTCATCCCGACCATCATCGCGGCCTGGGCCGGCGCGGGCCTGGGCTCGTGGGTCGGCGCCTCGGTGGTCACCGCGGTCGTCTGCGTGATCAACATCGTCGCCGTGCTCACCGCCCGCGAGACCTTCCGGGTGCCGACGGCCGAACTGGGCGCGCGCCCCGGCGAGCAGGCCCTGGCCCGGGACACGGCCGCTCCCTGACGCTCAGGCGGTCCGGACCTCGGTCACGCTGAGGGTCCAGGCCTGGCCGACCACCCGGACCGGACGCAGCCCGGCCGACTCCAGCAGGGCGGACATCTCCTGCTCGCTGCGCTCCTGGCCGCCGTAGCCCATCATCGCCATGTCGGCGCGGGCCAGCCGGCGGTGCTCGGCGGTGTCGGCGAAGCGGTTGGGCAGCAGGCGGTCGATCAGGAGGAGCACGCCGTCGGTGCCCATGGCGTCCCGGCAGCTGGCGAGGATCCGGCGGGCGTGATCGTCGTCCCAGTCGTGGATGATGTACTTCAGCAGGCAGCAGTCGGCCGCCGGCGGCGGCCCGTCGAAGAAACTGCCGGGGACGAACCCCGCCCGGCCGGCCAGGCCCTGGCTGTCCAGGTAGGCGAGTGCCCCGCGCTCCACTGACGGCAGGTCGAACACCGTCCCCGTCAGGTCCGGGAACGCCTGCAGGACAGCGGCCAGCAGCCCGCCGTAGCCGCCGCCCGCGTCGACGACGGTGCGGTGGACGCTGAAGTCGTAGATGCGGCACAGGTCGACCGCGACGTCGCGGCTGCTGCCGACCATCGTCCGGTGCATGGCGTCCAGGTGCCCCGGATTCTCGGCCAGCGCGTCGAACCCTTCCGGCCCCAGCGTGACGGACTGCCCGACCTGGCCGGTCCGCACGATGTCCGGGATGTCGGCGAAGCCGCCCTGGCTCATGCTGTGGTAAAACAGCACGTCCCCCCGCAGCGAGCCCTCCGCGTCCGCGCGCAGCAGTTCCCCGGCGCCGGTGAGCTTGAACCGGCGGTCGCCGAGATCGGCGCAGACGCCCAGCGCGCTGGCCGCCCGCAGCAGCCGGAACAACTCGAACTCATCCAGTCCCAGCCGCCGCGCCACCTCCCCGGCACTGACCGGGCCGTCGGCCATCGCCTCCGGGACCTCGAGTTTCGCCAGGGCGCTCAGGACGTGGAGGGGCCAGAAACCGTCGACCAGTTCCTGGACGTGAGCGGCCGCGGGATCATCAGATCGCATATCCCGAGCAAACCTCACCGAGTGCCGGGTTTCAACGATCACGGCCGGCGGCCGAATCGGCTACACGTCGAGGATGAACCGGGCGGCCGGAGCCAGCCGGGCCAGCGTTCCGGCCCGGGCATGCTCGCGCTGGTCGGTCTGCTGGCCGTTGCCCCGGCGGGTGAAGTAGGAATGCATCGCCCGCCGCGGCCGGGCCGACCGGTTGACGGTGCCGCCGTGCCACAGATGGCTGTTGAACACGACGACCGTCCCGGCCGGGGCCCGCAGCAGCACCTCGTCCGGGTGGGCGTCCCGGGCGTCGGCCAGGACGTCACGCGGTGTCTTCCCCGACAGGTGCGATCCCGGGACCACCCGGGTCGCCCCGTTGTCGGGCGTGAAGTCATCCAGCAGCCAGATCGAGTTGCACACCTGGAAGGCCTCCGGGCTGGTCACCGGCCCGCCCTCGGTGTGCAGGTCCTGCAGTCCGCTTCCCGGCAGGGCGGCCCGGTAGTTCAGGGACGACAGCTTGAAGTCCCCGAGCACGTGCGCCACGCAGGCCAGCAGTCGCGGGTCGGTGAAGCACACGTCGAACGCCGCGTCCTTGTTCACGAGATCCGCCAGCCGGTCGGTCCCCGCCTCCTGGTGGACCTCCAGCCCGGCCTGGCCGCCCTCGGCCGCCAGCAGCGCGGCGATGAGGGAGCGGAAGGCCGCGACCCGCGTCGGCGACAGAACGCCCGGGAGCGGGGCGTACCCGTCCCGGTCCAGCCGCTCCCGGGTCGCGTCATCGACGGAGTCCGCGGTCACGCCGAGCCCGGCGAGCGCGGTGGCCATGTCCATGCACCCCACCATAGGCACGGGGGGTAACCAGCGGAACTCCCCGGCGATAATCCGCCGGCCCGGCGCCTCCTCACATCGTGGCGGTGCGGCGACGCGCGGAAACGGCCTCGGCGAGGGCGCGCAGGGCCGACTCGGTCATGTCGAGGTCCATGCACGCGTCGGTGACGCTCTGCCCGTAGGTCAGCGTCGCCGGGTCACCCGGCTCCTGCCGCCCGGCGACCAGGAACGACTCCAGCATGACGCCGACGAGGCCGAGCTCGCCGCCGCTGACCTGTTCGGCCAGGGACCCGGCGACCGCCGGCTGGCGGGTGTGGTCCTTGCCGCTGTTGCCGTGGCTGGCGTCCACCATGACCCGGCGCGGCAGGCCGTCGGTCGTGATCAGGTCCAGGGCCTTGGCCACGTGGGAGGCGGAGTAGTTCGGGCCGCCGCGCCCGCCGCGCAGGATCACGTGCGTGTCGGGGTTGCCGGACGTGGTCACGAACGCCCCGGCGCCCGCCGTGGTCACGCTGAAGAAGGAGTGGCCGGCCGCGGCCGCCCGGCAGGCGTCCGCCGCGACCTGGATGTCGCCGTCGGTGCCGTTCTTGAACCCGACCGGCATCGACAGGCCGGACGCGAGCTGACGGTGGACCTGGCTCTCGGTGGTCCGGGCGCCGATCGCTCCCCAGGTCACGGTGTCGGCGATGTACTGCGGCGTGATCGGGTCCAGCCACTCGCAGCCCACCGGCATGCCGGAGCCGACGATGTCCAGGAGCAGGCGGCGCGCGGTCCGCAGGCCCCGGTGGACGTCGTAGCTGCCGTCCATGCCCGGGTCGTTGATCAGGCCCTTCCAGCCGGTGACCGTGCGCGGCTTCTCGAAGTACACGCGCATCACGATCAGGAGCTCGTCGGAGTATCGTGCCCGCAGGTCCGCGAGCCGGGCCGCGTAGTCGAGCGCCGCCTGGGTGTCATGCACGGAGCACGGGCCCGTGATGACCAGCATCCGGTCGTCGTCCCCGTCCAGCACGGCGCGGACCTCGAAACGCGACCGCTCCACCGTCTCCTGCTCCGCCTGCCCGAGCGGAAGCTCGTACAGCAGGGCGGCGGGGGACAGCAGCGGCTCGTAGCCGACGATCCTGGTATCGCTGACGCGCGGCATCGGGGTATCTCCTCCTGGGGGTGGTGCCTGCCCGCAGTCGGCGACCACGAGCGGTAACTAGCCTAGAGGGAGTCTCTGAGTGCCCGCAGGCGGGCGGCGTCGGCTTCGGGGAGGCGGCGGACCGCTTCCCGGAAGGTGACTCCGGACATTTCGCCGGCCCTCGGGGCCGTCCAGACGGCGACCCAGCCCGGATCGGACTTGGAGATCTCCCGCAGCACCCAGCCGATCGCCTTGCGGATGAAGAACTCCTTCTCGCCCAGCATCGACAGGGCGTAACGCTCGAACCGCGGCAGGTCCGCCCGGCCGTCTCGGATCCCCGGCAGGAGGGACAGCAGCGCCGACCGCCGCACCCAGAAGTCCTCGTCGCCCGCCCACCCGTCGATCCGGTCCCAGGCCCCGGGATGACGGAGCGCGATCCGGCCCGTGATGTCCCCGGCCAGCGGATCCACCAGCGCCCACGTCCGCGATTCGCGGATGAGCCGCTCGATCGTCCCGAGGTCGGCCGCGATGAGCTCCGCGCCGGCCAGTCGCAGCACCTCGACCGCCGCGCTGCGCCGCTCGTAGACGAGGGAGTCCCACAAGGCGAGGCTCCAGGCGACGGCATCCGCCCGGCTGAGGTCCGGGTACTCCCGGGCCGCCGCACGCACGGTCCGCCGCAGCACCGGCTGCGTGACCCCGAAGAACTCCAGGTCGCTCTTCAGGTACCGCTTCTCCTGCTCGGCCCGTTCGGGCGTGCCCAGCGGCCGCAGCGACTCTGTCAGCGCGGACGCGGCCCCGTCGGCATCGAATTCTGAAGCGAATTCCATGCCCTCACCCTAGCCTTGAGCGGTATTGGACAGCTCGTTCGGCTGGCTACGATGAGGTTTCCTCGGCGATGACGTCGTTGCGCAGCACGCCGACTTCCTCGACCTCGCAGACGACGTGGTCGCCGGCCTGGACGTCGACGGCGGGCGGCGGGGTGCCCAGCGCCACCACGTCGCCGGGGAACAGCGTGATCCGGTGGCTGACGTCGCTGATCGTCTCGCTGGGCGTGAAGATGAGGTACTGCGTGTTCCCTTCCTGGACCCGCTCGCCGTTGACCGTCCCGGTCACGGCCAGGCCCTCCATGACGCGTTCCTCGGTCAGGTCCGTGCGGATCCACGGGCCCCAGGACGCGAACCCGTCGATCGACTTGCCGGTGGCCCAGTACCCGTTCTCCCCGTACTCGGCGGCCGTCCAGTCGTTGTAGACGCTCCAGCCGAAGATCGCCTCCCGCGCCTCGTCGGGCGACGCCTTCGACAGGGTGCGTCCCACGACCACCGCGAGCTCGGACTCCATCTGCATCGCGCCGGTCAGGATCGACGGGTACACGACCGGTGCCCCGTCCCCGCTGGGGAAGTTGACCTGCTTGGGCAGCCACCGGGGCCGCCGGTCCGGACGGCGGGTCCGGCCCGGTTTGATGAAGCCGCCCATGACGTTCACGAACCGCACGCCGGCCAGCGGCGGCCCGAGCGTCACGTCCTTCAGCGGCAGCGACTGTCCCGTCCGCCGCCGGGCGCCGAAGATATCGCCGGCCACCACGTGGAACCGGTCATCGTCTACCTCGCCGAAGCACTCGCTGTCGCCGATCAGGGTACGGGCCAGTAGCGTCGCCTTCGCGGGCATTGCTCTCCTTCGCCGGGGACGATTACCCGGGACGCTACATCGGCGG
>WRBL01000174.1 GCA_009784565.1 Streptosporangiales bacterium | reverse complement strand
GCTTCGCTGACTGGATCGCGTTGCAGGCGTAGTCGTCGTGGGTGCGGGCGATCAGCTTGGGCAGCCCGGTGGTGCCGCCGGACAGCAGGAAGAGCGCGACGTCGCGACCGCCGGGCGGGCTGGCCTCGAAGGGGCCGCCGTCGCCCGGGCCGCACAGGGCGCGCAGGTCGACGCTGTCGTCGCGGAGCGTGCCGGCGTCTCCCGCGACCAGGACGTGCCAGGGTCCGCCGGTGACGGAGGTGACGTCGGCCGCCAGGTCATGGGCGAGTGCCTGGTGGTCGAAGCCGCGCAGCTCCGAGGGCACCGCGATCGCGCTGGCCTCGGAGTGCTGGGCGAGGTAGGACAGCTCGCTGTGGCGGTGGGCCGGCAGGGCCATGACGGGCACGATGCCCGTCCGCAGGCAGGCCATGGTGAGCGCGACGAATTCCCAGCCGCTGGCGAGCTGGACGACGATCCGGTGTCCCCGGCGCAGTCCGAGGCCGAGCAGCCGGGCGGCGGCCGCGTCCGCCCGGCTGGCGAGTTCCGCGTACGTCAGGCGCAGGTCCGCGTCCGCGTCGATGAGCGCCACGCGGTCTGGATGACGGTCAGCGGCCCGTCGCAGCAGGGTACCGAGCGGGACGCCCGCCCAGTAGCCCTTGGCGACGTAGTCAGCGGCGGCGTCCGGCGGCCACGGAACGGCGTGGTCGCTGACCGGACTCGGCGTCCAGTCCTGTCCTGACACGGAAGCCGGGTTCACGTGAGCCTTCCCACCAGGTCGGCGCGGCCGGACAGCAGCGTGGTGACCGCCAGGTCCGCGAACGCCGCCTCGTCCCGGGCCGTATCGGGCGGGGTGACGGCGAGAGCCGGGATTCCGTTCCTCATCCGGGCCCGTTCGCAGACCAGTGACCTGGTCAGCCGCGTGCCGCCGTGGACGGCCACGAGGGCCGGGGGATCCGCCGCGGCGGCCAGGCCGGCGAGCCGGGCGTAGACCTCGGGCAGCCCCGGCTCATCGGCGGGCGCGGTCACCGCCGCGCCCCAGGGCCCGTCCGCGGCGGGCCCGGCGACCAGCGGCAGCGGCGTGTCGCCGCCGTCGACGCGGACCGGCTGCCCGTCGGCCGAAGCCGCCACGGTCACCACCCGGCCCGGGGACGTCCAGCCCCGGCTGGCGAACGGGGTCCGCGCGGGCTCCGCCCCGTGCGCCGCGGTCCAGCTCTCATGGGACGCGCCGACGAACGCGGGAGCGCGCCGGGCCAGCCGCCCGTCGCTGATCGACCGCGTCAGGAAGTGGTAGCCGAACTGCCACGGCTCGAACCGCTCGTAGTACTGGCCGAAATGCTCCCACCAGGCCAGGCTGGGCCGCGCGGAGTCCTGGATCTTCCGCACCGACGGCTGGGCGGCGGCCTCGTACGCGGGCAGCGCGGCGGCCAGCTGGCCGGGCCGGGCGGCGAGGGCGTCCGCGAGCGCGGTGGCGTCCTCCATCGCCATCTTGGTACCGGACCCGACGGAGAAGTGCGCGGTATGCACGGCGTCGCCGAGGAACACGGCCGGCCGCGGGTCCAGGACGTGCCAGCGCCGGGTCCGCCGGGTCCGGAAGTTTCCCCAGCGCGAGTTGTTGACCAGCAGCTGGTGTCCGCCGATCTGGCCGGCGAAGAGCTGCTCCAGGTATTTCTTGCTGACCAGGTCACTGGCGCCGGGAGGCTGGGTCGCGTCGAACTCATCCAGGCCCGCCCGCCGCCAGGACGCCTCGTCGGTCTCGACGATGAAGGTAGAGACCTCATCGGAGATCGGGTACCCGTGCACCGCGAAGTTCCCGTCCGGGCCGCGCTCGTGCACGAACGTCAGGCCGTCGAAAAGGTAGTCGGTCCCGAACCAGATGAACTTGGCGGCGGCGGTCTCGACCGTCACGCCCAGGTCCGCGCCGCCGCTGACCAGCTCCTCCCGGATCCGCGACCCGGTTCCGTCCGCCGCGACTACCAGGTCGTACCCGTCCAGGTCCGCCAGCGTGACCTCAGACGAGAAGCGAAGCTCCGCGCCTGCTTCCCGCGCGCGGTCCTGCAGGAGGCCGAGCAGCGTCTTCCGCGAGATCGCCGCCATGCCGTTGCCTCCGCAGCGGATCCGCTCGCCTTTGAGACGGACCTCGATGTCGTCCCAGTGGCGGCCGTGGAGGGCCAGCGCGTCCCGCAGCACCGGGTCCGCCGCGTTGATCGCGTCCAGCGTCCGGTCGGAGAAGACCACTCCGAAGCCGAACGTGTCGTCCGCGCGGTTGCGCTCGAAGACGGTGACGCTGACCGACGGGTCGGCGCGGCGCATCAGCGTCGCGAAGAACAATCCGCCCGGGCCTCCGCCCGCCACCGCGATGCGCATCGTTCCTCCTGCTCCCTGGCGATCAGTCACAGGGGCAACCTAGTACCACGCGGCACAGAGGCTCTCACGCGGGAGATACGGTGAGGCCATGAGCGCCCCTGCCGGTCCCGGCCCCTTCGTCACGCACGGCACGGTGACCTGGTCCGAGACCGACGCGTCCGGGCGCTACCATTTCACCGCGCCGCTGCGCTGGGCCGAGGACGCCGAGCACGCCTTCTACCGCTCGGCCGGCACGGGAACGATCGTCGGCGGGTTTCCCCGGCGGGCCGTATCGGTGGACTACAGCCGCCCGCTCGAAGCCGGCGATGCCTACACGGTGGAACTGTCCGCCGAGAAGGCGGGCCGGACCTCGATCGGCTACCGGTGGCGAGTCCTCGGCCCCGGCGGTCCCTGCGCCGAGGGCAGGCACACCGTCGTGCATGTCGATGAGTCGGGCCGCCCCGCGCCGCTCCCCGACGCCTTGCGGGCCGCACTCGGCACGATCGCGGGCGACGGGACCGTATGACTGAGCGTCAGTCCGGGAGCCGGATGTCCGGCCTGGACGGGTAGGGCGCGTACCGGCGCGCCTGCCGCGGAAGGACCGTACCCGGGTCATTCCGGGTTTGACTGCCCGGAATGACCGGGCCCGGCTTTACCGGATTGGCGATCCCCTGGGCGACGCGCTGCTCATGCTGCTGCCATCCGTGAAGCCATTTCCACCCCGCCGCAATGACCGCCGTGGCGGCCACTCCCATGAAGGCCACGATCTGGTCCTGATTCAGGTGCGCCCCCGGCACGGCCTGCGCGACCTCGCCCGCGACCCATCCCGCGGCTATCGCGAAAACGGGAGTGAGAATGGCGACGAACCGACTGATCAGCGATGTCTCTGTCTGAGTATCCATCTGATCCCCCTTTTTGCTGACATTACCCACGAAAATTCCGCCGTCAAATCTCTCCTGTTAAGGTCGGCATGTGAATACCGTCAGGGTGAACGGGGAGCTTGAAGAGGTTCAAGCCGAGCCCGGCACTCCCCTGCTCTACGTGCTCCGCGACCACCTGGACCTCAAGGGCACCCGGTTCGGCTGCGGCCTGAGCCTGTGCGGGTCCTGCATGGTGCTGGTCGACGGCCAAGCCGTGTACTCCTGCGACATCCCGCTGTGGTCGGCCGAGGGCAAGGACATCACGACGGTCGAGGGCCTGCGCGACCATCCGGTGACCGGCGCGCTCATCAGCGAGCAGGCCGCCCAGTGCGGCTACTGCGTCTCCGGGATCGTCGTCGCCGCGGCGGAACTCCTCCGCCGCAACCCGGACCCCACCGAGGCCGAGGTCCGGGAAGGACTGGACCGGAACCTGTGCCGCTGCGGCTCCCACAACCGGATCGTCCGCGCGGTGCTCGCCGCCGCCCGGGAGCTCCGGTGACCGACCTTCCGCCTCTCCTCGCCGCCAACCCGCGCCTGTCGGCCTGGCTGCGTTTCCTTCCCGACGGCGCCGTCGGCGTCCACACGGGCCGGGTCGAGCTCGGCCAGGGCGTCATCACCGTGATGGCCCAGGTCGCGGCCGAGGAACTGGACGTGGACCCGCCCCGGATCCGCATGACGCCCGCGACCACCGGGTTCAGCCCGGACGAGGGCTACACGGCCGGAAGCATGTCCGTCCAGTACGGTGCCGCCGCGCTCCGGGTCGCCTGCGCGGAGGCCCGCGGCCTCTACCTGGACGCCGCGGCGAGGGAGTTCGGCGTGGACGCGGCTCGGCTCACCGTGTCCGACGGCGAGATCAGGGCCCCGGACGGCCGCACGACCAGCTACTGGGAGCTTCCCGAGCTCCCGGAAACGGACGTGACCGGGACGTACCCGCTGAAGTCTCCGTCGCAGTACCGGATCGTCGGCACCAGCGCGCCCCGTCTCGACCTGCCCGACAAGGTCACCGGACGCCCGCGTTACGTCCATGACCTTGCTCTTCCCGGCCAGTGCTACGGCCAGGTCGTCCGCCCGCCCTCCCGGGGTGCCCGGCTGGCCTGCTTCGACGAGAACCTCGCCACCAGCGTGGCCGGGGTGGTCACGGTCGTGCGGGACGGTGATTTCCTCGCCGTCATCGCCGAACGGATCGAGACCGCACTTCACGCCGCCGCGCTCCTGCGCGAGTCGGCGGAGTGGGAGGAGCACCCGGCTCTCCCCGATCCGGAGGACCTTCCCGGCTATCTCCTCTCGGCCCCGGCCGAGACCACGGTCCTGGCGTCGCGGGGTTCCGCGCCGGCCGCGTTCTCCCATGAGGCGGTATACCACCGCCCCTACCTGGCCCACGCCTCGATCGGCCCGTCCAGCGCGACCGCGGTGCTGACCGGGCAGACGGCTCCGGGCGCGGAGCCGGGCCGGCTGCGGGTGTGGTCCCACAGCCAGGGCATCTACCCGCTGCGGGCCGAACTCGCCCGCGCCCTCGGCCTGGACCCGGAGAACGTGACGGTCACGCACTCCGAAGGCGCCGGCTGCTACGGCCACAACGGCGCCGACGACGCCGCGATGGACGCGGCCCTGCTGGCCCGGGCCGTGCCGGGGCGGCCGGTGCAGGTGACCTGGAGCCGGGAGGAGGAACTGGGCTGGGCCCCGTTCGGCACCGCGGGGGTGGCCCGGGTCGCGGCGGAGACCGACGAGGCCGGCAGCGTGCGGGCCTGGCACCACGAGATCTGGAGCAACGGCCACGCGACACGGCCGGGTTCGGTGGCCTCGGTGGCGCTGCTGACCGCCTCTCACCGGGAGGGCGGTTCCCCGATCGACCCGGCCTGGGAGCCGCCCCTGGCCCTCGGCGGGGGGTCGGGCCGCAACGCGGTGCCGTCCTACGATTTCCCGTCGTATGAGGTGGTGAACCACCGGCTCCTGGAGATGCCGCTGCGGGCGTCGTCCCTGCGGTCGCTGGGCGCGTTCCTCAACGTGTTCGCGGCCGAGTCGTTCCTGGACGAACTGGCGGAGAAGGCCGGCCGCGACCCGGTGGAGTACCGGCTGTCGGCCCTGGGTGACCCGCGGGCCCGCGCGGTGGTCTCGTCGGCGGCGTCGCGGGCGGGCTGGGGCACCCCGCTGACGGGTTCCGCCGGCCGGGGAATCGGCTACGCCCGCTACAAGAACACCAGCGCCTACTGCGCCGTGGTCGCCGAAGTCGAGGCGGTCAGCGAGATCCGCGTCCGCCGCCTGACCATCGCGGTCGACGCCGGAATGGTCGTGAACCCGGACGGCGCGGCCAACCAGGTCGAGGGCGGCGCCGTCCAGGCCACCAGCTGGGCCTGCAAGGAACAGGTCCGCTTCGACCGCTACGGCGTCACCAGCGACACCTGGGAGACCTACCCGATCCTGCGCTTCTCGGAGGTCCCCGCCGTCGACGTCGAGCTCCTGCCCGGCGACGGAAACCCTTCACTCGGCGTCGGCGAATGCGCCCAGGGCCCGGTTGCCGCCGCCATCGGCAACGCCATCTGCGACGCCCTGTCCGTCCGTGTCCGCACCCTCCCCTTCTCCCCCGAGAACGTCGCCGCCGCCCTGCCGGACTGACCCGTGCTGGTCATCCGTTAAGAGGGCCGCGCGCTGCCGGACCAGGAAGTCGCGTTCGATGGTATTCGTGGCCAGTTCGATGGCCCGGTCGTAGGCGGCCACCGCCTCATCATGGCGGCCCGCACGCGCGAGCAGGTCGGCGCGGGCGGCGTGGTACGGCTGGTAGTTCTCCAGCGAGGCCGCGTCGATCTCAGCGAGAGCGTCGAGGCCCGCGGCCGGCCCGCGGAGTTCGGCGACGGCCACCGACCGGTTCAGGGCGGCGACGGGGTTGGGACGCAGAGCGTAGAGCTGGTCGTAGAGGACGATGATCTGCGACCAGTCGGTGGATTCGGCGGTGGGCGCGTCGGCGTGGACCGCGGCTATAGCCGCCTGGATCTGGAACGGGCCGGGCTGGTTGCGACGCAGGCACGAGCGCACGAGGTCGTGGCCTTCACTGATCAGCGTTCGGTCCCATCGGCTGCGGTCCTGGTCCGCGAGACGGACCATCGTTCCGTCGGCGGCGGTGCGAGCGGCACGGCGGGAATCGGAGAGCAGCATCAGGGCGAGCAGTCCGCTGGCTTCGGGTTCGTCGGGCATCAGCTCGACAAGGGCCCGGCCGAGCCGGATGGCTTCGGCCGACAGGGCGGTTCTGGTCAGCGTCTGCCCGGAAGCCGCGGTGTGTCCTCCGGTGAAGATGAGGTAGATCGCCGCCAGGACGGCGTGCAGCCGGCCCGGGAGCTCCGCGGGCCCCGGCACGCGGTAGGGGGCGTGGTTGTCATGGAGTTTGCGCTTGGCCCGCACGATCCTTTGCGCCATCGTCGGCTCAGGCACCAGGAACGCCGTTGCGATCTCGCCCGTCGGCAGCCCGGCGAGCAGTCGCAGGATAAGCCCGACCTGGGCGTCCGCGGCCAGGGCGGGGTGGGCGCAGAGGAACATGAGCCGCAGCTGGTCGTCGGCGACGACATCGATGAAATCGTCGAGCCGGTCAAGTTCGGGATTGTGGTCAGGTTCCATGCTGTCGATGCGCATTCGGTGAGCAGCGAGCTGCCTCTCGCTTCGTGTTGACTCACGCCGGAGCCAGTCGATGGCGCGGTTGCGGGCGGTCGTGGTGATCCAGCCGCCCGGGTTCGGCGGTATCCCCGTCTTGGGCCACTGTTCGGCGGCGATAGCGAAGGCTTCCGCCACGGCGTCCTCGGCGAGGTTGATATCGCCGAGGACGCGGATCAGGGTGGCGGTGCAGCGGCCGGCTTCGCGCCGGAAGACCTCGTCCAGCGGGCTGGTCATCCTTGGGCGGGCCGTACTTCGACGGGTTCCCCGCTCGCCGCCGCTGCCTTCCCCGCCCATTGCAGGGCGGCGTCCAGATCGGGCGCTTCGATGACCCAGAAGCCGCCCATTTGCTCCTTGGTTTCGGCATACGGGCCGTCGGTCATCGACACTTCTCCTCCGGTGGATCTCACGACCGTGGCCGATGACGACGGATGCAGGCCGGCGGCGAACACCCAGGCGCCCGCGTTCTGGAGTTCCTCGTTGAACGCTCCGACCTGGGCGACGCGAGCCTGTGCCTCAGGCGTGGAGAAGTCGACCTCGTAGCTCTCGTCATGCCAGACGGAGATCAGGTATTGCGGCATTGTGGCTGCTCCTCGTTGTAGCGGATCGGATCGGTCAGTGAGCGCGTCGTGCGAGCACAGGAACAATGATCGTCGCCGCGAGGATGTGCAGGCCGACAAGGGCGATCTTGCTTGCGGTCGTGTCGGCGAACACCGCGGGGGCGACGCATGAGAGCGCGGTGAGCCCGGCGGTGACCTGGGCGAACCGCTGACGAGGGGCGGCGCTGCGCCGGATCAGCACGGCCAGGAGCACCCCGCCGCAGACCGCCGCGATGAAAGTGAGCTGGGCGAAGGCTGCCAGCGGGATCTCCCCGTGCGCAGCGAGCGGGACTCCGGCGGCCCGCAGGACGGCCGCGCCGGCGGTCGTGGCCGCGGCGCCCAGCACGCCCGCCGAGGCGGTGGCGCGCGGCAGCGTTCTGGTCAGCGGGGAGGAAACGCGCTGGACGGTGGTGCTGGGGGAAGCGGTAACGGTGGACATCGTCGGCTCCTTTGAAGCGGCGGCGCTCTCTGCGCCGCTCACTATGTCCACGAGCGGCCACCCGGGATTCGACACCCGCACCCGGGAAAATCTTTGCATCCAGGCCAGCCGGGGCGGATCTCCGCGGCGGCAGTCAGTTGCCCTGACCGGGCGGATGCAGTACAACGTTGCCATGGGAAGGCAGACGATCGCGATACTTTACGTAGTCGCGATGGTGATCGTCATCATCGGTGTGGACATCGTGGCCTTCAGACATCACTTCTGGCCGCGGCTGCTGGCGAACGTCGGCATTGTCCTGTTGTTCGCCGCCTTCTACCTGCGGTTCCTCAAGAACTGATAGCCGGGGCCCCGAGTCTCATCGCGGCCCGATTCACCACGGCCGTCACTCGAGGCCGGTCAGGACGTGGGGGACGGCGAAGGCCAGGTTGTTGGTGATGCGGCTCAGGCTCTCGCGGATGATGAGGGCGACCGGCTCGGCCTGGACGGTGAAGACGCCGAGGACCGGGTGGTACTCCTTCTTCTCCAGGTCGCTGGAGAATTCGGGCAGGGGGCAGTACCGCTGCAGGATGAACTCGCCGTCCTGGTCGTCGTCGCCCGCGTTGCTCTTCGTCGGCCCCTGCTCCAGCGGTTCGTTGTTCACGAGGATGGTGACGTTGGCTCCTTCGCGGCCGTGGAGGGGCTTGCGGACCGCGCCACGGAAGCCTTCCGGCTCCTCGCCCTCGAAATACGCTTCCAGCAGGAACTCCGCCTCCGGACGGTCCTTGAACAGGTCCCAGAGGACCGGGAGGATCCCCTTGTTGGACCACAGCAGCTTCCAGATGGGCTCGAGCCAGACGGTGCCGTCGCGCAGCAGCGCGTTCCCGGCCGCCGACGGGCCGAACTCGTCCTGGAGCATCCACTCCCAGGGGAACAGCTTGAAGATGACGTCGATCGGGGTGTGGTCCGGGTCGCTGAAGTACTGGTCGCCGACCGGCTGATCGTCCTCGTCGACGTCCCCGGTGCGGACGATCTCGCACATGTAGATCGACTTGACCTCGAAGCCGGGTTCCCCCGCCGCCGGAGGAATGCGCGCTGTCGAAGCCGCCGCTGCCGGAACTGACCTTGTAACCGTGCGGCACCGAGCCCGTCTCGGGCAGGCCGGCGTTCGACCGGGCTCCGGTGTCGTCGGACCGGAACCATCCGGAGCCGCTGCGCTCGCTCGCCGGGACCGTGTAGCCCGTGCCGTAACTGCGCGGGGCCATCCAGATGTGATGGTTCGCGTCGTCGCAGTCTCCCGAGGCGACCACCTTGTTGGTCCGCGAGTCCACGCAGTTCGCGTAGTAGTCCTTGTCGGAGGTGCAGGCATGCACTCCGGCTACCGTCCCGAAGGCGGCCAGCCCCACCAGCGCCGGCAGGTACCGTCTCGCACCGCTCGTCTTGACCGCCATGCCCGCTTCCCCCGTCATCCGCGATGTGTTCTGCTAGCGAAACAAGTGAACGATAGATCTAGTTCGGGAAAATCCTAAGAAGTCACAAAACGGCGGGAAACGCCAGTGGAAAGAAGAGGTTCTGTGGCACGGGAAACGGCATCCCCCCGCGGAGAATTCCAGGCGGTCCGCCCCGCCCGCCGCGATGAAGCGGCGCTGCTCGGACAGGTACTGGCCAGCGCCTTCGCCGAGGACCCGGTGTTCAGCTGGCTGATCCCGCCGGAGGCGCGCGGCCGGGAGGCCCGGCTGCGGACGTTCTTCACCAGCATGAGCCGGAGCTACCTGCGCCGGGGCAAGCCGTGCTACCTCGCCGGCGACGCCGCGGCCGCCGCGCTATGGTCCGCGCCGGGATCCTGGACGCTGCCGGTCGGCGAGATCCTCCGGGAAGCGCTGCCCAGCGGGGCCGCGTTCCGGGGCCTCCTGATCCGCGCCCTGCGCACCCAGACGCAGGTCGAACGCCTTCACGCCGAGCGCTCCGCGCCGCACTGGTACCTCGGCTACCTCGGTACCCGTCACGACCGTCAGGGCGAGGGCCTGGGCGGCCAGATGCTGCGCGAGGTCCTGGCCGGGGCGGACGCCAGCGGCCTGCCTGCCTATCTCGAATCCTCCAACGAGAGGAACCTGACCCTGTACGAGCGCCACGGCTTCCGCGTCGTCGGCGATCACCGTGCCCTCGGCCACGGCCCCTCCATCTGGCGCATGTGGCGCGAACCGGAACCCGGCCGAGGCCGTTGAGTTCCGCCGGGAAGCGATCAGGACTGCCGCCGCTGCCCGCGGAGGACTACGCCTGCGGCGGCTGCGGGTTCAGTTACGCGGCACTCAGCGCCGGCGAGGCCCGGACGATCATCGCGTCGGTTCCGGAACGCACCCGGGCCGCTGCTCTCGCCGTGCCCGAATCCCGGCGCCGGCGGCGACCTCAGCCGGACACCTGGTCGGTTCTGGAATACGCATGCCACCTGCGTGATGTCTACGCGACGTCAGCCATTCGCCTGCACCGGGTCCGGACCGAGGACTCACCGGCGCTGGAGCCGATGCTCAACGACCTGCGAGCCCGGCGCTTCCGCTATAACACCCTGGACCTGGCTTCGGTCCTCGACGAGCTCTCCGGCACCGTCTCGGGCTTCCTCGACGAAATCAACCGCCTGTCCGGCGACGACTGGTCGCGCAGTGCCACCCGTCTTCCCGGAGAGAGCCGGACCGCCCTCTGGCTGGTCCGGCACGCCGCCCACGAGGGCGTTCACCACCTGGGCGACATCACGTCGGTCGGGCAGGGCCCGGGCTCACCATAAAGGGTTTGCGTTTGAACAGACCGGCGTGACATCGTGCCGGTGGACACGGTAGCTGGCCAGCCCCCGCCGGGCTGGCCGTACGGAAAGGAGGGTCCCGTGCTGAAGACGCCTGCGACGGGCCCGATCACGCTCGTCCTTTCCGTGACTCACCTGTGGAGTGCTACTGATGCGCAATGGCGCAGATCCCTACGACCCCGGCTACGGCCGGGTCCGCCGCGCGAGAGGTAACAAGCGCGGCCGGTTCGACGGCGAAGAGACGTTCGCCAAGCGCGACCGGCACCGGCCCAGGCTCAGGGCCCACGACAGCAACGACGCCACCGACGGGCTGCCCGAAGGCGACCGCTGGTCCACGTGGGATCAGTCCACGCCGACGGAGAGGGGCCCGCTGCCGCACCCGGACTGGCTGGTCACCGAGCTGGCCGCCGTCGACACCGAGCTCGGCATCCTGAAGACCGGCAAGGAAGCCGACGTCTACCTGCTGCGGCGCGGCGTTCCGGAAACGGACCGTTCCTCCCTGCTGGCCGCCAAACGGTACCGGGACGCGAGCCACCGGATGTTCCACCGGGACTCGGGGTACCTGGAGGGCCGGCGGACCCGCGAGTCGCGGGTGAACCAGGCGGCGGCCAGCCGGTCGAGCTTCGGCCGGGAGGCGATCGCCGGGCAGTGGGCGCACGCCGAGTTCGCCGCGCTGAGCCGACTGTACGCGCTCGGCGTGCCGGTCCCCTATCCGGTGCAGATCACCGGCACCGAGGTCCTGCTCGAGTTCATCGGCGACGACGACGGCACCGCCGCGCCCCGGCTCGCCGAGACCCGGCCCGGCCGCGACGAGCTGGCCAGTCTGTGGGACCAGCTCACCGAGGCGCTGGTGACCCTCGCCCAGGACGGGCTGGCCCACGGCGACCTGTCCCCCTACAACCTGCTCGTGCGTCAGGGCTGGCTGGTCATGATCGATCTGCCTCAGGTGGTCGATGTGATCGCCAATCCGAACGGATCGCAGTTCCTCGACCGCGACGCCCGCAATGTCGGCGCATGGTTCGCGGCGCGAGGCCACCCCGACGCGGATGCGGACCGGCTGGCATCCCTGCTGCGAGAGGAGGCCCGCCTGACGTGAACGGCGGCCGGCCAGCCGGAAACCGGGTGAGCGCGAGGAGCTTCCGGGTCTAAGCTCCTCGCGAGAAGAGCCAGGCGGGAGCGGGCGAAGGGACGGCGGGTACGACTATGACGCAGCAGACCGTGATCTCGGTCCGGGGACAGTCACGGATCGAGGCTGAGCCGGAGATCGCCCGGCTGACCGTCACGATGCAGGCCCGGCACGCGGACCGGCAGACGGTCGTCGAACGGCTGGCCGCCCGGAACAAGCAAGTGCTCGACCTGGTCAAGGAGTACGGCGAGGCGATCGAGAAGGTGGAGAGCGGCGCGGCCAGCATCCGGCCCGACATCAGGCCCAAGGAGAAGACCGAGCGGGTCCGGAGCTACCAGGGCCGGGCCACCGCGCTCGTCAAGATCCGCGACTTCACCGTGCTGGGCGAGCTCATGACCCGGCTCCCGGACAGTGAACTCGTCACGGTCGACGGCCCGTGGTGGTCGCTGCGGCCGGACAGCCAGGTCTACCGCCAGGCGCGGATCGACGCCGCCAAGGAGGCCATGCGCCGGGCGGGAGACTACGCACAGGCCTTCGGCGGGGAACTGGGCGGGCTGATCGAGGCGGCGGATACGGGCCTGCTCACCGACCAGTCCAGCGAACGATCCACGTTCTACGCCGCGCGCGGCGCGGCGGTAGGAGGCGCGGCCCCCGGAGGGGCTTGGGGCGGCGAGCCCGACTCCATGGAATTCGAGCCCGCCACGCAGGTCGTCACCGCGCAGGTCGAGGCCCGCTTCGAGATGATCCAGCCCGCGGACCCCAGCCCCGTACCTGATTAGGCGTGCTTGGCTGGAGTGATGACGCCACGGGAAGCCCCCCTGCGGCCCGCCCGGCCCGTGCCTCCGGACGGAGCCCTCGGGTCGCTGCTAATGCGCCGGCACAGCACGCGCCGCTTCGGAGCCCGGTCCCTGAGCCTCGCCCAGGTCGCTCTCCTGGCCTGGGCCGCGCAGGGACAGACCGACGGCGAGCACCGGTCCTGCCCGTCGGCCCACGCCCTGTATCCGCTGGCACTCACGGTGATAGCGGGCAGCGTCCACGGCCTCGACGCGGGGATCTACCGGTACGACGCCGAGCGCGACTGCCTGACCCTGACCGCCGACGGAGACCACCGCAACCCGGTCGCCGCCACCACCCTGGCCGACCGTTCCTGGCTGCGTCAGGCCCCGGCGCTACTGCTGATCAGCGGCGACCTGGCAACGGCCGCCGAGCATTTCGCCGACCAGCCGCCCCTCGGGCAACGAGGCGAACGATACGTCTGGCTGGAGGCCGGGCACGCCAGCCAGAACATCTACCTCCAGGCCGCCGAGACCGGACTTGGCGCCGCTCTCGTCGCCGGCTTCGACGATGACCGGCTCCTCAGCCTCACTCCCCCGGTCGTCCCGGCCGGCCATCACCCACTCGCGCTGCTCGGCGTCGGCCATCCACTGGATGGACTACGGGAGTAGCGCCCGTCCGCCCACCGAAGAAAATGGATTGCGCTTCGCCGGACCCCCAGGTGGTCGACGTCATCTCCAATCCGAACGGCTCGCAGTTCCTCGACCGCGACGCCCGCAACATCGCCTCCTGGTTCACGTCCCGAGGCCACCCCGACGCGGATGCGGACAGCCTGGCGTCACTCCGGCGGGAGGAGGCCAGGCTGTCTTTAGGGGCGTCCGCCAGTCAGGCGGCGCGTCCCGGCGGCGGACCAGCGTCGCGGCGGGTTGCCGGTCCCTGGTTGGGGTGGCCGCGGAGGGTCTGGGTGCCGTCGGGGCTGGTCGCGGTGACGGTGCCGTCGGCCTGGAGCTCGACGGTCGTAGGGTGGGCTGCCCAGCGAGGTCCCGTATTGCTGCGGGCCTTTTCCGGGCAGCCTCCCTCCGAACCCGGCGTGCGGCTTTCGCCGCACCGGGCTCTCCAGCGATTTATGCCGCGTGCGCG
>WRBL01000173.1 GCA_009784565.1 Streptosporangiales bacterium | reverse complement strand
GGATGTCCGCCGACATGGTGTCGGTGACCTCCAGCCGGACCGCCGGGTCGAAGCGCCGCCGGACCAGTTCCTTCTCCATGGCCTGCAGCAGGTTCTCGGCGATATCCTCGTCGACTTCCAGCTCGCGGACCCGGGTGACCCGGAACACGTGCTGCTCGATGATGTCCAGGCCGCCGAACAGGCGGCTCATGTGGGCGGCGATCACGTCCTCGATCGGGACGTACCGGCGGCCGGACACGTTGAGGAAACGAGGCAGGTTCGGCGGGACCTTGACCCGGGCGAACAGCTCGGAGCCGTTCCCGGGTTCCCGGAGCGTCACCGCCAGGTTGAGCGACAGCCCGGAGATGAACGGAAACGGGTGGGCCGGGTCGACGACGAGCGGGGTGAGGACCGGGTAGATGCGCTCGTCGAACAGGGTCGTCAGCGTCTCCTGTTCCGGCGCCTCCAGCTCGGACCAGCGGAGGATGCAGATGCCCCGCTCCGACAGCGCGGGCCGGATGACCTCGTGGAACACCACGGCCTGGCGGTGCATCGTCTCCTGCGCGGCCCGCAGCGTGCTGGTCAGGATCTCGCCGGGCATCAGCGCGCCGGCGCCCTCGACCGGGAAGCCGGCCGTCCGCCGGCGCATCAGCCCGGCCACCCGGACCATGAAGAACTCGTCCAGGTTGGAGGCGAAGATCGACAGGAACCGCACCCGCTCGAGCAGCGGGAGGCTGGCATCGGTGGCGAGATCGAGGACGCGGCTGTTGAAGCGCACCCAGCTGTCTTCCCGGTCCAGGTACCGGTCGGCGGGCAGGCCCCCGTCGTCCCGCCGGGGCCGGCCCCGCGTGATCTGCGAAGTCTCAGCGGTCTCTGGGGTCTCGGGCACGGCGGCGATCCGGGTCTCGCTCATGGCGTCCATTGTCCATGAGCGCCGGCCGGCGGAAAATGCCCGGAGGGCGGTTTCCGCGTGTATCGCCGTTTCCGCGCGCACCGCCGTCTCCTCCTCAGCCCCCGCAGTAGTCGGCCGGGGCCGCGGACGGGCCCGCTCCCCAGGACCGGTCCGGGCCCGCCTGGGTCCGGTAAGCCAGGGTCCCGCCGCCGGCCAGCGCCGGGCGGCCCAGCCAGGCGGTGCCGACGCCGCGGCCGTCCTGGGTCAGCCCCCGCACGTAGCCTCCCCCGCCGTCCGTCGTGATGACCAGCGGCCGCCCCCGCGACCGCGGCCCGGGCAGGGCGACGACCGCCCGGCGGAACAGCGGGGTGGTCAGCGCGTAGGTCTCCTGGCCGGGAGCGTACGGGTACAGGCCGACGGCCGACATGACGTACCAGGCGCTGGTCTCGCCGAGATCGTCGTTGCCGGGCAGTCCGCCGGGCGCGGGGCGGTAGACGGTGCGGGCGGCCCGGACGACGGCCTGGGTCCGCCACGGCGCGCCCAGCGCGTCGTAGGTGTAGGGCGCCTGCAGGTCGGGCTCGTTGCCGGGGTCGTAGCGCCCGCCCCCGGTCCAGGCCCCCGCGGCGTCGCCCGGGCGGGCCGCCACCCGCCCGAAATCGAAGAGCCGGTCCAGATCGCCGACGGCCGCGGAGCGCCCGCCGAGCAGCCGGGCCAGGTCGGAGGTGTCCTGCGGCACCAGCCACCGGTACTGCAGGGCGCTGCCCTCGTCGTAGCCCCGGGCGTCGGCGGGCACGTACGGGAGGCTGAGGAACGACGGGCTGAACGGTTTCAGGAACGACCCGTCGGGCCGCCGCGGCCGGAAGGTCCTGGTCGACGGGTCGAACTCGCTGCGGTAGTTGTGCGCCGAGGCGGCGAAGTCCTTCTCATCGCCCTGGTGGCCGAGCGTGCCGGCGATGTGGGACAGGCCGCAGTCGGCCAGCGCGTACTCCAGCGTGGCCGAGGCCCCCGACTTCAGGAAGTACTGCTGCGACGACGGGTCGTAGGGCACGTAGCCCCGGGCCCGGTAGGACGCGATCCCCTGGCGGCCGTCCTCGTGCGTGGCGGGCGGGGCCGCCTCGGTGGCGTTCTTCTTCAGGTAGGGGTACACGGGCCGGACCTCGGCCGGGGTGACGATCCCCGCGGCCAGCGCGTCGGCGAACATCTCGGTGACCGAGTCGCCGCTCATGGTGTTGGTCTCGGTGTTGGCCAGGACCCAGCGCGGCACCCAGCCCAGTTCGCGCGTGTCCGAGACCAGGGACAGGATGATGTCCCTGGCGATGTCCGGCGCGATCAGGTCGAGCAGTTCGGCCTGGGTCCGGTAGGTGTCCCACAGCGACAGGTTCGTGTACTCGGCCCGGCCGGACGCCGTGTGGATCTTCCCGTC
This sequence comes from Streptosporangiales bacterium, assembly GCA_009784565.1. Lineage (GTDB taxonomy): Bacteria > Actinomycetota > Actinomycetes > Streptosporangiales > Streptosporangiaceae > Trebonia. The sequence continues at coordinate 11,800 of WRBL01000173.1, read as the reverse complement.
CATGCCGAGGTAGCGGCCATTGTCGTCGGAGAAGACGTTCGGCTCGATCAGCGAGTGGTACAGGGCGGTGTAGAAGGTGACCCGCTGCCTGGCGGTGGCCCCGGTGGCGGCGATCCGGTCCAGCCACTGCCGCCAGGTGCGGTGGGCCCGGGCCCGGACCGCGTCGAAGCCGCCGCCGTGCGGGGTCTCGGCCGCCAGGTTGGCCGCGGCGTCCGCGGCCGAGGTGTAGGAGACGCCGATCCGCGCGGTCACCTGCCGCGCGCCCCCGGCGAACCGGAGGGCCGCGCCGATGGCGGTCCCGCGGGCGGACTTCCCGCCGCGCCAGTTCACGGGCCCGTTGTTCCAGGTTCCGGTGGCGGCGAACGGCCGGCTGAACCGGGCCGCGAAGTAGACGGTCACCGGCCGGTAGCCAGGATCGCAGAAGACGCCGGTGGACTGCGAGCCGGTCACGGTGTCCGGGCCCGCGATCGTCAGGTTCGCGGCGGACGTCTTGTCCTGCGCGGCCCCGAGGTTCAGCAGGACCTGCCGCTGGGTCCGGGCTCGGCGCGGGAAGGTGAACCGCTCCCAGGCCGTGCGCTCGGTCGCGGTCATCTCCGCCTTGGTCCCGTAACGGAGCAGGCTGACTGCGTAGTAGCCGGGCCTCGCCGTCTCCGTCCGGTGGGAGAACGATGACGCGTACCCGGCGGCGCTGGTGCTGCGCACCTTCCCGGTGACGGGCATCAGGGACACGTGGCCGAGGGACGGGCAGCCGGGACCGGAGACGTGGACGGCGGAGAAGCCCAGGATCTTCTTGTCGGAGTAGGCGTAGCCGCCCCCCGCGGGCTTGGACGTCGTATCCGGGCTGGGCTGCGCCATGCCGAACGGGAGCGTCGCCCCCGGGAAGGTGTCGCCGCCGGCCGACGAGCCGACGAACGGGTCCACGTCTCGTGTGAAGTCGGCGGTGGAAGCCCCGGGAACCGCGCCGTCCTGGGCGGCGTCGATCCCGGTCGCCCCGTCGAGCCGGGCGCTGGCGGGCCGGCCCCCCGGCCCGGAGGACGCCGACCACACGGCCGGAACGCAGATCGCCGCGGCGCAGACCACCACGATGGCGATGATGACCCGGCGGGACAGGCTCCTCGAAGCTGCCAAGAACGCACGCTCCTTAGCGTGATCGATCAATTACGGATCGTAATACCCTACCGGTCGCACACGAATCCCCGGGGCCGGGATGACGACGTCAGCGGCAGCGGCGCGAGCCCGCCGGGCGACGGCGCGGCCTCGCCGGGCGGCGCGCCCCGTGACCCGGCCGCGCCGAGGCGGACGGCCGGGCGGAGGCCGTGCAGCGCGGGAGGGCGAACTGCCGGGCGCCGGAACCCGCTCCCGCCGGCGCGGTGCGGGAGACGCCGGGGGCGGAGGACGCCAGGGCGGCCCGCTCGGAGCCGGGACCGGGGCCGCAGGAGAGGGCGACCACGAGCGCCGCGGTGGCGGCGAAGGCGGCGACGGAGACGATCTGCCAGGCTGCCCGGGATGACATCATCATCTTCCCCTGTTCGCGTCCTGCTGTGACGGCCGAACCGCTCCTCTCATCATCAGCCCGTTCCGGCCCTTCTGGCTAGGGCGGGCCGGCATTCTTCCGCCGCCACCTGGCGTCCGGAGCCGGCTCCGGGGCGGGCGGTATTGACGGATTAGTTCGGAAAGGTTACGAACTAAATACCCGGTCATGAACGGTGATCGCCGGGGCGGAAAGCTTCATCTGAAGCGAGAGACAGGAGCGAAGTCATGAGGCTTCGTACTCGAACACGCACGGCAGGCTGGGCAGTCGCCTTTTTCGCGGCGATCACGCTGACCGCCGCCGCCCAGGCAGTCCCCGCCCCCGCGGCAGCACACGCCCGCCCGCCGGCCCGGGGGGCCACGCTGACCGCGTCCGCGAGTACCCCCGCCGCGACCGGCGCGAGCGACATTTCCGACCTCGGCTCCTCCGGCTGGGAGGTGCAGAGCAGCGCGACCGCCACGCAGACCGGCGCGCAGATCTCCACTCCGGGCTTCAGCACCAGCGGCTGGCTGCCGGTCAGCAATGACGACGCCGACGCCCCCGGAACCGAGATCGAGGCACTCGCGCAGAACGGCCAGTGCCCGCACGACACGGCCCTGCAGCCGGTCAACCAGAGCACCAGCGGCACCAGCAGCGTGTTCTACTCCAGCAACCTGCAGCAGTGCTACGGGAACATGACCAAGATCGGCCCGGACTCGGTCAGCCCGTTCAACTCGCCGTGGTGGTGGCGCACCGATTTCACCGCCAGCCCGGCCTCCGGCCAGTACGAGACCCTCATAGTGAACGGCGTCATCGGCTCGGCCAATGTCTGGGTCAACGGCCAGGAGGTCGCCACGTCCTCCACGGTGACGGGTGCCTACACCAAGTTCACGTTCAACGTCTCCAGCGCCCTGGTCTCCGGCACGAACTCCCTCGCCATCGAGGTCAACCCGAACGACCCGTCGTCGATGTACACCCTCGACAACGTCGACTGGACTCAGATCCCGCCCGACAACAACACCGGCATCCAGTTCCCGGTCCAGCTGCAGACGGACGGAGCCCTGTCGGTCGGGAGCTCGCACGTCAACCAGAACGACGCCGCGGACCTGTCCAGCGCCGCGCTCACCGTCAAGACAGACGTCACCAACCACACCACGACGTCGCAGACGGGCACGGTGACCGCCACCGTGACGCCGCCGGGCGGCGCGACGCCGGTCACCGTCAGCCAGGACGTCACCGTCCCGGCGTCGACCACGCAAACCGTGTCGTTCGCACCGGGCTCATACTCGTCGCTGACGATCAGCAACCCGCAGGTCTGGTGGCCGTACCAGATGGGCGCCCAGCCGCTCTACACCCTGGGCGTCTCGGTCGCGCAGGGCGGCGCCCCGGGCAACGCCACGACGGAGACCTTCGGCATCCGGACGGTGACCTCGTACCTGACCGGGTCCAACGGCATCGAGCCGAGCGGCGCGCGGGCCTTCAAGATCAACGGCGTGCCGGTCGTCATCCGGGGCGGCGGCTGGGACCCGAACCTGTTCGGTCACTACTCGGCCGCCGACACCGCCAAGCAGATCGCGCTGATGAAGAACATGGGCCTGAACACGGTCAGGCTCGAGGGGCACATCATGCCCGCCGACTGGTTCCAGCAGATGGACGCGGCGGGCATCCTGGTCAACGGCGGCTTCCAGTGCTGCGACGCCTGGGAAACCACCACGTCGCCGACCGCGGCCCAGCAGTCCGTCCTGCAGAACTCGGCGCAGACCATCGGCACGAACCTGCGCAACCACCCGAGCGTCTTCAGCTTCCAGTGGAGCGACAACCAGCCCTCGGCGGCCCAGGAGTCGCCGGTGGAGGCAGGCTTCACCGCGGCCGACTTCTACCCGCAGACCCCGCTGATCGCCTCGGCCGAGTACAACTCGACTCCCGCGCTTGGCCCGTCGGGAGAGAAGGAGGGCCCCTACGACTGGGTGCCGCCGGACTACTGGTACGACACGACGAACCTGGGGTCCGACTCCACCGTGACCAACGCCGGCGCGGCCTGGGGATTCGACAGCGAGGAAGGCGCCGGGGACTCCGTGCCCACCCTCGATTCGCTGAACCGGTTCATGTCGCCCGCCGACCTGTCGAGCCTCTGGCAGAGCACGAGCGCGGCCCAGTACCACCTCAACTACGAGCCGCACTGCAAGACCGGCTACTCGTTCGGCACCATGTGCCACTTCGATACCGCCCTGAGCAGCCGCTACGGAAGCTGGTCGAGCCTGAGCCAGTACGTCGAGGAGGCGCAGGCCCAGGGCTACGAGAACACCCGGGCTCAGTTCGAGGCGTTCATCGACCACGCCGGCAACTCGCCGCTGCCCTCCACGGGCACGATCTACTGGCAGATGAACAAGGGCTGGCCCAGCCTGCTGTGGGAGCTGTACAACAGCGACGGCGATCAGGCGGGCAGCTACTTCGGCGCCCAGGAGGCCAACAAGTCCCTGCACGCCCTCTACGCCCTGGACAACGGAACCGTGACCCTCAGCAACCTGAGCAACTCCGCCCAGTCCGGGGTCTCGGTCGAGGCCAAGGTGTACGACCTGGCCGGGACGGTGCTCGATGACCAGACATCGGGCAGCACGACCCTGTCCAGCCAGCAGGTGCTCAACAACGTCCTGACCCCCAAGGTGCCGGCCTCGGGCAGCACCCCCGCGCAGGACTACTTCGTGGAACTGCAACTGAAGCAGAACGGCACCGTCGTCGACCGCAACGTCTACTGGCTCTCCACCCAGCCCGACCAGGTGAACTGGTCGAAGACCCTGGGCCAGCCGCAGGCCGCGATGACGCAGTACGCGAACCTGCGGTCGCTGCAGACCCTGCCGCAGTCGGCGATCTCCGCCACCGCCGCGACCTCGCCGGCGTCCGGGCCGGACGGCGCTGACCGGGCCACCAAGGTCACCATCACCAACACGTCCCCGTCCACGGTCGCCTTCCTCATCCGGGCCGACATCCGGCGCGGCACCGCGTCGGGTCAGGAACTCAGCGGGGACAACGAGCTGCAGTCCTCGATCTGGCAGGGCAACGACATCACCCTGTTCCCCGGCGAGTCGCAGACTCTCACCGCCACCTACGACTCGTCCGACCTGCAGGGGGCCACCCCGGTGGTGAGCCTGTCCGGCTGGAACCTCCCCAAGACCGACATCGCCGCTCCGTAGCGGGCTCCGCGGCCCAGGCCCAGTAGGCTGTGCGGCCATGAGCCCCACGCCCGCCGACCCGCCCGCCGCCAGATCGCCAGCGCGGCGACGCGAGGCGCTGGCCGCTGTCGCGGGCTGCCTGCGCTGCCCGGTCTGCGCCGGGGGGCTTACCCTGGCCGAGCGCTCCCTGGGCTGCCCGTCCGGGCACAGCTTCGACATCGCCCGCCAGGGCTACGTCAATCTCACCGCCGGCCGGGCGGGACCCGGAACCGGCGACAGCCCCGCTATGGTCGCCGCCCGCGAGGAGTTCCTGGGCCGCGGGCACTACGGGCCGATCGCCGGGGCCCTCGCGGAGGCGGCCGCGCGGCACGCCCCCGGGGCCCGCGGCCCCTCCGGGCCCGGCTCCCTGGTGGTGGACCTGGCCGGGGGCACCGGGTACTACCTGGCCCGCGTCCTGGACGCGCTGCCGGAGCGGCCCGGCCTGTGCGCCGACCTGTCGGCGCCCGCGCTGCGGCGCGCCGCCCGCGCGCACCCCCGGGCGGCGGCGATCGGAGCGGACGCGTGGCGGCCGCTGCCGCTGGCGGACGGCTCGGCCGGGCTCGTGCTGAGCGTCTTCGGCCCGCGCAACGCCGCCGAGATCACCCGGGTCCTGGCCCCGGGCGGCACGCTGATCATCGTCTCCCCCGGCCCCGGGCACCTGGAGGAACTGCGCGGCCCGCTCGGCCTGATCGGCGTCGACGGCCGGAAGGAACAGCGGATCTCCGACGCGTTCGCCGGCTACGAGCCGTCCGGCGACGACGGCCTGACGTTCCGGCTGAGCCTGGGACATGACGACGCCGCCGCCCTCGCGGGCATGGGGCCGAGCGCGCGGCACATCACGCCGGAGGCCCTGACCTCCCGTATCGGATCCCTGCCGTCTCCCGTCACCGTCACGGCGGACGTCAGCGTCAGGGCCCTCCGGCGCCCGCGGTTACCCGCGGCGGCCCCTCACGCGGCCGTCAGTCACGCGGCGGGCGCGGCCGTACCACCACCGGGTGCCGCCCCGGGCCGCCCAGGGCGGCCCGGATCGCGGCCGAGCACTCCGCGACCAGCTCGATCATCACCCGGAAATACGCCCTCGGATCGGGTACCGCGGGGTCGTCGCAGCCCCACGGGCAGCCGTCGCCGCAGGCCTCGTCCAGCGCGCCCGCCAGCGCGCCGACGGGGCAGAGCAGCTGCGCGCGGGCGGTCTGGCTCAGCCGGGGCAGCAGCGCGTGGATCTGGGCCAGCAGCCCGGGAATCATCCGGAAGCGCCTGGCCAGTTCCGGCCCCGCCTCCGCGCAGCGCTCCTCGCCCAGCCGGCCCGCCGCCCGGCCGACGGCTCCGGCCAGTTCCGCCGCGACGCGGACGAGGGGGCTGTCCGGGTACAGGCAGCAGGTGCCGAGTTCCAGGGCCGAGCACACATTCCGGCAATCGGGATGCAGCCATTCCGGCCGGGGCAGCCATTCCTGTTCCCCGTCGTTCTCGTCGCCGAAAAAACCGTCGTCCTCGTCACCGGGGAACTCGTCTTCAAGGGGCTCGTCATCGGGCCCTGGATCCTCCCTCATGAGGCGCCCGAATTCACCGGGCCCCATCCCGAGCGCTGCCTCAAGACCGGCGATATCGCCCTTGCCCAGCAGGTCAAGCAGGGTCTTCTCATCTGGTTTCTCATGCTGTTCGGTCACCGCAATCCTCCATATGGTTTGGTCGAACTCACGTTCAAACCATATGCCGGGGGTATGACAAAACAGCGGGGCCTCAGCGGGGGCTATCGGATTCCGCGAGGCGGAGGACCTGAAGCAGGGCGTCGCACCAGCGGTCCTCGGCGGGACGGCGGTCGAAACGGCCGAGGCATTCATTGGCCGCGTCCAGGACCGCGTCGAAAATGGCGTTGTCGGCCGCCTCCCGCTCCGGGTCGCCGTCCGGGCCGCCCGCCGGCCCCGCCGGCCCGCTCCGCTCCCGCGGACACGGAATCGCCACCCGGCGCCGGGACAGGACGTCGGCGGCCCGGCGAGCCATCACGAGCCCGAGCGTCTCCGCCATCAGCCCGCCCGTACCGGCGGGAACACCACCCCAGTCCCCCATGTCAGGTTCCTTTCCCCTGGCCGCGCCATCCAATACCTGAGGGTTACTTAATTCTTACTCTCAGTAATCACTGGGCGCAAGACCGGAACCGGCCGGGGCCTCAGGGGTCACTAATCCGGGCGGCAGGCGGACCACAGGGCAGCACGGCCGGGGAGCTTGACCCGGTCGCCGCGGCCGAGTTCGGCGGCCAGGGCCTCCTCCGCGGCCTCGATGCGCAGCCACTCCTCGTACGTCACCGGCGAGACGCCGCGTCCCGCCAGCAGCGGCGCCAGCGGCGAGGGGACCTCGGCCTCGTCCGGGTCGGCGTCGGGGAACCGGAGCAGGCCCGCCCGGGGCGGGGCCGCGGCGGACTCGTCGCCGGAACCGGTCAGGTCCGCCAGCAGCGACCGCACGGTCCCGGCGGCGTCGGCCTTGTTCGTCCCGATGACCCCGGAAGGCCCGCGCTTCAGCCAGCCCGCCACGTACTCTCCGGGCAGCGGCTGCCCGTCCGGGCCGAGAACCCGGCCTTCCGCGTGCGGCACCGTGCAGGACCGCGAGTCGAACGGGACCCCGTCCAGCGGCACGCTCTGGTAGCCCACCGAGCGCAGCACCATCTGGGCGTCGATGACCTCGGTCTCCCCGGTTCCCTCCAGCTTGCCTTCGCTGGACAGGCGAGTGCGCTCGACACGAACGCCGCTCACCGTTCCGGAGGAGGAGGCCTGGATCTCCACCGGCTTCAGCCAGAAGCGGACGCGCAGCTTCCGGCCCTCGGAGGCCCCGTCGCCGGCGGCTTTCTCCAGCCACTGGTTCATGGCGACCAGGTTGCCGCGCACCCGGCGATCGGACTGGGCCAGGGACGCCGACTCGCTGGAGGAGTCGTATCCGCCCTCCAGGGCCATCTCCCCCGCCTCGACCGAGACCGAGACGCCGGGCAGCTCGCCGAGCTCCCGCAGTTCCTTGGTGGTGAACTTGGCCTGGGCCGGGCCCCGGCGGCCGATCACGTGCACCTCGCGGATCTTGCTCGCCCGCAGGGCCTCGATGACCGGCTCGGGGATGTCCGTGGCCGACAGCTCGGAGACGTCCCGGGCCAGGATGCGGGCCACGTCCACCGCGACGTTCCCGACGCCGATCACCACGGCCGACTCGGCGTCCAGGGTGAACGCGCCGACGTCCAGGTCGGGGTGGCCGCAGTACCAGTTCACGAAATCGGTCGCGGCGTACGATCCGGGCAGGTCCTCGCCGTCGATGCCGAGACGCCGGTCGCGCATGGCGCCCGTGGCGTACACGACCGCGTCGTAGGCCTCCAGGAGATCGGCCCGGCTCACGTCGTCACCGAAGTGGACGCCGCCCAGGAACCGCACGTCCTGGGTCTCCAGGACCCGCCGCAGGTAATTGGCCACCGACTTGATCGACTTGTGGTCCGGGGCGACCCCGTAGCGGACGAGCCCGTACGGGGTCGGCAGGCGATCCAGGACATCGACCTTCACCCGCACCGACTCGGGGAGCGCAGCGGATTGCTTGACGAGGGCTTCGGCGGTGTACAGGCCGGCCGGTCCGGAACCGACCACGGCAACTCGCAGCATTCTCATCCTTCGCATGGGAGATACCGTTCCTCATCACTAAGCGATCGTGGATATCGTTCAGTGGGCGCCGCCGCACGGTCCTGCGACACCTGGTTACGCACCGTAGTCCTGTCGGGCAGGCCGGTCTTACTCCCTCGCGGTGGCCAGGCGCCCGGTGGGACGACACGTTTCCTGGGTGCGGGCCTGGCTGTGGGGGGTTTCCTGGCTCGCGCTGGGGCTGGCCGGCCCGCGTCCTCCGGGGCGGGACGGTTCCCATTGGCGCGGCGCCTGGCCCGGTGACCGAGCCCGCGTCGCCCGGTCACCAGCGCTGCCGCATGATGCCCGGTCGTCTCTGGATGTTGCTCCCGTAGGGGTCCAAGCCAATGCTCGGCACCCCAACGGGACGAGTAGGCAGGATCGACGACAATCACCGACAGGCCTACATTAGACGTCATCTGGACAAGACGGTTCCGGAATTTTGCCGTCGGGATTCCCGAGATCGTGCGGCGGAACCTCTTTCCCCTCTTGCCACGGGAAGGCCGATTGCCGGTGCGCTCACGGCCCTCGGCTCGGGCTTCCTCAAAGTCCAGGTCCTCAATCGTCACGGCCCTAGCCCCGTGCTTCTTCGCGGTTGCGATGACGGTAGTGACAGCGGCACGCAGGCGCCCATCGCGGACGGCGGCGGGCTGCCCTTCGAGATCGAGGGGAATCGTGAACGGAGCGCCAATGTAATTTCCGTCTGCCCTCAGAACCGCGACCGCGATGTGACCATCGTTCAGGTCAATCGCCACAGCAGGCCCAGCCCTCAATTCCTCCAGAGAGACAAACGGACCGGGGTTCGTCTTCCAGCTTGCTTCCAGGTGCCAGCGGCCAGTGCCCGCGTCGGGAACGATCTCGTAATGCACCGCGCCTGTCGCCGCTTGGGCTGCGACCTCGTCACCACGGTAGGAGAAGGTAACCTCGCAGTCCAGCCTGTAGCGACAGCCTGGACGATTCGCTAGGTGAGCCAAGGGCTTTGGCAGAACTACCTCCACCCAACTTTTGTCGGGATTCCAGGTAATCGTGTAGTTGCCCCACGGGGCAACTTTGTCGCCGTCAGCGATAAGAAACAGGCGACCGGCTTCCCAGCGAGGCCGCCACTCCTCCAGTTGCTCAGCGTTAAGCCCCCCGCGCTTGCGCAACAGGTCCTTCCCGCCCCGCACCACAGAAACTTTTCCCTCAGCTATATCCTGCTCCACCCGTACGAGGTCCGCCTTCAGGCTCTTCAGCCGATTTAGCTTCTGGTAACGCTCGGCTGGAGTGGCATACCCTCTGGTTCTCCCCTGTTTCTCCCCGACCGGAATCGAGACCCGAGTTTCAATCGCCCGAACTCGGCGTCGCAAGCTGTCCCGAACTTTACGTAGGTTCCGATCCGCCATGCGGTATTGCTCGTCGGAGACCCGGGTGATCGTCCCAGCCTGCCTCGATGAGCACTGCACGGACATAGTCCGTTTACGTTCCCTCTTCGAATCCGCCTGCTCACTTGGATCCAGCCGACCCTCCGCGCACCGGACAGCGAGGTCACGGCCAGCCAGCGATCCCAGAAAAGTCCCCGCCTGCCACAGCACCGACGCATCCTGGTCCGATACGTGAAGCCTGGTCCGCGTCCGCGTCCCTGTCGGGACCGCAGCTACGAACGGCGCGGCAAGCTGCCTCCGCACCCTATTCCGTCTCTGCGGCATGTTTTCACCCTCGCCAGACGCGTCGGGACCCATCATGCACACGATACCGCTAGAAATTCTCCACAAGGCAAGCGATCACTCACCGCAGAGAAATCGAATACCGCTACAAGACGATCTTGCCCCCAGGTCCGCCGCCGTACAGGCCGGAGGCCCGAACCCATCGAAGATTACTCCGGGAGGCGGTCCTCCGAAACTGGCGCGGCCCCAGCGGCCTCAGCCGGTTCAGCCGTTCCGGGCGTCTCGGCGGCACCCGGGGTGCGCTTCGCGACCGCCTCGGTGAGCTGGCGGGCCAGGTGCTGGGCGCTCAGGCCGGTGGCCTCCAGGATCGAGTCCCGCGACGCGTGGTCCAGGAACTCCTGCGGCAGGCCGAACGTCTTGCACGGCGTGTCGACGTCATGGTCGCGGAGCAGCCGGCACACGGCGTCGCCGAAGCCTCCGACGCGGCCGTTGTCCTCCACGACCGCGACCAGCCGGTGCCGGCGGGCCGCGTCCACCACGGCCGGGTCGACCGGCTTGGTCCAGCGCGGGTCGACGACGGTCACGCCGATGCCGTGGTCTTCCAGGCGCTTGGCGGCGTCGGTGCAGGTGACGGCCATCGGGCCGGCCCCCAGCAGGAGCAGGTCCCTGCCCAGGCCCTCGCCGGGCTCGGACAGGACGTCCATCACGCCCAGCTTGCCGATCGCCTCGGCCTCGGCGCCGACCTTGCCCTTCGGGTAGCGGATGACCGTCGGGCCGTCGGAGACCTCGACGGCCTCGTTCAGCAGCTCGGCGATCCGGCTGCCGTCCCGGGGCGCGGCCACGCGCAGGCCGGGGATGACCTGCAGGATCGAGCCGTCCCACATGCCGTTGTGGCTGGCGCCGTCGGTGCCGGTGACGCCGGACCGGTCCAGCGCGACCGTGACGGGCAGCTTGTGCAGGGCCACGTCCATGAGCAGCTGGTCGAAGGCCCGGTTGAGGAAGGTCGAGTACAGCGCGACGACGGGGTGCAGGCCGCCCATCGCGAGGCCCGCGGCGCTGGTCAGGGCGTGCTGCTCGGCGATGCCGACGTCGTAGATCCGGTCCGGGTAGGCGGCCGCGAACGGCGCGAGGCCGACCGGGTGCATCATCGCGGCCGTGATGCCGACCACGTCGCCGCGGCGGGCGCCGACCGCCACCATCTCGTCGGCGAAGACGTCCGTCCAGGCCTTCACCTTCGGCGCGCCGGGCACCGGCGGCTTGGCGGGGGCGGCCCCGACCTGGTGCATCTGGTCCTGCTCGTTCTGCTCGGCGGGAGCGTAGCCGAAGCCCTTGCGGGTGATCACGTGGACCAGCACCGGGCGGCCGAAGTCGCGGGCCATGCGCAGCGCGCTCTCGACCGCGGCCTCGTCGTGGCCGTCGATCGGGCCGACGTACTTGATGCCCAGGTCCTCGAACATCACCTGCGGCTGCAGGAAGTCCTTCAGGCCCTTCTTGGCGCCGTGCAGCGCCCCGTACATGGTGCTGCCGACCAGCGGCGTGCTGGAGACGGTGGTCTTGATGCGGTCGAGCACGTCCTCGTAGCGGCGGCTGACCCGGACCTGCGCCAGGTGGCTGGCCACGCCGCCGATGGTCGGCTGGTAGGAGCGGCCGTTGTCGTTCACGACCATGACCAGCCGGGAGTCCCGGGCGACCGCGATGTTGTTCAGCGCCTCCCAGGCCATGCCGCCGGTGAGCGCGCCGTCCCCGATGACCGCGACGACGATGCGGTTGGTCTCGCCGCGCAGCCTATAGGCCTTG
>WRBL01000172.1 GCA_009784565.1 Streptosporangiales bacterium | reverse complement strand
GGACGACGGCTTCGGCTACGAGATCCTCAGCGAGGAAGACTGGACCGCCCGGCGGCTGGTCGCGGACCGGCTCCGCGACGGGCGGGTCTTCCTGGCCGGGGACGCGGCGCATCTGTGGGTCCCCTACGGCGGGTACGGGATGAACGCGGGCATCGCCGACGTCCTGAACCTCACCTGGACCCTCGGCGCCCTCCTGGGCGGCTGGGCGGGCCCGCGGATGATCGACGCCTACGAGGCCGAACGGCTGCCGATCACCGCCCAGGTGTCGAAGTTCGCCATGAGCCATGCCGAGCGAGTTATCAGGAACCGTCACGCACTGCCCGCCGCCATCGAGGATGACACGGAGGACGGGCGGCTGGCCCGCGAGACGTTCGGGCGGCAGGCCTACGACCTCAACGTGCAGCAGTTCGCCGCCGCCGGCCTCAACTTCGGATACTCCTACGACGCCTCGCCGATCATCAGCTACGACGGAGAGCCGGCACCGGACTACACCATGGGCTCCTACTCGCCGAGCACGGTCCCCGGCTGCCGGGCCCCGCACCTGTGGCTCGAACCCGGGGTGTCGCTGTATGACCGGCTCGGCCGGGGATACACCCTGCTCCGGTTCGATCCGGCCGCCGACGGCAGCAGACTGGTATCGGCCGCCACCGCGGCAGGCGTGCCGTTGGAAATCATCGACATCCCCGCGGGAGCGGCTCCCGCGCCGTACCGGCACCGTCTCCTCATCTGCCGCGAGGACCAGCACGTGGCCTGGCGCGGAGAACAAGCCCCGTCTGACCCGGCCGCGCTGATCGACCTGCTGCGCGGAGCGGCCGCTACCGGATCGCGAAGGTGAAGCGGGCCCAAGCTTCGGAAGCGAACGTCACGACGGAGCGGTCGGCGTATCCGTCCTGCTTGGTGTCGCGCACGTACACCGCAGAACCTGCGGCGACCTCGACGCAGTCGCCGCCAGAGCCACCGCTGTAACTCGACTTGCGAAAGTCCATCGAGGTCTCCCTTGATTTGCTTCATAAAGGCCAGCGAATCACGCGGAGACAACGCTACCGCCCGTAGCATTTCCAGAGCAATCGCGAGATTTGCTACTTCTTCGGCGTTCTCCACGATCCGGCCGCCCTCGCGGAACTCGGTGTAGGCAATGGCCGGACTTTCGTCGCTCTCGTACACAGTGATCGGCCCCTCAACGCCAGCGTGGTCAGGAACGCCGAAGGGGAGGATCTGCAGAACAATGCCAGGAGAGTCCGCCACTTTGATCAGGCGGCCGAGTTGCTCGGCCACGATCTCAGCGGAGCCAACTAGACGACGAAGCACGGACTCATCGAGCACGTACCAGATGAGCGGATGATTCTGGCGGGCCAGAATCTTTTGTCGGTCTATCCGCGCGGCAACTTTCCCTTCTACCGATTCGTCGCAGTCTCGGGGAGAATGGGCCCGAATCACGCTGCGCGCATACGCGTCGGTCTGGAACAGGCCGGGGATCGCGCCGAGTACCCACCCGTAGATCCGGGACGCCTCGCGCTCGTGCGGCAGGATCGGCGCGAACCAGGACGGGAACGCTCCTCGCCGGGTTATCTCGCACCAGCGGACGAAGGAGCCCGGGGTTCCAAATGCCTGGTCGCAGCGCCGGGCGAAGTCCTCGCTCGGCATCCGATCCCCGCGCTCGATGTCGCTCACGAACGAATCCGAGTAGCCGATGGCATCGCCTAGCTCCACCTGGGTCCAGCCTCGGGCCGATCGCCACGCTCGCAGTTCTACGCCGAAATCCGTGACGCCCTTCTTCTCCGCACCACGCATCGTTCCCCCAGTGGAATCATTTCCTAGAGGAAACTGTACGCCGGTTTCCGGGGAGACGCGTTGACGATCGAATGATCTCGACTAATCCCATGCCTTGCGGGCGAGGGGTAGCCGTCACAGGGGACGATTGACGTATGAACCCCCTTGATGGCCTCACCGTCGTGGCCCTGGAGCAGGCGGTCGCCGCTCCGTTCGCTACCCGGCAGCTGGCCGACCTCGGCGCCCGCGTGATCAAGATCGAACGGCCCGGAGCCGGGGACTTCGCCCGCGGTTACGACGAGACCGTCCACGGAATGGCGAGCCACTTCGTCTGGCTGAACCGCTCCAAGGAATCGGTCTGCCTGGACCTGAAAAGCGACCACGGCCGGGCCGCGATCCAGGCCCTCGCCCGCCAGGCCGACGTGTTCATCCAGAACCTCGCGCCGGGCGCCGCGGACCGGCTCGGCCTGAGCGCCGACGAGCTTCGGGCCGACAACCCCGGGCTCATCCACGTTTCGGTCTCCGGCTACGGGCCGGGCGGACCGTACTCGCGGAAGAAGGCCTACGACCTGCTGGTGCAGTGCGAGGCGGGCCTCGTGTCGGTCACCGGCACCGAGGACGAGCCGTCGAAGGCGGGCATCTCCGTCGCGGACATCGCCGCGGGCATGTACGCGTTCACCGGCGTGCTCACCGCCGTCATCCAGCGGGGCCCGACGGGAGAGGGCGCCACGATCGAGGTGTCGATGCTGGAGGCCCTCGCCGAGTGGATGGGCTACCCGCTCAACTACGCGATGTACGGCGGGACCCCGCCCGCCCGGACCGGCGCGCGGCACGCGTCGATCTCCCCGTACGGGCCGTTCCGCTGCGGCGACGGACGGCGGGTCTTCCTCGGCATCCAGAACGAGCGGGAGTGGGCGCTGTTCTGCGATCGCATCCTGGGCGCGCCGGAACTGGCCGCCGATCCCCGGTTCGCCCGCAACTCCCTGCGGGCGGAGCACGACGCGGAGCTGCGGGGCGAGATCGAGAAGATCTTCGCCGCCGACCCCGCCGAGCAGGTCGCTGACCGGCTCGAGGAGGCCGGGATCGCCAACGCCCTGCTGCGCGACATGAACGGCCTGGCCGCCCACTCGCAGCTGCGAGCCCGCGGCCGCTGGCAGTCCTACGACTCCCCGGCCGGGCCGCTCCAGGCGCTGATCCCGCCCGCCACCTTCGACGGCGCGACCCCGGTCATGAACCCGATTCCCGGTGTCGGCGAGCACACCGGCGCCGTGCTGGCGGAGTTCGGCCTGCCTCCCGCGCCGTAGACCGGGATCACCGGGCGGGCGGGTACTCGGCATACTCGCCGACGACGTCACCTCCCACCTGAGCCGGCTCGACGATCGCTAGATCATCAGCTAGCGCGCCCTTACCGATCGGTGCGACGCGGGTGACCGGGCCCGGCGTGCGTGACCCACAGGGTTTTGCGATCGTCATCGATGGCGTACCAGATGCGGCCCCCGCCGGTGACCTCGAACTGCCACTGCTCGAGTTCGGCCCCGGCGATTTTGACCTGCTTCAGGTCTCGCTTCAGGCGGTGCTGCCGGGATAGATCCGCGCTGCTGCGCGGATCTGACGTCAGGGCGATCCAGGCGCGGCGGAGGTTCTCCGGGGCCTGAACGGCGAGGTCACGCCATCCGGTGGCGGCCGTCCGGTCGCGCGCGACGACCTTCCACTTGGACGGCGGGTGCAACTCGTCGCCCCGGCCAGTCATGACTCCGCGCCGTCGGCTGCGGAAAGCTCCGGCGGCATCGGGATCTCAACGGCCTCGGACAGGTCATCGAAAGGGCCGCTCAGACGGCGGTGCAGTGCTGGGTCGGAGTGGATCTCCGCGGTGGACTTCCACTCCCGGAGCGCCCGGGCGAACGGCATGAACTGGCCCGTGTCGGCTCCTGCCAGCAGCTGGTCGAGAATCTCGGAGACCGCTTCGGCTCGCGCGTCCCGGGGAAGCCAGGTGAGCCAGGGCAGTTCCTCGGCGAAGACGTCTTCGGCTAGGCCCCGGTTCGTTCCGGCGACTAGACGCATAGATCGCGCGAGCAGGTGCAGGGCGCTTTCCATCGCGTTCCAGCGTTCGGCGCGGGACAGAACGAGATCCTCGCCGTCACGGCGCTGCAGGATCACGTCCGCGTCGTCCAGCGCGGGAAAGACCGAGGTCTGCCGTCGGATGAGATCACTGAAAGGGAGGACCGTTGCCATGGACATAATTTATCACCGGTTCACTGAACTACTTCAGTTAATTTTCCGTCGCTGGTCGGTGCAAGCCGAGGCATCGATGGAGACAATCATCGGTTGCTAGCGATTTCAGCCGACTATACACGACTTTACCCTTGAAGGGACGTCAGTCGACCATGGCTGGTGCTGTCCTACGCGGAATGGCTGCGTCGGCAGCGGCGGATCGCGGAGGCCCGGCCGCTGCTGGCCACGGCGTCGGAGGTCTTCCGTCAGCTCCGTGACCTGCGCCTGGACGGTGAGGGCGGGCGTTAGCCGTCACCCGGCTCACTGCAGTCCCTGACATTTCGGGACAGGTGCGGCAGGATGGTCGCGTGACTGGAGTTCTCGCCTGGGGCGTCAAGCAGAGCCTGCTGTCGTACGTGACGTCAGCGCCCGGTGGTCAGCTGCTCACCACCAAGGACGTGCGATGGGAAGACGGCGCGTTCCGGTTCCCGCTCGCCGACTCCGCGCCCGGCGCGGACGGAGAGTCGTTCGACGTCGAGGGCGTGGTGCGGTTCCACGGGCACTTCAGCATGCTCGTGGCCGAACTGTCCGGGCTGCGGATCGCCCGCGGCGACGCCGGCTGGGCCCTGTCCCTCGCGGACGGCGAGGACAGCCGCGTCGACGCCTTCGCCCTGGACGGCGAACCGGAACGCTCCGGGGACGGCCCGGGCCGTCTCGACTGGGCGGACGTCCGCCTCACCGAGGCCGGCAGCGAGGGCTTCGGCGGCCACTACCCGCCCGGCACCCTCTTCGACCCGCTGGCCGTCATCTTCTGACGCCCGCTGTCAGGCCTGGGCAACCGGCCGCCGGATCTGGGCGGCGGCCAGGTCACGCAGGCTGACGACGCCCAGCACCGCCGCGCCTTCGGCGACCGGGAGGTGCCGGAAGCCGCGCAGGAGCATGAGCTGAACGGCGTCCTCGACCGGGGTGTCCGGGGAGGCCTGCTCCGGGTCCTTGGTCATCCACGCGGACACCGGGGACCGGGTCAGGTCGTCGCCGGACGCGGCGGCGCGCAGCACGTCCCGCTCGGTCAGGATGCCGGCCAGGTAGCGGCCCTCCATGACCAGGGACGACCCGGTCCGGTGCCGGACCATCGCCGCCGCCGCCTCGGCCACCGGCTCCCCGGGGGCGACGGCGACCACGAGAGTCTGCATCAGGTCGCCGAGCGTCCGGCGAGGGGAATCAGCCACTCTCGCCGACCTCGTCGAGCTCCGGGTCGTCGTGCGGGGTCGCCGGAAGCGCTAGTTCCTCCGACAGCAGTCCCCACAGCGACCCGGCCCAGGAGGACACCTGCGGCCACCGCATCCAGAACACTTGCAGGGTGGTCTCGTCGAACTCGCCGTGCGCTTTCTCGGGAGAGACCGAGCGGGCGAGATCCTCGAACTCCTGGAGGAGTTCGAGGAGGCGATCGGGGTTCGCGTCCATGTGAGTCACCTTTGACAGAAGGCTGCGCATGGCGAGCCGGGCCGGGCGGAAACAGCTGCTGAGTGAGCATCCTTACCCGTGAATTACTCGGCTGAAAAGTGAATGCCCGATATCTCCGTATATCGTGCCACGGCCGGTCGTCAGGGCAGGGCGCGGAGGGCGCGGGTGACGCCGGAGGCGGCTGCCCGCAGGGCACCGGTGAAGCGGGCCTCGTGCATGCGGGTGGTCGGGGCCGTGACCGACAGCGCGCCGACCAGGGCGGACCGGCGGCCGAAGACGGGAACGGCCAGGCTCATGTAGCCCAGCCGGGTCTCCTCGCTCTCCAGCGCGATCCCCTCCCGGCGGATCCGGTCCAGTTGCATCCGCAGCACGCCGGGCGCGGTGGTCGTGTACCGGGTGACGGGCGCGAGGCCGTGGCTGAGCACGTCCTCCAGCACGGACGGGGGCGAGAAGGCCAGGATCGCCTTGCCGGTGGCGGTGGAGTGCAGGGGCATCCGGCCGGCGACCCGCGACTCCTCCCTGAGCCCGCTGTGCCCGACGATCTTCTCCACGTACATGACGTCCAGGCTCTCGCGGATCGCGAAGTGAATCGTCTCCCCGGTCGCCGCGATCACGTCCTGCATGTAGGGGAGCACCGCCTCCCGCAGGATGCGCTGCCGGGGCACGATCTGGCCGAGCTCGAACAGGCGCAGCCCGAGCCGGTACCGGGTCCCGGCCCGCTCCAGCAGGCCCCACTCGACCAGTTCGGCCGCCAGCCGGTGAACCGAGGCCTTGGGGACGCCGGAGCGCCGGACCAGGTCGGTCAGGGACAGCTCGTCGCTGTCCGCCGTGAACGACTCGAGGATGAGCCGGACCTTGCCGAGGACCGAGTTGGGGTCTCCGGGGGAGCCGGCGCCCGGCTGGAGCGGGATCAGCATGGTCATGACGCGAACTCCGCGATGAGCGTCGCGGCCTCGCCGGGCCGGTGTTCCATGAGCGGGATCGTTCCTCCTTCGATGACCGCGACGCGGGCGTCCGCGAACCCGGCCGCCGCGCGCGTGAGGCTGGGGAACGCGAACGGGTCCGCGGAGGCGCCGACGCACAGCACCGGGCAGCCCACCTTGGGCGAGCGCTCCTCGACCGGGTACCGGTGGCAGGCCCGGTGCCCGGCCACGGCTCCGTCGCCCGCCGCGAGGGCGTCCCGAGTGAACCGGGTCAGCAGATCCGGCCGGTCCGCCGGGTAGTAGGGCCTGCGCGCGTCCCACAGGCGGGTGAGATGGCTGCCGTCCGCCGAGAAGCCGACGTCGTCGATCACCGTGTGGGGTTCGGACCGCGCCTTCGCGTCGTAGTACGGCATGGACGACAGCACCAGGCGGGAGACCAGTTCCGGGGCTCGCACCGCCGCCTCGAGGGCGACGAGCGCCCCCGTGTGATGCCCGACGGCGGTGACCCGGTCCAGGCCGAGCACGCCGGCGAACTCGACGGCCGTGTCCGCGTAGGTCTCGATCGAATGGTCCGGGGCAGCCGCGGAGTGCCCGTAGCCGATGATGTCCATCGCGATCGCCCGGTGAGTCCGCCCGAGCAGGGGGAGGACTTCCCGGTACTCGTCCCAGGACCGAGGGCACTGGTGGAACAGGAGCACCGCGGGCGCGTCCGCGGCGCCGCTCGCCGCGTAGTGCACCTGGCCCCGGGACGTCTCCGCGTACGCGAACCGTATGCCGGTCATCTAATCCGCCTCCGTTTCCGCGCGGCTCCGGGTGACGGTGTCGAGCGCCACCTGGATGAGGTAGCGGGTCAGCTTCACCTGCTCGCCCACGTCCACGGTGTTCATCCCCATCGCGAAGTCCACCGGGTCCCCGGAGGGCGTGCCGGTGACCTTCGGCATCCCGACCCGGACCGTGGGGATGCCGCGGCCGCGCAGGATGGTCCCGTCCGTCGCCCCGCTGGTCTCCAGCGCCGGCTCGTGCGGGCGGCCCTCGGTCTCCTCCCAGGCCGCGATGGCCCGGCGGCAGATCCACGAGTCCGGGCTGGTGGTCGCGCCGGGAATGGCCAGAACCTGCTCGACCGCGATGTCCGCTCCGCCGAGGTCTTCGGCGATGGCCTCCAGGGCGGCGGTCAGCTCCCGCTTGGCGGCCACCGGCGTGGTCCTCGGGGACAGCCGCAGGTCCACGGTGAAGGAGCAGGTGTCCGGCGTGAACGACGCGGTCCGGGACCAGCCTCCGGCGATGCTCGCGACGATGCCCTGCGGCGCGACCAGGCCGTCGGTGTGGGCCTTCGCGTACTCGGGAAACCAGCGGTCGAGGCGGGCCGCGACCTCGCCCGCGGCGGCGACCGCGTTCCGGTAGGGCAGCCGGTGGCGGGAGCCGGCGTAGGTGTGGGTCCCGCCGACCGTGACCGTGAACCAGGCGAGGCCGACCTCCTCCCAGGCGACGGCCCAGCCGGGCTTGGCGATAACCGCGTAGTCGGTCCACACGCCCTGTTCCAGCAGGAAGGAGGCGCCGACGCCCTGGCCGGTGTTGCGCCGCGGGTTGCCGGCCCCGGGACGGGAGTTGGTCGGCATGCCCCCGGCGCCGAACGCGGCCACCAGGTCCCCGGCCAGCGGGATCCCGGCCCGGGCGATCGCCTCCGCGGCCGCCAGGACGCAGGCGGCGTGGCCCTTGGGGTTGGAGGCGCCGAGCCCGGTCACGTAGTCGCCGTTCACGACGGCGGGTACCCGCATGTCCGGACGCAGGGCCGGCCCGACCTGCGGGACGTCCTCGCCTGAAGTCCCGGACGTCATCGTGTCGATCGGCGCGTACAGCATCAGGTCGGGCCCGGTGCCGTCTCCGCGCAGCCGTCCCCACGCGTTGGCCTGCCGGTCGTCGAGGGACATGACCCGGCCGCCGATCCCGGCGGAGCGCAGCACTCCGGCGATGTGCGCGGCCAGGGGCGCCTCGTCGCCGGTCGGGCTCGGCACGTCCACCAGGCCGGCCGTGATGTCCCGCAGCCGCCCCGGCGTCACCTGCTCCTGCGCCGCGGCCCGCCACCGGGCCCGTTCGGAGTCTCCGGCGGACGTCACTGGTTGATCCGGTGGACCTGCGTGTCGCTGGCGGCGGCCGCCCCCCGGACCAGGCGGGGCAGGACCAGGCCGAGGACGACGCCGGCGAGCAGGGCGAGCACGGTCTTGTTCATGATGACGCGATCCTCCTGGAGTATTCGTCCTCGGCGAGCTTGCGCCAGGCGGTCAGGGAGACGTCCGGCCGGTACAGGCGCTCGGGCGGCGCGTCGGTGACGTCCACCATCCACGCGTCCTGCGCGGAGAAATCGCCGTGGAACAGCCAGCGGATGGCCCCGAGGTACTTCACGTAGAAACGGAGCGCCTGGAAGCCCTCGGTGAAATTCACCATGACGCCGACGTAACGGTGACGTCCGGCGTCGACGGGAACGTAGAACTCGTAGTGAATGAAATTCGGGTAGGCGATCCGCAGGATGCCCGGCATCGCCAGTGACGCGAACCCGGGAAATCCCTGCCGCTCGATCACCGGGTCGACCCGCTTCGGCTTCCCGGTGTTGCCGATGTTGAAGGTCTCCTTCGGCGGCCTGATCTTCCACCACCGCTTATTGGACCAGTGGCCCACGCCGGGGAAGTCGGCCTCCCAGTGCACCTCGTCCTGCACCCGGAAGATCCACCGCCGGTTCACGCCCTCCCCGGGAACGACGCGGGTGATGTTCCAGGTCGGCATCGTCTTGAAGATCCGCCACAGGCTCGTGCGGTGCAGGTACTTGGCGTGCCCCTCGTCGAAGCCGTTCTCGGCGGCGAACCGCCAGTTGCCCGACCTCGGCTCGATGCGGCCGCCCATGACGAACGGGTTCTCGGCGAGCTCGGCCGGAAGCTGGGCGTCGATGTCCGCGGGCTCCTCGTCGCCGAGCGGGATGTAGACCCAGGTCATGCCGAGCCGCTGCGCCGTCGGGTACGTCCGGACCGTGACCTTGCCGCAGATCGGCGAGCCGGGTCCGTCGGTGATGACGGCGCACAGCTTCCCGGATTCCAGGTCGTAGGTCCAGCCGTGATACGGGCAGCTGATCGTCCCCGGAAACTGCTGATTCCCCAGGGACAGCGGCACGCCGCGGTGCGGGCAGCGGTCATGGAGGGCGTAAGTCTTCCCGCCGTCCCTGACGAGCGCGATCTTCTCCCCGGCGATCGTGAAAGCGGACGGTTTTCCCGTCACCTTGCTGGTCCAGGTGACGGGGTACCAGTACCCCTTGAAACCAGTCGCGGCCGCGTCGTAATGCGGCCACGACGACCAGTCCTGCCTTCCGGGCTCGCGCCGGGCCGGCGCATTGGCAGTTGTCATGTGCTGATCATGAATCCGCCGGCCGGAAGAATCTACGGGACGGGTCCGGTGAGCGGACCCGGCTCCTTGGGCGCGCGGACATGCCGCCGGATGATGCACGGCATGACGACTTCGGAACCGGAAGGCACGTACATCGAGGCGGGCCAGGTCACGTTCCACTACCTGGAGCTGGGGGCGGGCGCGCCCACGATCTTCCTGCACGGCGGCGGCCCCGGCTGTTCCGCGTGGACGGACTTCGGGCCGGTGGCCCCGCTGTTCGCGGCCGGCCGGCGCTGCGTGCTCGTCGACCTGCTGCAGTACGGCAAGTCGGGCAAGCCCGTGATCAAGGGCCCCATGTGGGACTACCACGCGGACAAGCTCATCGCGTTCATGGACGCGCTCGGGATCGAGCGCGCGGATTTCGTGTGCAACTCGTGGGGCGGCACCATGGCGCTGGACCTGGCCGCCCGGTACCCGGACCGGGCCCGGTCGCTCGTGGTCACCGGTTCCATGCCGGTGTTCTACGGGCCGCTGGCGCCGCTGCCGGAAGAGGGGAAGCGCGGCCGGGCCGCCCGGATGCGGTATTACGGCGGCACCGGGCCGTCGCCGGAAAAGATGCGCGAGCTCATGGGGTCCCTGGAGTGGTACGACGCGTCCGCGATCCCCGAAGCCACGGTGGAACTGCGGCACGCGCAGAGCCTGGACCCCGAGGAGATGGCGCTCGCCGCCACGGCCGACAACCCGCGCGGCGACTGGCAGGACCTGACGGCGGAACTGGGCCGGATCCAGTGCCCGGTCCTGTTCGCGTGGGGCAAGCACGACGGCTTCCTGACCCCGGACTATCCGCTGATGCTGGCCCGCATGGTGCCGCACGGCAACCTCTACGTGATGGACAACGCGTCCCACCACCTGCAGGAAGAACGGCCGCACGACTATCACGCGGTGGTCAGCGGTTTCCTGGACCAGAGGGACCACCGCTGAGAAAGGCATGAGGCATGCACAGCCCCCAGTTCGACGCGCTGACGGCGGAGGAGATCAGCCGGACCGCCGCCGCGATCAAGAAGGCAGGCATCGGCGGCAAGCGGCCCGGCTTCGGGTCCGTCTTCACCCATGAGCCGGACAAGGCCCGGCTGCGGGCCGGAGAGCGGACTCCCCGCCAGGCGCGGGCCCTCATCCTGGACCGGACCTCGGCGGCCACCTACGACGTGCTGGTCGACCTTGAGCAGGACGCGGTCGTCTCCAGCGTCGCCCTCACCGAGGGCGGGGCCCCGATGCTCGCCGAGGAGATCGAGATCGTCAACGAGGTCGCCAAGGCGGACCCGGCGTTCACCGAGGCCCTGGCCAAGCGGGGCATCACCGACCTGAGCCTGGTTCAGCTCGATCCGTTCGGCGCCGGCAGCCGGGCCGACATCGACCTGGCCGGCCGGCGCCTGTGGACGTGCATCACCTACTTCCGGCACTTCGAGGACGACAACGCCTACGCTCACATCGTCGAGGGAGTGATCGCGGTCATCGACACGGTCCGGCGGGAGGCGTACGCCATCGAGGACTCCGGCGTGAAGCCGATGCCGATGACCTGCGACAACTACACCCCCGAGCACAACCAGCCGATGCGCGCCGACCTCAGGCCCCTCGACATCACCCAGCCCGAGGGCGTCAGCTTCACCCTCGACGGGCCGCAGCTGACCTGGCAGAAGTGGCGCTTCCGCGCCAACCTGCACCCCGTCGACGGCCTGGTGCTGTCCGGCGTCGAGTACCGGGACGGCGGGCGGTACCGGTCCGTCATGCACCGCGGCTCGATCGGCGAGATGGTGGTGCCGTACGGCATCCCGGAGGCGGCGCACTACTTCCGCGGCGCCTTCGACGCCGGCGAGTACGGCCTGGGCCGGATGGCCAACTCGCTCCTGCTCGGCTGCGACTGCCTGGGCGAGATCACCTACCTCGACGCCGTGATGGCCGACGACGACGGCGAGCCCTCGGTGATCCGGAACGCCGTCTGCATCCATGAGGAGGACGCCGGCATCCTCTGGAAACACACGGACTGGGTCACCGGGAAGGTGGACGTCCGACGCTCCCGCAAGCTCGTCGTGAGTTTCATCGCCACCGTCGGGAACTACCACTACGGGTTCTACTGGAACTTCTTCCAGGACGGCCACATCGAGGTGGACACGAAGCTGATGGGCATCGTGCAGACCAGCGCGTTCCCCGACGGGCAGGCGCCGTCGCACGCCAGCCCGGTCGCGCGGAACCTCGCAGCGCCGTGGCACCAGCACCTGTTCAGCTTCCGCCTCGACATGGAAGTGGACGGCTGGCGGAACTCGGTCTTCCAGAACGACGTCGACGGCGAGCCCGTCGGGCCAGCGAACCCCTACGGGAACGCGATCGGCGTGAAGCGGACCCTGATCGCGCGCGAGCAGGACGGCGACGGCCTCACCAGCCCGCAGACGGCCCGCACCTGGACGGTGGCCAACCCGGACCGGATGAATGCCTGGGGAGTGCCCGTGGGCTACAAGCTCATTCCCGGCTGGGCCGGCGACACCCTGATCGCCCGGGAACCGTCGCTGATCGCCAGGCGCGCCGGGTTCGCCACCAGGAACCTGTGGGTCACGCCGTACTCGCCGGCCGAGATGCACTCCGCGGGCGACCACCCCAACTCCGACCGGTCGGGCGCCGGGCTGCCCGCCTGGACGGCGGCGAACCGCCCGGTCGAGAACACGGACGTCGTCCTGTGGCACACCGTCGGAGTCACCCACATCCCCCGGTCCGAGGACTGGCCGGTCATGCCGGTCGAAGTGGCCAGCTTCCAGCTGGTGCCGAACAACTTCTTCGACTCCAACCCCGCCCTCGACGTTCCCGGCTCGATCCATGACCACTGCGCGTCCGGCGACGCCGCGGAGCACTGAGGAGACGGCGTGACCGAACAGCAAACTCCGGGCGGCAAGCGCCTCACCGGGTCCCTGACCCTGGTGGACGCGATCGCCCAGTCAGTCGGATTCATCGGGCCCGTCTTCTCGATGGCCTTCCTGGTCCCGCTGCTCGTCGGGGTGAACGCCTCGGGCCGCGGGGCCGGCGTGGCGGCGCCCCTGTCGGTGCTGATCGCCGCCGTCGGGGTTCTCGGCCTCGGCTGGATCATCGCCCAGTACGCCAAGCGCATTCACGCGGCGGGGTCACTGTATGACTACGTCAGCGACGGGCTGGGCAGCCGGATCGGCACGGCCTCGGGCATCTTGTACTACTGCGGGATCCTCGCCCTGGACGCCGCCATCCTCGTCATGATCGGCGGCACCATCCACGACACGCTGCAAAGCGAGTTCGGCGTCACGCCGCTGCCCGCCGCCGGCTGGGACGTCATCCTGCTCGCCCTGCTGGCCGTCGTGCTGTACGCGGGCGTCGCGCTGTCCACCCGGGCGCAGCTTGTCCTCGCCCTGGTGTCCTTCCTGGCCGTGCTGGTCTTCCTCCTCACCGTGATCGCCCGCGCCGGGCAGGCCAGCGACACGGTCAGGACGTTCACTCCGTCCGGATCCCCGACCGGCCTTTCCGGCGTGCTCTTCGGCGTCCTGTACGGGGTGCTGCTGTTCACCGGATTCGAGACCGCGGCGAACCTCGGCGAGGAGACGGCCCGTCCCACGCGCGACATCCCGCGCGCCGTGCTGATCTCCGTGCTGGCCGTCGCCGGGTTCTACGTCATCGGCAGCTACGGGCAGGTCGCCGGCTACCACTTCAGCCTCGGCCTCCTCGCCAAGAACTCCGGCGCGCCGCTGTTCGGCCTCGCGGGGCCGTCGGCGGGCGGCGGCTTCGGATCGGTGGCCATCCGCCGCCTGCTGGAGCTCGTGGTCGTCCTGGACATGATGGCCGTCATGATCGGCGCCGGTGTCTCGGCCGCCCGCGGCCTGTTCGCGCTCGGCCGGGACGGCCGGCTGCCGAGGGGCCTCGGCAGGCAGTCCAGGCGCGGCACCCCAGTGGTGGCCAGTACCGCCGTCCTGGCGGTCTGCCTCGTGGTCATCGTCGTCACCTGGCTCTGGAACGGCTTCGTCGCCGAGCCGGGCACGCCGCACTACGTGGCCGTCTTCGGCTGGCTCGCCGCCTTCGGCGGATTCGCGCTGGCCATCATCTACCTGCTGATGGCCGTCGGCTCGCTGCGCGGCCTGCGCGGCCGCCGGCGGATGTGGCCGGTGTACCTCGCCGCGCTCGCGGGCGGCGCCGTCACCGTCGGCGCGATCGCCGGGTCGGTGTACAAAGTGACCGCGCCCACCATCTACGCGCCGTACGCGGTCATCGCGATCTTCGCGGTCGCCCTGGTGGTCTCCTTCTCCCGGCGGGAAGTGCGGCCGCCCGGGTCGGCGTCCGGCTCTTCCGC
>WRBL01000171.1 GCA_009784565.1 Streptosporangiales bacterium | reverse complement strand
TCGCCCGGGCCGTGGCCGGCTCGGGCATCCGGCCGGTGCGGCAGGTCGCCATCGACGACGTGTGGTCGGCGCTGCGTTTCCGCCCCGCCTGACCGCGCGGGCATACCGAATTTCACCGGGCGCACCTGTCCCGTTCGCGCCGCTTTTCCCGGCTCTGCCCGACTTCCGGTAAATTCCCGGCTTATGGGACTCTTTCACCACAAGCATGAGGGCGAAGACGCCTACGGTCAGGTCTACGGCGGCGGCCGTCCGCCCCACGAGCTGACCCACGAGCTCCTGGCGGGCGCGGCGGGCTTCGAAGCGGTACGCAAGTACGAGAAGCACCGCGAGAAGGAAGGCATCACCGGGCACCACGAGCTCGGTGAGGAAATGCTCGCGGGCTTCGCCGCGGCCGAAGTGGAGAAGCTCTTCGAGACGCACCACTACAGCCACCTGGAGAAGGAGCGGGCCAGGAAGGAAGCCCGCGAGCAGGCCCACCATTTCTGGGAGTCCGGTCACGGCCGGTACTGAGCCGGGCACCGGGGCCGGTCACGGGACGAAGACGACGCTCCGCGTCCCGTCGGCCGGCTCCTTCCAGGTCCTCTCCACGTCGGAGAGCGGAACCTTCACCGTGTCCACGCCCAGTACGCCGGAGGAGACGTACCGGGCGATCTCGGGAACCTCGGCGGTCAGCTCCTCCGCGGTCGCCGAGCCCGGGCCCGCGCCGGTGATCCGCAGCCCCGAGCCGCGCAGCACGGCGGCCGGGAGCGGCGCGGACGGGCCGCCGGGCGCGTCGGCCAGCACCCAGTTCAGCGGCCTCCCGCGGTCGCCGCGGGCCGCGACCATGAGGGTCATCGCCGCGGCGGCGAACTGGCCCCAGACGTAGTCCAGCACGATGTCCGCGCCGGAGGCGGCCTCGACGACCAGGTCCAGGGAGTCCAGCGGAACGGTCTCGGCGGCTCCCGCGCCGGCCAGCGCGGAGCACTGGCCGGCGTCACGGCCGGCGGCGACGATCGTTCCCGCTCCCAGCGCCCGCGCCGCCTGAACCGCCGCCGGCCCGGCGGCACCGTCCGGGCCGAGGACCAGGACCTCCTGCCCGGCCCGCAGCCCCGCCCGGCACCGGAGCCCGAGCCACGGCGGCAGCGCCGGGTAGATCCCGGCGGCGAGCCGGACCGGATCGCAGGCGGCCGGAAGCGGAACGCTGTGCCAGGTGTCGATCACGGTCTGCTCGGCCAGCGTCCCGGGCCGTCCGGGCTCCCGCAGGAAGTAGCGCGGCCGCCCGTCGCCTCCGGTGCCGATGCCGTCGGCGCCCGGGACGAACGGCGTCTCCCCGGCCTGGGACCGGACCTCCGGGTGCAGGCCCGCGGCCAGCACCCGCACGACCCTCTCCCGCGGCCCGGCCGCCTCCGGAACGGGAACGTCGTCATACCGCGGAGCCCCGCCGGGCGAGGTCACAACGGCAGCCTTCATGAGCACCCTCCCTCGGTCCGCGACCTGCTCCCATAGTCAGCTCACGGGACGCCTCAGCGCAATGGGCTACGGGCCTGGACGGACGTCAGCGTGAGGCCGGCTTGCGGCCGATGCCGACGTAGCTGGCCACGTCCCGGCCGAGTTCCTCGCCCGGCCACCACTGCGGAAGGTTGACCAGGCCCGGGCTGACCATCTCCAGCCCGTCGAAGAACCCCGCGACCTGGTCCCGGGTGCGGGCGCTGATCGTCGCGGACGCGGCGGAGTTGTACTCGCGGGAAAGCTCCGACATCTCGCCGTCCCGCAGGTCGCTCGGAGCGTGCTGCACCGCCAGGTAGCTGCCCGGCGCCACCGCGTCCGTCAGCCGCTTCACGATCTCGCGGGGCCCCTCAGCATCGGGAATGAAATGCAGGACCGCGATCAGCAGGATGGCAACCGGCTGGCTGAAGTCCAGGGTCCGGGCCGCTTCGCGGAGGATCGTCTCCGGGTCGCGCAGGTCAGCCTGAATGTAGTCGGTCGCTCCTTCCGGCGCGCTCGTGAGCAGCGCCTGCGCGTGCCGGAGCACCGACGGGTCATAGTCGACGTACACGGTCCGGGACTCCGGCGCTATCCGCTGCGCGACCTCGTGGGTGTTGTCCGCGAGCGGCAGTCCCGTCCCGATATCGAGGAACTGGCGCACGCCGAGAGGGCCGGCCAGCAGGCTCACCGCGTCCGCGAGAAACCGGCGGGTCGCCTGGGCGATCCGCGGCATCGACGGGTACGCCGCGAGGACCTTCTCGGCCGTGTCCCGGTCCGAGGCGAAGTGGTCCTTGCCGCCGCAGATGTAGTTCCAGACCCGGGCGGGCGAGGCGATGGTCACGTCAAATTCCGGCAAGCCTGGCATGCTGGCAAAGGTATCGCGGCCTGCCGGGTCAGCCCGCGCCGCGTTCCGCCTTGCGGGCACGGTAGGCGGCGGCGTGCTGGCGGTTGCCGCAGTTGCCGGTGTCGCAGTAGAGACGAGACCGGTTCCGGGACAGGTCGACCAGGACGGCCGCGCAGTCCGGGGCCAGGCAGCGGCGCAGCCGTCCGGTCTCGCCGAGCCGGACCATCGCCCCGAACGCGAAGGCCGCCAGGGCCGAGAGCCGGCGCGCGGGCGGCGCGTCCGGCCGGGTGACGTGCAGGTGCCAGGAGCCGTCGTGGTCGGTGAGCCATGGCCGGGCGTCCGACTGTTCCAGCAGCCCGTTCACGGTTCCGGCCAGGGCCGCCGGGTCCCCGGCCTGCTCCCACACGGCTGCCAGCCGGGCCCGGGCGTCCCGCACGGCGTCCAGGTCGCCCGGGCCGGAGACCGGCCGGGGGATGACCTGGTGCTCGTCCAGGAACACTTCCAGCGCGGCGACGTCTGGCAGCCCGTCGGAGCCGGCTGCCCGGCCGGGCTCCGTGTTGACCAGGTCCGCGGCCAGCCCCAGGGCGGCCGCGGTGTCATGAGCGAAAGTCACATTGACTCCTGAGCGCGGTCCGGCTTACCGTCATGACCGTCAAGTCTATTTGGTGGTGATGAACATGGTCCCGCGGCTTCGCGGCGGACTCAGCGGGCAGGCGGCGGCCGCAGCGGTCGCGGGCGCCGCCTGCATCTCGACCTCGGCCGTGGTCATGAAGCTCGCGGGCAGCTCCGCCAGCATGACCGCGCTCGGCCGGACAGCGTTCGCCCTTCCGGCCCTCGGACTGCTCGCCTGGCTGGAACGGCGCCGCGGCGCGGCCCCCATGACGGCCCGCAGCCGGTGGCTGGCCCGCCTGTCCGGCCTGTTCCTGGCCGCCGTGCTGGTCCTGTGGAGCCACGCCATCGACGACATCGGCGCGGGCCTCAGCACGGTCATCGACAACCTTCAGGTCGTCCTCGTCCCGTTCGCGGCATGGGCCGTCCTCGGCGAGCGGCCGCACCGCCGCCTGCTCATCGCGCTGCCGGTCATGGTCGGCGGCCTCGTCCTCATCGGCGGCCTGGCCGGAACCGGCGGCTACGGCACCCACCCCGCGCTCGGGACCGCCTTCGGCACCGGCGTCGGAATCCTCTACACCGCGTACATCCTCATGCTCCGCCAGGCCACCGCCCCCGGAATCCTCACCGAAGAGGGCGAGCGGGCCCCGGTGGCCGCGCCCCTGTACGAGGCGACCCTCGGGGCTGCCGCCGGATCGCTGGTTCTCGGCCTGGCCCTGCGGGACTTCCGGCTCGGCCCCGCCTGGCCGGACCTGGCCTGGCTGATCGTCCTGGCACTGACCTCGCAGGTGATCGGCTGGCTTCTCATCACCATGTCCATGCCCCGGCTCCCGGCCTGGCTGGTCAGCGTGCTCCTCCTCTTCCAGCCTCTCGGCTCCCTGCTCCTCGGCGCGACGTTCCTGGGCGAGCGTCCCTCTCCGCTGCAACTCGCCGGTGCCGCCGTCATGCTCGCCGGCATCGTCATCGCGGCCGGCGGTCAGGGAACGACGAGGCGCTCCGCGAGGAGTGCCTCGTAGAAGGGGCGGTGCCTTCGCGCGCACCGGGCGAGGTATTCCGAGTTCTCCACGGTGCGGGTGTAGCCGCGCTCGCGCCGCTGGCGGAAGCCGGAACTGCCGCTGGCGTCCGCGTGCCAGCGGGCGGACCGTCGCCACTCGGGGCGCTCGCCCGGCTCCCAGGTGAGCGACTCCGGCCGGAACGGCAGCCCGGCGGCCGCGCAGTACGCCCTCATCGTCGCTTCGGGCCGCGCGGCCAGGTCGCCGGAATCCAGGACGACCGCGCTCCCTCCGGCGTCCCGGACCGCGGTGTAGAGCTCGTGCATCGACTCAAGCCCGACTGCCTTCAGGCTCATGCCGGGGTAGAGCGCGTAATAGGACGCGGCGATCTCCTCGGGCGCGCGGATGAGGAACGCATGGTGCGCCCGGGCCAGGAACCGCCGGTCGGCCAGGACCTCCGCATGCCGGAAGTCGGTCGTGTCCTTGAAGAAGACTCCGCGGCCGCCGGTCTCGTCCCGCAGCCAGCCGAGCAGTTCCGGGGCCGACCGGAACATCCGCCCGCCGGGCCCGTCGGTCTCCCCGAAGCAGATGATGTTGCAGAACGGCTCGTGCAGCGCCGTCAGGTCTCCCCGCTGCAGCATCGACCGGAAAAACGCCGTCGACCGCGCCCGGGGAGCGCTCCACAACGCGAAGACCGCCATGACGGCATTGTCTCTTACCGGATGGCCTCTTCAACCATCGACGCCATGGCCGCCTCGCCGGCGGCATTGGGGTGGACGAACGCGGCCGGACTGGAGGGAACCGCCGGCTCCACCCAGCGGACGGACTCAGGCTGGCAGGCGTCGTGACCGATGCTCGGGCCGTAGGTGTCGACGAACGTGGCGCCGTTCGCGCCCGCTTCCCGCTCCAGCATGCCGTTGAGGTCACGCTCGACGCCGTTCAGGTAGGCCACGTCCCCGGTGCTCATCGGCATCTGCGGCCAGCAGTTCCCGTGCTGCGGGAGGATGTCGGGGTAGCCGGCGACGAAGACCCGGGCGTGCGGGGCGAGGGCGTGGATCCGCCGCAGGGCGGCTCCGATGTTCGGCCCGTCGGAGGCGATGTTGTCGGCGAACCGGTCGCCGAACGCCTTCTCGCAGGGCGCGCCCCTGTTCTCCGGGTCGGAGGCGCCAAGGGCCCCGCACCCGGCGACGGCGGTAATGAACGTGTTGTCGTCATTGCCGCCGATCCCGAGGGTCACCACCTTGTCGCGGACGCTGAGGGCGCCGAACTGCGGGGCCACGCCGGGATACTGGCTCTGCGTCATGTCCGACACCGTGGCCCCGCCGCAGCTCACGTCGGTCAGGGCCAGGCCGAGGGCCCGCGCGGTCAGGTGCGGGTAGTTCACCGCCGACTGGTCGCACAGCGGGGACGCGGTCGGAGAGGAGGGCTGCATCACCGGCCCGGACGTATAGGAATCCCCGAGCGCGACGTACGCGCCTCCGGCCGGAGCGGCATTCCCGGCCCCGGAAGACACGGCCGCGCTGGCCGGGACGGCGGCGCAGCAGGCGGCGGCCAGGGCGAGCCCGGCGGCGGCGCAGAACGCTCCTTCGCGCTTCACGTGATCACGGACCTTCCACGCTGTCGGGCAAGCACGGGCTTACCGATGAGTAACGATTAGGACAATGGCACTTTTCTCCGCATTTCGTCAACGAGGCTGAGCGGCGAGCCGGGCACCGAGCTTGAAGGCGGCGCCGACGGGCACCAGCCCCAGCAGGGTATTGCGGGCGGACTGCCGCCAGCCCGGGCCGAGTTCGAAACCGAACCGGGCCAGCAGTTCCGCCTGCCGGGCGAGCCGACGGCACCGCGGCCGGCGGGCCTGGTCGTAGGAGGAGAGCGCGCCCGCCAGCTCCGCTCCGCCCGCGACCGGAGCGCCGATCAGCCGGCCGGCGCATACCCCGTCTTCCAGCGCGGTGGCCGCGCCCTGGCCGATGGTGGGCAGCATGGCGTGCGCCGCGTCACCGGTAACGATCGCCCTCCCGCGCGCGTAGCGGGGGCATCCCGCCCCGATGTCGTACACGTCATGCCGCATGATCTGATCCGGGGCGGTCGCGGCGATCAGGTCCCGGATCCACGGCGACCAGTCCGCGAAGCGGTCCCGGGCCTCGGCCAGCTCGTCAGGGAACGAAGCTCCCTCCGGGTGAAGGAACTCCCCGAACCAGTAGACCTCGTCGTCGCTGACCGGCATCGCGCCGAACTCGGTGCCGGGCCCCCACACTTCGGTGAGCCCGCTCAGGCTGGTGCAGGGAATGACCGCCCGCCAGCTGGTGCTCCGGCTGTACCGGACGCGGACGCCGGGGAACAGCAGGCTCCGGACCGTGCTCCGGACGCCGTCGGCCGCCACGACCAGGCCGCATTCGCGATCATGCTCCTCGCCGTCGGCCTTCCAGGCGACGACGGCCGGCTCGGCTCCGGGCGTTCCGGGCCGGACGGCGGTGACCTCGGCGCCGGTGACGAGATGCGCGCCGCCGGCCTCGGCCTTCCTCCGCAGGATCTCGTGCAGGCGCTGACGGTGGATTCCGCAGACGCCCGCGAGCCCGGCCGCGGGGCCGTCGCCGGGAATCCGCAGGAGCCACCGGCCGCCCGGATCCTGGTAGCCCGCGTGCGGCGCGAAGCGCCCGGCGTCGCGGACCTCGCGTTCGACGCCGAGGGCGGCCAGCGAGGCCATCGCGTAACTTCCGAACCCCAGGCCGGCACCGACCTCGCCGAATTCCGGCGCCCGCTCCAGGACGGTCACCCGCCAGCCCGCCCGCCGCAGGGCGATCGCCGACGCGAGTCCCGCGATCCCGCCCCCGGCCACGATCGCCGCCAGCTCGTCAGCCACGGATCCTCACCTCTCCCGGAAGACCATCGCCGCGCCGCGGCCCGCGGGCACGGACAACGCTGATACTACGCTTCGTAGTAGTCGGCCGGATAGTCCTTACGGCGCCGAGAGCAGGACGCCGAAGCGCTGGCACGCTTCCTCGATCGCCGCCTTCGCGGCGGGGGAGAAGCCGCCCATGTCGAAGAAGCCGTGGATCATGCCGTCGCAGCGCTTGACCTCGACGCTCGCCCCGGCGGCCTCCAGGGCCTTGCCGTAAGCCTCGCCCTCGTCGCGCAGCGGGTCGAACTCCGCGGTCAGGATGAGCGCGGGCGGCAGGCCGGACAGGTCGCCGTGCAGCGGAGACAGGCGCGGGTCCGCCAGGTCGTCCGACTCGGTGACGTAGCTCGCGAAGAACCATTCCATCATCGGCTGGTCCAGGAAGTAGCCGTGCGCGTTCTCGATCCGCGACGGGTACTCGCCCGCCACGTCGACCGACGGGTAGATGAGGAACTGCGCGACCAGCGGGGTCCCGTCCTCGGCCAGCTGCTGGGCCACGACGGCGGACAGGTTGCCGCCCGCGCTGTCGCCCGCGACGGCCAGGCGCCCGTTGCCGCCGAGTTCGTTTCCGTGCCCGGTCAGCCAGCGGGCCGCCGCCACGGCGTCGTCGGCCGCGGCCGGGAACCGGTGCTCGGGGGCCAGCCGGTAGTCGACTGACACCACGATCGCGTTCGCGCCCGCGCACACGTGCCGGGCCTGGTTGTCGTGGGTCTCGATGTCGCCGATGACCCAGCCGCCGCCGTGGAAGAACGCCACCAGCGGAAACGGCCCGTCACCCTCGGGCCGGTACACCCGCGCCCTCAGCGGTCCCTTCGCGCCCGGGATCTCGATGTCCTCGGTCCCGGCCACCGGCACGAGCTGCTCGGGCGTCCGGACGCCCGCGGTCAGGTTCCGGAACACGGCCCGGGCCTGCTCGGCGCTTCCCTCGTGCATGGCCGGCGCGTTCGAATCGTCCAGCATCTTCAGCATCGCGGCGATCTGCGGGTCAACAGGCACTAGCGTTCTCCTTGCAGCAGGCAGCAAATGCCGTCAACTGTAGAACAACGTTCCATCATCCAGGTCGGCGGCCGGCAGAGTGTCGCGTTCCTCGTGGTACTCAAGCAGGTGAATCCACGGTTCGCGGTCGCCCTGCTTGAACAGCCGGTCCTGGGCCCGCATGATGTACCCGGCGCTGAAATTCTCCGGGTCGCAGAACGGCCGGTGCTCCAGGTCTTCCGGCGGCACCGGGACCACCGTCGCGGCGCCCCTGGCCTCCATGTGCTCCAGCATCCGGGCAACCAGGTCGCAGACCAGGTCGGCGCGCAGGGTCCAGCTATAGCGCAGGTAGCCGAACACGTACGCCATGCTGGGGACGCCGCTGATCATGAGGCCGCGCCAGGTGACGCGGCCGGTGAAGTCGACGGGATCGCCGTCGACGGTGAAGGCGATGCCGCCGAACAGGGACATGGTGAAGCCGGTCGCGGTCACGACGATGTCGGCGTCGATCTCCTCTGTCCCTTCACCCGTGTCAACCCGCAGGCCGGTCTCGGTGAAAGTGCCGATGGTGCCGGTGACGATGTCCGCCGTGCCGTCGCGCAGGGCCGCGAAAAAGTCGCCCTCCGGGACGATGCCGAGGCGCTGCTGCCAGGGCCGGTAGCGGGGCGTGAAGTGCTTGTCGATGTCGAAGCCCTCGGGAAGCTGCGGCCGCATCTCCTCGATGAAGAACTTGTGCAGCTCATCCGGCTCGTCGAATGACATCCTCACCAGGTCGTCGGACCGGGCGATATAGGAGCGCCGCAGGATCTCGTGGGTCCATTCCTCGGGGATGTCGAGGGCCCGGAGGGTCTCGGCCAGTTCGTTCTGCCTCGGCGGGGCGAGGAAGTACGACGGTGAGCGCTGCACCATCGTCACGTGCGCGGCGTCCTGCGCGATCGCGGGGACGATGGTGGCGGCCGTCGCTCCCGAGCCGATGACGGCGACCCGCTTGCCCGCCAGGCCGAGACCGTCGGGCCAGCGCTGCGGGTGGATCACCTGCCCGGTGTAGTCATCGAGGCCGGGCCACCCGGGCTGGTGCGGCTGGTCGTGGTCGTAGTAGCCGGGGCACATCCACAGGAAGGCCGCCGTGTAGGTCTGCCCCCGCGCCGTCGTCACGGTCCAGCGTCTGGCCTCACTCGACCAGCTGGCCTCGGTGACCCGCTGGTTATACCGGATGCGCTCGTCGAGGCTGTCGTCGGCGATGACCTCGTCCAGGTAGTCGAGAATCGCGGGCCCGGAGGCGATGGCGGGGCCGCGCCACGGCTTGAACCGGTAGCCATAGGTATGGAGGTCACTATCGGACCGGACCCCGGGATACCGGTGCGTCCACCAGGTGCCGCCGGGCCGTTCGCGGCCTTCCAGGATGACCAGGCTCCGGTCCGGGAACCGCTCGCGCATGTGGTGCGCGGCGCCGATCCCGGAGATCCCGGCCCCGACGATCAGGAAGTCGGCGTACTCGGTGTCGTTGCTGGCTTCCGTCGCCGCGGGCATCGTCATCTGGCGTTGTACCTCCTGGTGAAATCACTTTCACCGTAAATCCGGCCGGATCCCTTGTCTACGGCCCGCCATTGTGGCCGATCATGTTGAAATGTGTCGTAAAGCGGTCTGGGGTGGCTTCTGGCGGCCTGAAGCCGGGGTCATCAATGCCTAATATGAAGGCGTTCCGCGGGGCCTGTGCGGCCCTCTGAGGGCTTTGAGGGCGGACGGCGGCGGGGGAGAGGCCGGCCTGTGCGATGATGCAGGGCGATGAAAAGGGACAACGAGTTCTTCGACCGGCTGGACAGCGGCGCGGACTCCTCGGCTATCGGGAAAACGCTCGGCTGGGAACTGGCCGGCGTGAAGCCCGACGAGGGCACGATCGAGATCGCCTACACCGCGGGCGAGGCGTTCCTGAACCCGTTCGGCCTGGTTCAGGGCGGAATCCTGGGATCCATGCTGGATGACACCCTCGGCTCGGTCATGATCTCCGTCCTGGAACGCGGCCAGATCGCCCCGACGACCGACCTGCACGTCCAGTTCCTGCGCCCCGCCAGGCCCGGCCGCTTCACCGGCCGGGGCCGTATCGTGCGCCGGGGCAAGACCATCGCGTTTCTGTCCGGCGAACTGGCCGACGCTGACGGCCGCGTGGTGGCCACGGCCACGGCGACGGCCGCCATCACCGGCTGATCCCCGTCCTACCTGAGACGCACCGGCAGTTCTTCGAGCCCGTGCATGAGGCTGACGGGCCGCCACCGCAGTTCCTCCGGGGCCGCCGCGAGTTCCATTTCCGGGAACCGGGCCAGCAGCGCGCCGAGGGCGACCTCGGCTCCCATCCGGGCGAGGAACGCCCCCAGGCAGTAGTGGATCCCGTGCCCGAACGCGACATGGCCGCTGGTATCGCGGCCCAGGTCGAGCCGGTCCGGATCCGGGTACCGCGCCGGATCCCGGTTCGCGGCCGTGGTCGCGGCGAAGACCCACTCGCCCGCCGGGACCGTCACGCCCCCGATGGTCACCTCCTCAAGCGTGAACCGGTCGGTCGCGTGCTGCAGCGGGTTCCCGAACCGGAGCAGTTCCTCCAGCGCGGCCCGGATCAGTGACGGGTCCGCCTTCAGCCGGGCCAGTTCCCCGGGGTGGGTCAGCAGGGCCAGGACGCCGTTGCCGATAAGGTTCACGGTCGTATCGAAGCCGCCCATGATGATCTGGAAGGCGAGCGACCGGACCTCGGTATAGGTCAGCCCCTGCCCGGAGCCGTCCTCTTCGACGTCGTCTCGGACGAGGGCGAGGGCGGTCAGCAGGTCGTCGCCGGGGTCGGCGCGCTTGGCGGCGATGAGGTCCGTGAGGTAGGCGGCCAGGTAGCCCGTCACGCGGCTGTCCTTCTCCCGGTCGCCCTTTCCGTAGCCGGATACCGCGGCCCCGATCCGCTCCTGGTCTGCCTTCGGGATGCCGAGAAGCTCGCACAGCACCGCGATGGGAAGCGGCCGGGCATACGCGCCGAGCAGGTCCACGGTGCCGCGTGCCGGCCCCGCTTCGTCCAGCAGGTGCTTGGCGGTGTCCTCCGTGTACGGCCGCAACCGGTCCACGGCCCGGGGCGTGAACGCCTTCTGCGCGAGGCGCCGCATCCGGTCGTGGTGCGGCGGATCGGTGTTGAGCAGGTGCGCGTGGACGCCGCCCGCGCCCTCGCTCGGCCTGGTCACGGTGCGGCCCGGGAACCGGCTGACGTCGTTCCCGAGCCGGGGATCGGCCAGGGTCGCGCGCACGTCCTCGTAGCGGGTGATGAGCCAGGCCAGCCTTCCGTCCGGCATCCGCGCCCGCACGGCCGGCGCGGACTCGCGCAGCGGCGCGAAGAACCCCGCCGGATCGCGGTAGTAGGCGTCGTCGTCGAGGTTCACCGGCCCGGGCAGGTCTGTCATGTTCCGCACCGTAGGCAGGTCACCTCCGTGATCGCCAATGGTTTTCCGCTGGCTCTGCCCGCAACCGGTTGCCATCGAATTCGTCTTCCGTAATCATGAATTGTCCAGCATGAGATAGAGACGTCACCACTGGTCGACCTCTGGTACTTTGAGCGGGAAGACACCAACCATCGAGTGGAGGGGGAGCGGCGTGATCGCTCTCAAGAGTGACCCGGCCCTTAGCCGGGACCTGGGCAACGACTGCGGATGCGGCACGATCGACGTCGTGTCGATGCTGTCGGTCCGCCTTCCCGGCGACCTGGCCTGCTTCCTGGAGACAGCCGCCAGGAACGAACGGGACCGCCGTCATCTTCGCGGGCTGGTCGGCGAACTCGTCAGCCGGGTCGGCCCGGTCGACGAACCGCAGGCCGGCCGGTTCGCGTCGCTGCTCGCGGAAGCCGCGGCCGCCAGGGCCAGCGACGAGGACCCGGTCGTCGTCCTGGACGCGGACGCGCTGAAGGTCTTCTCCGAGCCCGGTGCCGATGACCGGGCAGAGCAGCTTGTGCGCGACCTTCTCTGCACCGCGGAGCGGACAGGCACCCCGGTCCTCGTGCCGGTGATGGTGCTCACCGAGGCGTACCGGGAGCCGTCCGCGGAGGACGCGATCGACCGGGCCCTCGGCGAGACCATCAGGGTGATCCCGCTCGACTGC
Source organism: Streptosporangiales bacterium (assembly GCA_009784565.1). Lineage (GTDB taxonomy): Bacteria > Actinomycetota > Actinomycetes > Streptosporangiales > Streptosporangiaceae > Trebonia. The sequence goes on along the minus strand of WRBL01000171.1, from coordinate 2,211 downwards.
GAGATGGCGATGCGGGCCGGGGAACTGATGGGCGGCTGCGAGCCGGAGTCCTCCGATGTCATCGCCGCGTCGGTCGCCGCCGCGGCCGTGCACTTCGGCGGCGGAATCATCCTCACGGGCAACCCGCATGGCATCGAGCCGCTGCTCGGCGGGCGAGCCGATGTCAAGGTTCACGAGCTGAGCTGATTCCCCCGGGAGCGCGACGGTCAGCTGCCGTCGCGCTCCCGGGGCGTCGGCCTGCACAGCAGAAGGGGCGAGACTTCGAACCCGGCGCGTTCGTACGCGGACACCGCTCCCGGGCTGGAGTGAACGGTGACCCGTTCGAGTTCCAGCTGGCCGGCCTGGCGCGAGACGGCCGTGAGGATCTGGCCGCCGAGGCCGGAGTTGCGCTCGCCCGGGACGACGTAGACGCTCTGCAGGTCACCTGACGCGCGCACTCCCGGCGACTGCGGGTGCGGTACTCGCGGAATGGCCGCCAGGCAGGCCATGCCGATGATCGAATCACCGCGGGTCGCGATGATCCAGCGGTGAGACGCGGCGTGCCCGCGCGACCAGGTGACGAACGCCGCGATGAACTCGTCGCGAGTTCCGCGCGGCGTCTTGCCGTTCTCTTCGACCACCCACCGCCACCTCAGGGCGGCGAGCGCGGCGAGATCCTCGTCTTCGGCGTAACGGATTCTCAGATCGTCCACGGGCCGATTGTGCCCCAGCGTCGCTGGGCGCTGAGGCTCGCTGACCGCATGGTGTCCGGGATCTGTGCGAGGATTCCGCCATGCGGCGAGACAACGAGTTCTGGGACGTGGTGGCGTCCGGTGGCCCTCTTCCGGCTGCTGCCGAGACGCTCGGCTTCGAGCTCGTCAGCGCGAATCCTGATGAGGGAACGGTTGAGGTCGCGTTCAACGCGGAGGACCGGTTCCTGAACCCGGCGGGGGCGGTCCAGGGCGGGTTTCTCGCGGCGATGCTGGATGACACGCTCGGCCCGGCGCTCGTCTCGACGCTGGAACGGGGCCAGTTCGCGCCGACCGCGGATTTGCATGTCCAGTTCCTGCGCCCGGCCCGGCCCGGGCGTCTTACCGGGCGGGGCCGGATCGTGCGGCGCGGGAAGAGCATCGCGTTCCTGTCCGGCGAGCTGTCGGACGAGACCGGCAACGTGGTCGCCGTCGCCACGGCGACGGCCGTCGTGCAGAACGGCGCGCCGGGAAAGCCGTAACCCGCACACGAACCCCCTTCCGGAGAAGGGCAGTCACTTCAACTTTACATAATGCGCATTATCGGCACTCAGCGAACCTGGCCGGGGATGTGATAACTAGTCATATTGCGACTGGTTGATCACGGTCCGCGTAACCGGCTGGAAGGACCTGCCGAATGCTCAGCGATTACGTCACGGTCGAGGTTAACGGCCATGAACCCGACGAAGCAGCCGTTTCCCTTCTCGAGCACGAGGGGTGGGGCCATTTCACGGCGATGCAGGTGCGCGGGGGCCGGGCCCGCGGTCTCGACTTGCACGTAGCGCGGCTGGAGGCAGCGCACCGTGAGGTGTACGGGCGACCGCTTCACGGCGAGGAGGTCCGCGCCCGCATCCGGCATGCTCTCGGCGGTCGGCTGGATGCCAGCGTCCGCGTCTACGGCTACTGGGCCGGGCTGATCGTCACCGTTCGCGAGCCGCAGGACATGCCGCGCCGTCCGCACTCGATGGCTGCCCTGCAGTTCCAGCGGCCGCTTGCCCGGCTCAAGCACGTCGGCAGCTGGGGCCAGGGCCGTTTCCGCCAGGTCGCGCTGACCGCGGGCTTTGACGAGGGCCTGCTGGTGGACGAGGCGGGCAGGATCTCTGAGGGCACCATCACCAACGTGGGGTTCTGGCGGGGTGGCACGGTGATCTGGCCCGACGCGCCGAAGCTGCAGGGCATCACGATGCTCCTGCTGCGGCGCCAGCTCACAGCCGCCGACGTTCCGCAAGCCGAGGAGCCCGTCCGCGTGCAAGATCTCGCCAGCTATCACGGGATGGTCTTGTGCAACTCGCGCGGCTGGGCGCCGGTCAGCCGCGTCGACAATCTGATGATTCCCCGGGACGAGGCCTTCAACGGCATTATTGCGGCCGCAATCAACGGATCCCCGTGGGACGAGATCTAGCCGATGAGCCGGGACAGACGGCCGATCGCCGCGCGGACCTGACCGAGCCATTCGATGCCCAGCTGACGCCCGTTCGGCAGC
>WRBL01000170.1 GCA_009784565.1 Streptosporangiales bacterium | reverse complement strand
TAGTCTGATCGCCTCGTACGCGCGGTCAGAGCGGGCGTGACCTGCTCTTCCCCGGACGCGAGATTCGTCACGGCTGGGACTCCTCCCGGTACCCCTAACCCGGAAAACGCATGAACTTCTCACACGGTTCAAACGTTCCCCGTAACGTGAGCAACGACCACACTCGCCCGCTTCCCCCGCACTACGGGTATCCGGGACGGCCTCTCCGGCGGCGGAACCCGGCCCGGAAGAAATCGGTGATCACGCTGGTCTCCGTGGTCGTCCTGCTGGTCGTGCTGGTCATCGCCGACCGGGTGGGCAGGCAGATCGCGCAGAACCAGTTCGCCAGCCAGGCCCAGCAGGCCGGGCTCGGGGTCCGGCCGACGGTCGACATCACCGGGTTCCCGTTCCTCACCCAGCTGGCCGCGCGCGACTTCACCAAGGTCACGTTCTCCGCTCATGACGTGCCCGCCGGGCCGCTGAAGATCTCCAGCATCAACGCGACCGCGACCGGGGTTCACGTCAACTCGTCGTTCAACGGCGCGACCGTCGATCACATGACCGGCACCGGGCTGGTGACCTACCAGGCGATCGGGAACGCCCTCAGCGGCGGCTCCGGCATCGTGAAGGTCAGCCCCGCCGGGCACGACCAGCTGAAGGTCGACGCCGGGCCGGTCAGCCAGGACGCCGCGATCACCAGGACCGGCACGAACAAGATCAGCGTCGAGGTGGAGAACAACGGGAGCATCCTCGGCGGGATCCTGAACTCGCTGGGCAGCTTCTCGTTCACGGTGCCGGACATGCCCGCGGGCATGCGGGTCACGAGCCTGTCAACCACTGGTCAGGGCCTCGTAATGACCTTTTCCGCGTCTCACACTCCGTTTAGCCAATAGTCTCGTACCGGTGAGCACATACCGGCAGCAATCACTACGGCAGGGCTCCTGGGACGACGAGCAGCCGATGGGGAGACCGGTCCGGCGGCGCAAGCGGCACCGCGGGCTGACGGCTTTTCTCGTCGTGCTGATCGTGCTGGCGGCCGCCTTCTTCATCGGCGACCAGTACGCCCGGAGCTACGCGCAGAACATGATCGCCAGCAAGGTCCAGAGCTCATCCAAGCTCGCCAATAAGCCGGCGGTCTCCATCAAGGGATGGCCCTTCCTCACGCAGGTCGCCTCCCGGGACGTCAAGGCGGTCGACATCCGCACGGGCAGCGTGCAGGAGCAGGGCCTGGACATCGCGTCGATCGACGCGACCGCCAACGACGTCCGCCTCAACTCCCACTACAACGGCGCCACGATCGGGACCGTCAACGGCGACGCCGTGATCTCCTACTCGTCCCTGGCGGCCAAGTCCGGCGTGAAGGGCCTGTCCCTGTCCCAGGACCCGTCGGGCGGCCCGAATGACGCCAAGATCACCCTGAGCTCTCTCGCCGACGTGATGCCCGCGTCGGTGGCCCAGTTCCTTCCAAAGGGCCCGGTGTCCGGCGTCGCGAAGATCACGCAGAGCGGCCCGTCGGCCGTCTCCGTCCAGGCGGTGAGCTTCGGCAAGATCCCGCTGTCCCAGCTGGGGTCGATCGGCGACTTCACGGTCAAGATCCCGCAGCTGCCGATGGGGATGTCGGTTAGCGGCCTGTCGCTAACCCCGCAGGGCGCCGGCGTCAATGTCACGGCCCATGACGTCACCCTGGGCGGCGGCGGCCTCGGCGGTTCCGGCCTCGGCGGCTAGGCCGCTTGCCGGATCCCGGCGAGGTACTCCCGGACGATGGAGTCGAAGTCGGGGTCCGGTTCCAGGCCGAGGCGGGTCGCGCGGGCCGAGGTGACCCGCGCGGGCCAGCTTTTCACGATCCGCGCGACGGCCGGGTCCGGGACCCAGTCGACCAGGGCCGCGGCTTCGGGGCCGGCCACCCGGGACAGCGCGGCCACCATTTCCCGCACCGTCACGGTGAGGGCGGGCAAATTCACGGCGGTGAGGCCGCCCCATTCCTCGTCGGAGGTCTCGGCGGCCCGGAGCAGGCCCGCGACGGCCTTCGCCGGGGAGGCCAGGCCCACTTCCGTGTCCGGGGAAACGGGGCATGCTGCCCGCTGCCCCGACAGCGGCTCCCGGATGATCCCGGACATGAAACCGGAGGCGGCGGCGTTCGGCTTGCCGGGCCGCACGCTGACCGTGACCAGGCGCAGCGACCGGCCCCGCAGGAATCCCCGGCGCGTGTAGTCCGCCAGCAGGTACTCCCCCATCACCTTCTGAGCGCCGTAGCTCGTCAGAGGCGTGGGCATCGTGGTGTCGTCCACTCCGGCCCCGGGCGGGTAGCCGTCCGGGGAACCGAAGGCCGCCAGCGAGCTCGCGTACACCACGACCGGCGGTTCCCCGCCGCCGTCCGCGGGGCCGAGTTCGCGGCAGGCGGCGAACAGGTCCTGGGTGGCCCGCAGGTTGGCGTGCAGGCCCAGGTCGAAGTCGGCCTCGCACTCTCCGCTGACCGCGGCGGCCAGGTGGAAGACCGTGTCGGCGCCGCCGAGCATCCTCTCCCGGGCCTCGGGCGAGGAGAGCGTCGCCACCAGGTCGCCGGTCACCGCGGTGACCCGCGGGTCCGCGGCCAGGTCCGCCGGGGGCGGTATCCGGTCGGCCAGCGTGAGCCGGGTAATGGTGTCCGACGTGAGCAGTTCCCGGGCCAGCCGGGCGCCGAGAAACCCGGCGCCGCCAGTGATGACGACATTCACCATTTCCGCAACGTAACATCGCGAACGCTCTCGGGAAACGGCTTTGCGATCACCTGTACCCGACCTGTGGGCAACCTGTGGCCGGGCGAGCCCGGCTAAGCGTCGGCGGGTTCCGGGGACGTCGGGAACGGCAGGGTCTTGGCCGCCGGGACGACGTCGGCGACGATCACGGTGACGTTGTCGGGGGCGCCGCCCTCGATCGCCAGCCGGACCAGTTCCGACGCGGCCTCGTCGGGGTCGGTGACCTCCAGCAGCACGCGGGAGATGGCCGCAGACGACACGACGCCGTGCAGGCCGTCGGAGCTCAGCAGATAACGGTCCCCAGCCTCGGCTTCCAGCAGTTCAAGGTCCGGCGTGCAGCCGTGCTCGCCGTCCAGGGCCCGCAGCAGCAGGTTCCGCTTGGGGTGGGTCTCCATCTCGGCTTCGGTGATCTTGCCGTCGTCGACGAGCGACTGGACCAGCGTGTGGTCACGGGTGATCTGGAAGACCTCGCGGGCGCGGACAAGGTAGGCCCGCGAGTCGCCAATGTGCGCCAGCCCCAGCCGCGATCCCGACCACAGCAGCGCGGTCAGCGTGGTGCCCATGCCGCGCAGCTCCGGGTCGGCCTCCACCTTCTCGTGAAGGCTGTCGCCGGCCCGGAGGACCGCCTCCTCCAGGGCGGGCAGCAGTTCGTCATCCGGCACGGCGATGTCCAGCGGGCGCAGCGCCTCGATGGCGGTGGCGCTGGCGACCTCGCCGTGCGCGTGGCCGCCCATGCCGTCGGCGACGACGAGGAGCCGGCCGCCGGCGTACACCGAATCCTCATTGCCCTCGCGGACCAGTCCGACGTCGGACCGGACTCCGTACTGGATGGTCAGAGGTTCGCTCGGGGCTTCTGCCATGACTGCGTCCTTTCCGGACAGGTAACCAATGAGGACTCTGCCGGGGCTGGCCGGCTGCCTTTAGCGTGCAGTCTGCCAGCCCAGCGCGATCTACGCGAGAAAAAGTCCTGCGTGCCCGGGCCCGGATGCGGGGAGAACGTCCCCGGAGGGGGACATGATGCGAATAACGGTTTTCGGGGCGTCCGGGGGGACGGGGACGGAGATCGTCCGGCAGGCCCTGGAGGCGGGACATCAGGTCACCGCCGTCGCCGCCGACCCGGCCTCGTTGAAGGACCTGGCCGTTCCGTCGGCGGGCCGGCTGGCGGTCGAGACGGCCGATGTCACCGACCCGGAGGCGATCACGGCGTTCCTGGAGGGAGCGGACGCGGCGGTGTCGGCGATCGGGTGCCGGCTGGGCGGCACGGTAGCCGGCGGCCCGGCGACGATCCGCGCCGAGGGGATCCGGGCCATCCTCAGCGCGATGGACAAGACGTGGGTGCGGCGGCTGGTCGCGGTGAGCTCGGGCGGGCTGTTCACCGAGCCGGGCGAGCCGCTGGTGGCCCGGCACGTCACCCGGCCGCTGCGCCGGGCCCTGCTGTGGCCGGGGCGGGTCGATACCCGCCGGATGGAGGAAGTGATCGCCGAGAGCGCCGCCGACTGGACGATCATGCGCCCGCCGCGGCTGCTGAACCGGCCCCGGAGCAGGCGGTACCGGATGGTCCTGGACCGGTACGCGGGCGCGCGCATCGGCCGGGCCGACCTGGCGGACGCCGTGCTGCGGACCCTGCGCGACCCGGGCACCATCGGGCACCGCGTTACCGTCAGCTACTGAGTTACCGTCAGCTACTGACGGCCGTCACCAGACCGTAAGGACTCACAGCGCGGCCAGGATCCGGGCCGCGTACTCCCCGGCCTGCCCGGGTGAGTCATACGGGTGCCGGGGCCCGAGCCAGAACCGCAGGCCGTCCTTGCGCTCGCGGGGGATGACGTGCAGGTGGAGGTGGGGCACGGACTGGCTGATCACGTTGTTGACCAGGATCATCGAGCCCGAGACTCCGAGTCCGTCCTCGACCGCGCGTTCCAGCCGCTGGGCGGTGGTGAGGAACTCAGCGGCGTGCGCCGCGGGCAGGTCCGACAGCAGCCGCAGGTGCTCCTTCGGGACGAGAAGGACATGACCGCGGAAAAGCGGGCGATGATCGAGGAACGCCAGGAAGCGCTCGTTTTCCAAGATCATAACCGCCTCGGCGTGTCCTTGGATGATGGCGCAGAACGCGCATTTGCTTTCGGCCACGTCGCATCGTAACTCCTGCCCCAGAAGGGTCCTGGAAGCAACGCTGTGACGGTTGCGTGACACTTCCTACCGAACCGGTTGCGGCGGGCGGAAACGGAAAGTAGTTTCGCAGAGGACCGTCCGCAAGGTTGGTACAAACCGACACGTATGGCCGCAATCGTGAGTAACGTGAAGAAAGCGGAACTCCTCTTTGCAAGAGCGTTCCGTGGCTCATAATTGCAGAAGCGCCCCCCGCACCAATCTCCCAGGAGTCGCCCGTGGCATCCGGCAAAAGGGTGAGCCGCAAGGCACCGCCGGTGAACGAGAACGCGAACTCAACGGTGCGCACGCTCATTCTAGGCATCGACCGCGCAGGGCGGATCGTCCAGAGTGACCGGACCGCTGCCAAGATCCTCGCGCGTCCCTCCGGCGACCTGCTCGGAGTGCACCTCAACGACATCATGTCCGAGCCCGGCGCTCCGGGTCCGGGCGAGACCGGCCCGATCAACACGGACCCGGTCCGGCCGCTGATCGACGCGGTCAAGAGCGGCAAGGACGGCTACGCGCTGCTGAACGTCGGGCTGGCCAGCGGCCGCACCGCCGAGGCGGTGGTGTCGGTCCGGCCGCTGCAGACCGACGACGGGCCGCTGGCCGCGTTCGTCATCCTGCAGGTCCCCGAGCCGAACACGCGGCGCTTCCAGGACCCCGCGGTCACCCGCGACATGCTCCTGCACGAGACGTTCAACGGGCTCAACGAGGACGACACCCTGGACTTCGGCGACCTGGCGGAGAAGTTCATCTCCCGCCTGGTGCCGCACTTCTGCAACGGCGCCGAGGTTCTCGTCGTCGAGAGCCTGGTCGGAGAGAACGAGTACCCCGAGAACGGGGACGCCAGCGCCCCGCTGCGCCGGCTCGCGGTCAAGCACGACAAGAAGGACACGGCCTGGAACGCCGCGTTCCCGGCCGGGGAGATCCTGCAGTACCCGGAGGACTCGCCCTACGTCGAGTGCATCACGACCGGCCAGTCGGTACTGGAGCAGGCGTTCAGCGCCGACAAGGCCCGCAAGCTGGCCCGCGCCTGGCGGCGCAAGCCGGTCACCCGGCTGCTGTCGGATTCCTCGATGCTGGTGCTGCCGCTGGTGGCCAAGGACACCATCCTGGGCTTCTTCTGCTGCGTCCGGGACTCCGGCTACCGGAGGTTCGACGCCTACGACCTGCAGATCGGACGGCAGTTCGCCGACCGGGCCGCGGTCTTCTTCGACAACGCCCGCCGGTTCAAGTGGGAGCACGCCACCGCGCTCACCCTGCAGCGCTCCATGCTGCCGACCGGACTGTCCGCGCCGTCCTCGGTCGAGGTCGGCCACCGCTACCTGCCCGGCTCCGCGCTGGAGGTCGGCGGTGACTGGTACGAGGCGATCAAGCTGCCCGGCGCCCGGGTGGCCCTGGTCGTCGGCGACGTCGCCGGGCACGGCGTGCGCGCCGCCGTCACGATGGGACGGCTGCGCACCGCCATCCAGACCCTCGCCATGCTGGAACTGCCGCCGACCGAGTCGCTGCAGCAGCTTGACGTGCTGATGCAGTCGATCGGCGAGCGGGAACCGCACTTCGCCACCTGCGCCTACGCGGTCTACGACGCGGTTTCCGGCGAGATGGAACTGGCCATCGCCGGGCACCTCCCGCCGCTCCTGGTGCAGCCGGACGGCTCCAGCAAGATGCTGGAGGTCACCCCGTCGCCGCCGCTGGGCGCGTCCGAACTGGTCGGGGACGGCCAGGGCGAGGTCCACACCCAGCGCTTCGACGTGGAGGACGACAGCCTGCTCGTGCTCTACACCGACGGCCTGGTGGAGAGCCGGGACCGGGACATCACCGACGGCATGGACCGGCTGCAGGAATCCTTCGCCAAGGTGTCCCCGAAGGCGCCGCTCGAGGAACTGTGCAAGACCTCGCTGACCGACGTCTACACCGACGCCCAGCGCGACGACATCGCCGTGCTGATCGCCAAGCTGCGCCGGATCCCCGAGGAGAACCGCTGCTCCTGGCCGGTCGAATGCGACGAGGCCGCGGTCCGGGAGGCCCGGCACCTCATCCGGGCGCCGCTGAAGCGGTGGGGCCTGGAGGACCTGGAGCCGGTGACCGAACTGCTGGTCTCCGAACTGGTCACCAACGCCATCCGGTACGCCAAAGGCGACATCACGCTGCGCATGGTCCGCGAGCCGGAGAGCGTGGTGTGCGAGGTGCATGACTCCTCCCCCGCCCTGCCCCGGGTGCTGCACGCCGACCAGGACGCGGAGAACGGCCGGGGCCTGCACGTCGTCGCCCAGCTGGCGACCCGGTGGGGCGCCCGGCGCATCCACTCGGGCAAGGTCGTGTGGTGCGAGCAGGCCGTCCCCGACTTCCTCGGCGACGGCCTGCTGGACTAGCCCTACTCGACCGTGACGCTCTTGGCCAGGTTCCGGGGCTTGTCGATGTCCCGGCCCAGCTTCGCCGCGGCGTGGTAGGCCAGCATCTGCAGCGGGATGTTGAACAGGATCGGCTCCAGTTCCGGCTCCGCCTTCGGAACGCTGATGACGGCGTCCGCCAGGCCCTCGGGCAGGTCAGCCGACGTCACGGCGATGACCGGGCCGCCGCGGGCCTTGATCTGCTCGATGGTGGAGATGTTCTTGGCCACCAGGTCGTCGGACGGGATGAGCACGACCGACGGCATCTCCGGGGAGATCAGCGCCAGCGGCCCGTGCTTGAGCTCGCCGGCCTGGTAGGCCTCGGCGTGGACGTAGGAGATCTCCTTGAGCTTCTGCGCGCCTTCGCGGGCCACCGGCCAGCCGCGCACCCGCCCGATGAAGAACATGCGCTCGGCGCCGGCGAACTGGGCCGCCACCGACGCGATCTCGGCCTCGGCGGCCAGGATGCGGCCGACCTGGTCGGGCAGGTTCCGCAGGCCCTCGACGATCCGCTCGCCGTGGGCCGCCGACAGGTCGCGCACCCGGCCGAGCAGCAGGGCCAGCAGCGCGAAGTTGACCGCCATGTTGGTCAGCGCCTTGGTCGACGCCACCGAGACCTCGGGACCGGCGTGCAGGAAGATCCCGTGCCCGCACTCGCGGCCGATGGCCGAGCCGACCACGTTCACGGCCCCGATGACCTGTCCGCCCTTGCGCTTGAGCTCCTGGACGGCCATCAGGGTGTCCGAGGTCTCCCCCGACTGGCTGACGGCGACGTAGAGGGTGTCCGGGTCGACGACCGGGGACCGGTAGCGGAACTCGGAGGCGGGCTCGGCGTCGGCCGGGATGCGGGCGAGTTCCTCGACGAGGTGCGCGCCCATCTGGCCCGCGTAGTAGGCGGAGCCGCAGCCGAGGAACTTGACCTGGCGGATGGCGCGGAGCTGCCGGGCGTCGAGGTTGATGCCGCCGAGCCGGGCGGTGGCGAACCGCTCGTCGAGGCGGCCCATGAGGGCGCGGCGCAGGGCGTCGGGCTGCTCGTGGATCTCCTTGCTCATGTAGTCGGAGAACTCGCCGAGCTCGTAGTCCAGGGCATCGGCGTCGACCAGCATGGGCGTCTTCTCGCCCGCGGCCGCGCCGTTGAGGGAGGTGCTGTGGAAGTCGTTGGCGCGGATCGTCGCGACCTCGCCGTCCTCCAGGTAGATGACCTGGCGGGTGTAGCGGACGAGCGCGGACACGTCGGAGGCGACGAACATCTCGTTCTCGCCGACGCCGAGGACGATCGGGCTGCCGTTACGGGCGACGACCAGCTGGTCGGGGTGCTTGGTGTCCAGGACGACGAGCCCGTAGGCGCCCTCGACGGCGCCCAGGACGCGCACGACGGCGTCTTCCAGGCTCATGGAGTCGTCGCCGGTGAGCTCGGCCGCGATGAGGTGGGCGAGGGCCTCGGTGTCGGTGTCGGAGACGAGCTTGACCCCGGACGCGGTGAGCTGCTCGCGGAGCTGCTCGGCGTTCTCGATGATGCCGTTGTGGACGATCGCGACCCGGCCGGCGGTGTCGGTGTGCGGGTGGGCGTTGATCTCGTTCGGCTCGCCGTGGGTGGCCCAGCGGGTGTGCCCGATGCCGATGGAGCCCTTGCCAGAGCCCTTGCCAGACGAGGCCTTGCCGGATGCCGTGGCGGCGACCTTGTCGCGCAGGTCCTGGACGCGGCCGGAGGTCTTGGTGACGGCCAGCCGTCCGCGGTGCAGGACCGCGAGGCCCGCCGAGTCGTAGCCGCGGTACTCGAGCCGGTGCAGCCCCTCCACGAGAACGGGGATTGCGTCCCGTTTGCCTACGTAACCGACGATCCCGCACATATACGATTCTCCCTCTCGTCGCCCTACCCATATACGACCCGCCGGAGCTGCCGTTCGGACACTTCCGGCGCCCGGAACCTTCGGCTGCTGAGCTCCGCGATGATCTGCGGCCAGATCTCGCTGTTCTTCCGCTGATTGCCCTGCAGTTCCCCGTGTCGTCGGCGGACGAACTCTTCGACTGTGTCCCCGTAGTAAGCCGCGATGTCCGCCACCACCCGGTACGCGGTCGCCTCGGGCAGTCCGGTCGTGACGGCGACGTGGCGAACCAGGTCACCCGGGTATGACTCATCCATGGCCTGCCCAGTCTGCAGCGAGTTAAGCATCGCGGCAAGTTTCCTGCCCGAAACCGGGCAGGAAACGCGCTCATTTGCCTTGTGATTCAGGAGTGTACCCGGGCGATCCCGGCGAGGTAGGCAGATTCATCCCATAGACCGCCGCGAAACCCAGATCCGCACTCGCGCCGGGCACGCCACGGCCCGGAAATCGGATGGGGAGATAGAGAAAGGAAGAAGCCGGCCGCCGCCTGGGCGGGGAGGAGCGACGGCCGGCGTCTCAGCTGATGCCCCCGGAGGGTCGGCGCCCGGGGAACGCTCGCGCGAAGCACCCCGCCGAGGGGCTTCGCGCGCCCGTGCGCGCTGCGCGGGACATAGGCATCTATTCGTCTCGCGCGGGCATCACCTATGTCAGCGCTCAGTGCCGGAATAGTGTCACCTCTGACTTCCGCCGCTTTCCTCTCCCCGGTCTCTGCACTCTCCTCCCGCCGCGGCGGCCCCTCTACCGCGAACGCCTCGCAACACGGGGCCGCGACACCAAGTTGCGAAACGCATTTCCAGGAATCCTCATTGCAAATGCACGTGCATTCGATGCACGTGCATTTGAACGTACCGTGCATGCACAGGATCAAACTATGTGCATGCACGATTGGTCCGTGCATGCACAATTGACGGCCCCTCAATGATCCGCCGCAGACTATCAAACTAGCCCCTGACCTGCACAGACAACGATAATGAACGCAGTAGTGGCACTCACTGCCGATATTCAACGCAAAAATTCCGGTCACAACATCGTGATTTCTGTGGCGCCCGGGGAGCACGGCAAGGTATTTATTTACATACCGAAGCGCGGGCAACACCACTCCCCCTCGCCGCGCTCGTCCCCCTTGGAAAGGAGCCGGGGTCGGCGACATGCTACTGACCAGCCGGAGCCAGACGATGCCCCTCGTGCCGCTCGTATCGACGCAGCAGAGCCACTGCGCGTCCGAGTACTGCAACCGCACGCCCTGCTTCCGCGTGGAGGTGCATGACCCACCCGGCACGGTCATCGACGGCAAGACAGCTGACACCTGCGCCGATCACCTGGGAGCCACCGTCCGCGACCTGAACGTGTGGGCCTCCGCCGCCAAGCTCAGCGGCGGCAACATCCAGGTCTGCGTCATCGACGCCCGCCCCGGCTGCACGGACTCCCTCCCCCAGGGCGCCCTCCTCCCCGCCAGCTGGCCCTTCGCGAGCATCCCCCTGAACTAACCCGGCCGCGGCCGCCCCTCCACTGCCGCCGCGTTCACGCCACCAGCCGCCACCACCCCGCGCGGCGCGCGCCGCGCCCGCGACGGTGCCACCGCTGTCGCCATAGCGCCCGCGAAAGCGCTTCCACGGGCGTTCCGCGACAGCGTCAAGGTGAGTTAGACGGCGCCGATGCCCGCGGCGTCGAGCATGTCCAGTTCCCAGTTGACCTGCTCGGCGAACCGGGGCTCGGCCGCACGCGGTTCTACGCTCTCCTGCCGCTTCTCCCGCCGCGGGTTGAGGATGACCACGCCCTCAGCTCCTGACAGTTCGGCGACGACGCGCGTCTGCCAGTCCTCGGCCGTCCCCATCTCGATGCTTCCGGCCAGGAAGACACGCGTACCCGCCAGCATCACCACGGCGTGAGGGCAGCGATCAGGCGGCTCCTGAGCTCGTAGAGTTCGCTCTCCAGCGGATCAGTCAGCACACCCTCCTCAGCCACGTCGAGGAGGGTGCCGACCGCGGACTGGAGGGCGTTCAAACGGGTGCGGGAAAGGGCCCGCAGACGGTCGTCGTTCATAATGGTCTCCTTTGACGCAATGCGGCTATCGGATGTAGGCGCGGACGATTTTGCCGCCCCGGACCGGTTTCCAGTCCCACCATTCCGCTATCGCGGACACGATGAGCAGGCCCCGTCCGGACTCGAGATCAAGATCAGGTTCATTCCGAACGGGTTTGCCGTTACTCCCATCGCGCACGACCACCAGCGCACTCTCCGAGTCGGCCAGTAGCGTCAGCCCTACCGCCGCGTCCAGGCCCTCCCGCCGGTGAGCCTCGATCGAATTCGCCACAAGCTCGGCCACGACAGTTTCGGCATCGTCCGCCAGGGACTCCAGGTTCCATTCGCCCAGCAGTGCTCTTGTGTGCAGGCGGGCCGACGGAACAGCGCCGGGGAACGGCCCCAGTTCCAGGCTGTCGCTTTTCGTCCAGCGCGGCGTTTCCGTAGCGATCATCAATTCCTCCCGTCCGGCGATGAGAACGTAGGCCCATCCTGCCCCCCGGGAGTTACTATGGGTATTGAAATAAGAAGCGCTGAGTTATCGCGCAGATATCGGGGATCAGTGCGGAGGGGTAATGGACGGTGCGGAATCCAGCGGACGTACACGCTTCGGGGCGGAACTGCGAGCCCAGCGCAACTCCCGTCAATGGACGCAGGTAGACCTGGGTAATGAACTCGGCTATTCAGGTTCCTTCGTCAGCGACGTCGAACGCGGCGACCGGGGCCCCAGCGAAGACTTCGCAGGCAGATGCGACAAGACGTTTGCGCTCCCGGGCACCTTCCTGCGCCTCTGGGAGGACCTCCAGCGCGAGGCCTTCCCCACGTGGTTCGCCCCGGTCGTTCCGCTTGAGCGCGAAGCGATCAAGATCGAAGGCTGGGAACTCGGCGCCGTTCCCGGCCTTCTGCAGACCGAGGCCTACGCCCGTTCTCTAGTCCGCGCCAGCCGCCCTGGCGATTCGGAGGAAGCCGTCGAGAATACGGTTCAGGCTCGTGTCGAGCGCCAGGCCATCCTGGCCAAGGCCAAGCCCCCGATGGTCTTCTACGTCGTCTCCGAAGCCGTACTGCGCCAGTGCATCGGCGGAACCGAGATCATGAGCGCGCAACTCGACCGCCTCATCAAGGCCGCTGAGACTCCCGGCATCGTGATCCAGGTTCTGCCCTTCTCCGCCCAGCAGCACGCTGGCGTGGACGGTCTGCTTTACCTTTACGACCGGCCCTCAGAACCGCTGACGGGCTACTCCGAGTGCATCGGCGGCGCCCGGCTTATTACTGATCATCAGGAAGTATCGGGGCTCGCTACAGTGATGGGGATGTTGAGGGCGGCGTCGCTGTCGCCCTGGGACTCCGTAGCACTCATGCGAACAATCAGGAGAGACCTTGAACAGCGGTAACTGGCGCAAATCCACCTACAGCGGCGGCCAGGGCGGGCAGTGCGTCGAGGTCGGCCAGGGCAACGGCGTCCTCGTCCGCGACACGAAGAACCTCGGCGCGGGACCGGCGCTGCGCTTCGTTCCTGCCGAGTGGAAGCGTTTCACCCGTTCGCTGAGGTAGCCCCAGCAGCCAGCGTTGGCGGAGCGGGCCGCCTTTTATCGCCTTGACAGCCGACGATCCGGGCCGCCATGATCAGCTTCGTTCATCCAGAGGATCCGAGGGACCTGGCCCCATGACGGTCCGGCAACCTGCTTCGGCAAGGTGCCAACGCCAGGAGCGATGAGGAGACGCGCGTGCAACCGCAGATCGATGTACCCGTCCTTGAAGGCGCCCAGGTCCGGCTCGAGCCTCTGTCCGCCCTCCACGCCGGTGACCTGACCGCGGCCGCCGAGGAGGACCGGATCAGCTACGACTTCACCCTGGTGCCCCGCGGCAGCGAGGTTAACGGCTACCTGGACTCCCAGTTCGCCCGGATCCCGCAGGGGCTCATCCCGTTCGCGCAGATCCGCCGGTCAGACGGCCGCGCCGTAGGATGCACGGCCTACTGGGACCCCAGGTACTGGCCCGGCCGAAGAGATCTTCGCGCCCCCGAGATCGGCTTTACCTGGCTCGCCGCGTCGGCGCAGGGAACAGGCATCAACAGCGAGGCCAAACTCCTGCTTATGGACCACGCCTTCGCCAGCCTCCAGGTGTCCCGGATCGACATCAAGACCGACGCTCGCAACACCCGGTCAAGGCGAGCCATCGAGGCCCTCGGCGCCACCTTCGAAGGCGTCCTGCGCAACTGGTCAATGTCGTGGGCCCCGGGCGAGGAAGGACTTCTCCGGGACTCAGCGATGTACTCCGTGATCGCCCAAGACTGGAACGCGGTAAAGAGTCACCTGATCGCACGCCTCGCGCGACATGGCGTGGACCCACTGCCGACCGGCTACCAGACGCCTCAATTGCCAGGAGTATTGAATTGACTACAATGCTGCTTGTGACGGGGGCGTCTCTTTAGGCGGTGTTCTGGTGGTTGTCGATCACCCGACTACGGGCGACATAGCCGCCGACGCCCCGGAACCGCGCGACGATCTCCGGCGAGGCCGCTTCGGGGCGGACGAACTCGCGGAGGTTCCGCCCGATCTCTCCGATATCCCCTCCCCCGAGGACTACCGGGCCGCGGTCGATGCCGAGTACCGAAAGCACGCCATCGAGACCGGCTGTGCCCGCGTCCGCGAGATCGAGCACAACGAGATCACCCCGGCCCTCCGCCGCATCGAGTCCGCCGACCCCACCCGCCACCTGGTCGGCCTAGAGAACCGTCTCAAGGGCGAAGACCGCCTGGCCGAGAAGGTCGAGAGCATCATGGCAGAACAGCCTGACATGACCTGCCAGGACGCATTCGCAACCGTGAAAGACGCCATCCGTTTTACCCTCCAGTACCCCGAGGACAAATATGCCGACGGCGTCTGCGCGGATGTGGACCGGTTCAAGGAGGAGGGTTTCGGGCTCGTAGACCTTCGCAACACCTGGAGCAGCCAGGAGTACAAAGGGATCAACACTCGGTGGAAGTCGGCAGAGAGTGGACAGCTGTTCG
>WRBL01000169.1 GCA_009784565.1 Streptosporangiales bacterium | reverse complement strand
TCACCCGGATCGTGGGCAGCCTCGGCATCTACACCAAGATCGACTTCAACGCGAAGACGGTCGCGGAATGCCACAGCACGTCCTCGATCTTCCGCGGCTACAGCATCTTCATGAAGGGCAAGGACCCCCGGGACGCGCACTTCATCACCAGCCGGATCTGCGGGATCTGCGGCGACAACCACGCCACCTGCTCGGTCTACAACCAGAACATGGCCTACGGCGTCCGCCCGCCGCACCTCGGCGAGTGGATCATCAACCTGGGCGAGGCCGCGGAGTACATGTTCGACCACAACATCTTCCAGGAGAACCTGGTCGGGGTGGACTACTGCGAGAGGATGGTGGCCGAGACCAACCCGGGCGTGCTGGAGCAGGCCAACCACACCGAGGCGCCGCACGCGGGCGAGCACGGCTACAAGACCATCGGCGACATCATGCGGTCGCTGAACCCCCTGGAGGGCGAGTTCTACCGGGAGGCCCTAGCGGTCAGCCGGTCCACCCGGGAGATGTTCTGCCTGATGGAGGGACGCCACGTCCACCCGTCGACGCTGTACCCCGGCGGGGTCGGCACCGTCGCGACCGTGCAGCTGTTCACCGACTACCTGACCCGGCTCATGCGCTACGTCGAGTTCATGAAGCGGGTCGTGCCGATGCACGACGACCTGTTCGACTTCTTCTACGAGGCGCTGCCCGGGTACGAGGAGGTCGGCCGGCGGCGGGTGCTGCTCGGCTGCTGGGGCAGCCTGAACGACCCAGAGCACTGCGACTTCACCTACAAGAACATGGCCGACTGGGGCCGGAAGATGTTCGTCACCCCCGGCGTCGTGGTCGACGGGCAGCTCGTCACCACCAGCCTGGTCGACATCAACCTCGGCATCCGCATCCTGCTCGGCCACTCCTTCTACGAGGACTGGGCGGGCAAGGAGAAGTTCGTCGACCGCGACCCGCTGGGCAACCCGGTCAGCGAGCGGCACCCGTGGAACCAGCACACGATCCCGCGCCCGGCCAAGCGGGACTTCGACGACAAGTACAGCTGGACCATGTCCCCGCGCTGGTTCGACGGCACCGACCACCTGCCCCTCGACACCGGCGGCGGCCCGATCGCCCGGCTGTGGGCCACCGCGCTGGCCGGCCTGGTCGACATCGGCTACGTGAAGTCCACCGGGCACAGCGTGCTCATCAACCTGCCGAAGACCATGTCCCGGCCCGAGGCCACCTTCGAGTGGAAGACCCCGGTCGACAAGCAGGGCAAGCCGCTGTCCAACGCGATCGAGCGCAACCGGGCCCGCACCTACTTCCAGGCCTACGCGGCGGCGTGCGCCCTGCACTTCACCGAGCAGGCCCTGGCCGAGGTCCGGGCCGGGCACACCAAGACGTGGGAGCCGTTCAAGGTCCCCGACGAGGCGTACAGCTGCGGGTTCACCGAGGCGGTCCGCGGCGTGCTCTCCCACCACATGGTGGTCAAGGGCGGCAAGATCGCCAACTACCACCCGTACCCGCCGACCCCGTGGAACGGCAGCGTCCGCGACACCTACGGCACGCCGGGCCCGTACGAGGACGCGGTGCAGAACACCCCGATCTTCGAGGAGAACCCGCCCGACAGCTTCAAGGGGATCGACATCATGCGGGCGGTGCGCAGCTTCGACCCGTGCCTGCCCTGCGGGGTCCACATGTACCTCGGAGGAGGGAAGGAACTGCGGACGGTCCACTCCCCCACCGGCATGACGACCCTGGCGGTCTGACGTGGAGGACCAGACCCCCGCGGACACCGAGGAAACCGGCCAGCGGGTGGAGGAGCTCCTCGCGGAGCTCCGCACCCGGGCCGGGCCGGAGGCGGCCGAGACCGCCGAGGAACTCATCACCTGCGTGGTCCGCCTCTACGGCGACGGCCTGGAACGCGTCATGCGGATCACCTCCGACGACTCCCGGCTCCAGGCCCGGTTCGTCGCCGACCCGCTGGTCGAGAGCCTGCTGCTGATCCACGACCTGCACCCGCTGGACGTGCCCACGCGCGTCCGGCGGGCCCTGGGCCGGATCGGGATCGGGGCCGAGCTCCTCGAGGTCGGCGGCGACGGGACGGCCGTGGTCCGCCTGGCCCACGGCGGAACCGAGGCCGACATCGAGGCGGCGGTGCTCGCCGCGGCCCCGGAGGTCACCGGGGTCCGCGTAGCCCCGCCCGAGCCGCCCCTGCTGCAGATAGGCCGCCGGCCCGCGACGGCGTCACCAAGCACGGGCCGATGACCGCCGCCGGGCTGCGCCGCTTCGCCCGCCCGACCCCTCCGGCGGGCGAGGCGGCGCCCGACCGCTGCGAGCTGTGCGGGGAAACCCTCCCCGGACGGCACTCGCACATGGTGGACGCCGAACGGCAGTCCCTGGCCTGCGCCTGCACCGCCTGCGCGCTGCTGTTCACCCGGCCCGGGCGCCGCTACCGCACCGTGCCCGACCGGGTGCTCCACGACCCGGCCGCGCCGCTGACCGCCGCGGAGTGGGCGGCGCTGCGGATCCCGGTCGCCATGGCGTTCTTCATGGCCTCCTCCGCCGCCGGGCGGGTCGTGGCCAGCTACCCCAGCGCCGCTGGCGCGACCGAATGCGAGCTCGACCTCCAGGCGTGGGACCGGCTCGCCGACGGCCACCGGCTGCTGCGCGCCGCCGAGCCGGACGTGGAGGCGATCCTGGTCCTGTCCGGCGAGCACTCCGCCGCCCCGTCCGGCGCCGTCGAGGCGTTCCTGGTACCGGTCGACGTCTGCTACGAACTGGCCGGGTCGCTGCGGGCGTGCTGGCGCGGATTCGACGGCGGAACCGAGGCCCGCGAGCTGCTGGCGGAGTTCACCGGCGGCATCCGCCAGCGATCACGGGAGCTTGAGTGAACCTCATCTTCAGCTGCATGAAAGCCGACGCCGCCGCGCGGACGGCCACCCCGACGCTGACTTTCCGCCTGTCGGTCGCCGAGGCCTCCGGGATGCGGGTCGACGCGATCGCGCTGCGCTGCCAGATCCGCATCGAACCGCACCGGCGGCAGTACTCCGCGGACGAGGAGCGCCGGCTGCACGACCTTTTCGGCGACCCGGACCGGTGGGCCGACACCCTCAAGCCGGTGCAACTGGCCAGCGTGTCGGTGATGGTGCCCGCGTTCACCGCCGCCACCGAGGTCGACCTGGACGTGCCCTGCACCTATGACCTCGAGGTCGCCTCCGCGCGGTACCTCCAGGGCCTGGACGACGGCACGGTGCCGCTGCTCCTGCTGTTCAGCGGCACCGTCTACACCACCCGGAACGGGCGGATGTCGGTCGAGCTCATCCCGTGGAGCAGCGAGGCCAGCTACCGGATGCCGGTCAGCGTCTGGCGCGAAGTCACCGACCGGCACTTCCCGGGCAGCGCCTGGCTGCGCTGCGGCCGCGGCACCCTGGACGCGCTCGCCGAGTACAAGGCGGCGCGGGCCCTGCCGACCTGGGACGCGACCCTGGCCGCGCTGCTGGAGGAGGCGGAGGCCCGCCATGATTCCTGAGGGCGTGCGGCGGGTCGCCGACACGATCATGTACGAGGGCTACGTGCTGTACCCCTACCGGGCCTCGGCGGGGAAGAACCGGAGCCGGTGGCAGTTCGGCGTGCTGATGCCGCCGGCCTACCTGGCCAGCGACTCCTGCGAGCGGGACTCGATGACGCTGCAGTGCCTGGTCGTCGATCCCGGCCCGGTCACGGTCACGGCCCGCTTCCTGCAGGTGCAGCGGCGGACCCCGGCGGATTCGGGCCAGTCCTGGGACGAGGCGGTCGAGCGGGAGGTCTCGGTCCGCGTGCCCGGCGATTCCCCGTTCACGGTTCCGGGCGGCACCGAGCGGTCCGGCGACGTGACACGGGCCCGGCGGGAGCTGACCGGAACGGTCTCGGCCCGGCTGACGGACCTGCCCGGCCCGTGGGGCGCCGCGCGGCTAACGGTCACGCTGTCGAACGGGACCGCCGCCGACGGCCCGGCCCGGCGGGAGGACGCGCTGCCGTTCGCCCTGGTGGCGGCGCACCTGATCGTCACCGTCCCCGAGGGGACGTTCCTGTCCCTGACCGACCCGCCCGAGTGGGCGTCGGCGTTCGCCTCCGAGTGCGAGAACGACGGCTGCTGGCCGGTTCTCGCGGGGGACGGCGCGCGGACGGTGCTGGCCTCGCCGGTCATCCTGCCCGACTACCCGTCGATCGCGGCCGAAAGCGCCGGGGACCTGTACGACAGCACCGAGATCGACGAGATCCTGACCCTGCGGACCCTCGCCCTCACCGACGAGGAGAAGGCCGAGGCCCGCGCCACCGACCCCCGGGCCGCGGCCCTGATCGACCGGGTCGAGGCCACGGCCTCCGACGGCGCGGCGCTGGGGCAGCTGCACGGGACGTTCCGGCCGGTCTCCCCGCCCGGGCCCGGAGATTCTCCGGACGCGCCGTGGTGGGACCCGGAGGCGGACGCGTCGGTGTCCCCGTCGACGGACTCGGTGGTGGTGGCCGGGCGGCAAGTGGCGCGCGGCAGCCGGGTGACGCTGCGGCCGGGCACCATCGCTTCCGGCCGGGGCGCCGACGCGCAGGACATGTTCCTCGCCGGCCGGGAGGCCGTCGTCGAGGCGGTGCTGCGCGACGTCGACGACGCCACCCACCTGGCGGTGACGCTCACCGACGACCCGGGAGCGGAGATCCGTTCGGCTCTCGGGAGGTTCCTGTATTTCAGCCCGGACGAGGTGGAGCCATGCTGACCGGGCGCACCCTGGTAGCCGGGGTCGGGAACGTGTTCAGCGGCGACGACGGGTTCGGGCCCGAGGTCGCGCGGGAGCTGGCGCGCCGGCCGGCGCCGGACGGGGTGGAGATCGGGGACTTCGGGACCGGGGGCGTCCACCTGGTCTACGAACTGCTTGACGGCTGCGACCTGTTCGTGCTCGTCGACGCGGCCCAGCGCGGGCGCGAGCCGGGCACGGTCACGGTCGTGGAAGTGGACCCGGGCGAGACCGAGGCCGAGGCCCCGGCCATGGACGGGCACGGGCTCACGCCGGAGCAGATCTTCGCGATGCTGGCCGCCCTCGGCGGGCGCCCGGGGCGGAGCCTGCTGGTCGCCTGCGAGCCCGCCGAGCTGGGCCCGGGCATGGAACTGTCGGACCCGGTGCGGGCGGCCGTCCCGTACGCGGTCCGCGCGGTAGAGGACATCATCCGTTTCGGGGAGGGGACTGACGATGCGGCGCACGATCATCACGGTGGGAGTGGCGGCGGTACTGGCCGCCGTGATCGCGTACTACCTGCCGGACGTGAAGCGTTACGTGGAACTCAGCCGCATGTAGCGGCCCGGCATGACCCGGGCAGCTTCTTGCACCGAGTGCCATAAGTAGCGCTTCTAGGCCTTGACCTCCTTGTTATCTCCGCCGGAACTCGCTTGTGAAACAGCGCACAAAGAGCCCGTCAGGCATACCCAGGCCCCTTACGGTCTGATAAAAATAAGGAGCGCAAGGCGGTCTAGACCACACAGCCCTCCTGTTCAGTGGTCTAGCCCACACGGCGCCGAACCCCGTTCACGGGCCGTACCCGCCAGGGACGGCAACCGGCAAGGGGACCGGGCAGTGCCCGGCCAGGGGTCCGACGACGCCGACAGCCGCCGACGCGCCAACCCCTGACCAAGGGCCATCCGCGGGGAACATCCGCCCCCTCATGGCTGTCACGGAGCGCCGAACGCGCTCGTAGAAGGAGAGAGCTGTGCTCACCGGCGTCACTTCTGTCACGCACTTCACCACCAAGTCCTGCATGTCCCGCTGGACCCGTGCGCACGCCGGCTCTACCGGCATCAACTGGTCCGTCGAGGCCGGCCCTGGCGGCACCATGATCGTCATCGAGCACGAGGCCGACCGCTCCACCCTGACCGAGCCGACCGTGACCCCGGCCGCCCCGATCACCGTCAACCGGTCCGTCCAGGCCTGGGCCTCCTGAGCCGCCTGCCCCTCACCCGGTGAACCGGCCCGGCCGGTAAGCCTCCAGCAGCGGATCCGCCTCCCCCGAGCGGATCTCCGACGCCACCAGGCGCGCCAGAACGGCGGCGAGCGTGACCCCGCTGTGCGTGCAGACGACGTAAGCCCCGGACACTCCGGGCACCGGCCCGACGACCGGGAAACCGTCCGGCGGATGCGGCCGGACCGACACCCGCGTTTCCGCGATTTCCAGGTCACCGGCGGCCAGCCCGAGCCATGTCCGGGCCCGCCCGGTTAGCTCCGCCACCGCACCGGAATCCAGTTCCGTGTCCTGAGGGCCGAGCCTGCCGTCCACGTCGACGGCGTGCAGCAGCAGCCTTCCTCCGCCGTCCGGGCGTACCGTCACCCCGGGGAAGTGCACCAGCCCCCGCATCCGCACCGGCACCGGCGCCGTGATCACGGTCGCCCCCGCCGGACCCCGCGCCGCCAGGTCGAACCCCGCGCCGCGCAGCAGCCCCGTGTCCGCCCCGGTGCAGACGATGACCCGGTCCGCGGCCAGGTCCCCCTCGGTGGTCCGCACCCCGGTGCCGCCGCCCCGCAGCCCGGTCACGCGGGCTCGCGTCACCACTCCGCCGCGCGCGCGGAACTCCGCCAGCAGGCAGCCGATGAGCGTGGTCGTGTCGATGTATCCCTCGGCCGGGAACGACGCGATCGCGGACGGCTCGCGCGGCATCCGCGCCAGCGCGGGCTCCGCCCGGGCCGCCTGCCCGGCGCTGAGCAGTTCCGCCGGGTACCCGGCGGCGCGCTTGCGAGCGACACGCTCCCGCAGTTCCTTCCCGTCGGCGTCCGACGCCGCCACCCGCACGCACCCGGTGGCGTGCAGCCACTCGTCCGTGCCGAGGGCCCCGGCCAGCCCGGAGTAGGCCGACATGCCGAGCACGCGCAGCGCGTGGTAGCCGGGGTCATCGAAGTTGTTGGAGTTGATCCAGGCGTAGCTCGCCGCCGACGCCCCGCCGCCCGGCGCCCCGCTCTCCGCGAGCACCACGCGCTCCCCGGCCCGGGCCAGCTCATAGGCCAGGCAGCTTCCGACGATCCCCGCCCCGACGACAATAGATCTCAAAGCCGTTCACCCTAACGGATCGGTGTATCCCCTCATCCTTCCCTCTTCGCCCCGACTCGCTACAGGCCCAGGGCGGCGAATGTGACCGTTCCCTTCGGGGGCACCCTTCCGTTAAGGTCATAAATTAACGGGATTCCTGGCCATTGCTGTGAGGTATTCATGCGCCGCCTGCCAAAGCTCTCCGCCGTGGCCATCGCCGCCGCGGTCCTCGTGTCCGTCCCCGCGTGGGCCAGCGCGGGAACGTCCGCGCCCGCTTCCACGGCTTCGGCCTCTTCGCCGCCGGCGCCTGCCGGGACGCTGGCGACCGGAAGCGGCGGCGCGGTCGCCTCGATGGACTCCGGGGCGAGCCAGGCCGGCATCGACGCGCTGAAGAAGGGCGGCAACGCGGTCGACGCCGCCGTCGCCACGGCCAGCGCCCTCGGCGTGACCATCCCGTTCGTCGCCGGACCGGGCGGCGGCGGGTTCATGGTCATCTACCTGGCCAGGAAACACGAGGTCATCACGGTCGACGGCCGGGAGAACTGCCCCGCCGCCTGCACCTCCGCGATGTTCATCGACCCGAAGACCGGGAAGCCGTACGACTACATGTACGCGTCCAACCAGCCCCTCGCCACCGGGACGCCGTCGATGGTGGCGACCTGGGCCACGGCCCTGCAGCGATTCGGGAACAAGTCCCTGGCCGCCGACCTGCAGCCCGCGATCGGGCTCGCCCGGAAGGGGTTCAAGACCAACGCCGACTTCCGGCAGCTCACCCAGTGGGACCTGCCCCAGCTCCAGGAGTACCCGGCCAGCCACTGGCTCCTGGACTCCTCAGGCAACCCGTTGCCGGTCGGCACCCTGCTTCGCAACCCCGATCTGGCCCATACCTACGAGATGCTGGCGGCGCACGGGCCCTCCTACCTCTACGACGGCCCGCTGGGCCAGGCGATCGTGCAGGCCGACGACCACCCGGTGACGACACCCGGATCGTCCGTGATCCCGGGCATCATGACCATGAACGACCTGCGGTCCTACCAGACCTACGTGCGGCCGCCGACTCACGTCAGCTACCGCGGGCTGGACATGTACAGCATGGCCCCTCCGTCGTCGAGCGGCACCACCGTGGGCGAGGCGCTGAACATCCTGTCCGGCTACAACCTGTCGTCGGAGCCGCGCGCCGAGGCCCTGTTCCACTACCTGGAGGCGTCGCGGCTCTCCTACGCCGACCGCAACGCCTACGTCGGCGACCCCCGCTACGAGTCCGTGCCGGTCGCCGGGCTGCTGAGCCCCCAGTTCGCCGCGACCCGGCGCTGCCAGATCGGCTCGACCGCCGGGTCGTCCCCGGTCGCGCCGGGCAACCCGTACCCGCCGTACGCCGACTGCACTGCCGCCGCGAACCAGACCCCGGCCCCCGAGGGCGGTCACACCAACAACATCGTCACCGCGGACTCGGCGGGCGACATCGTGGCGTACACGAACACGGTCAACTTCTTCGGCGGCAGCGGGCAGACGGTGCCCGGCTACGGGTTCCTGCTGAACAACGAGATGACCGACTTCGACTTCGCGCCGCCCACGGCCGGGGCCAGCGACCCGAACCTGCCCGCGGCCGGGAAGCAGCCCCGTTCCAGCATGGGACCGGTCATCGCGTTCAAGAACGGCAAGCCCGTGTTCACCGTCGGGGCGGCGGGCGGCTCCACCATTCCGGAGACGATCCTGCAGACGATCGTGAACCACGTGGACTTCGGGCAGTCCCTGGCGGACGCCCTGGCCGCGCCCCGGGTGGCCCAGACCAACTCCGCCACG
This sequence comes from Streptosporangiales bacterium, assembly GCA_009784565.1. Classification (GTDB taxonomy): domain Bacteria; phylum Actinomycetota; class Actinomycetes; order Streptosporangiales; family Streptosporangiaceae; genus Trebonia. The sequence continues at coordinate 5,427 of WRBL01000169.1, read as the reverse complement.
TCCGAGGCCGAGCCCGACTTCTACAACAGCTCGCTGGCGTCACAGCTGACGAAGCAGTACAACGAGCAGTTCACGATGGCCACTGGCTCGGTCCTGCCGCTGGACTACTACCCCGGCGACGCCACCGCCCTGCAGGTCCTCGGCCCCGACCGCTACCAGGCCATCGCCGAGCCCGTCCGCCTCGGCGGCGGCAGCGCCATGACCGTCCGCCCGTAACCGCCCCCGGCCCGCCCCCGCCTCCCGCGGTGGCGCTGAGCGCCCCCACGGTGGCGCTCAGCGCCCGCGACGGTGCCGCCGCTGTCGCCATAGCGACAGCGGCGGGTGAGCTACGGGCGCTGCCGGGGCGTGCCGATGCGCCTTTACTGTCGCTCACTGGGCTTGCGCCGGCGGACGTAGACCTGCTTGCGGACGCGGGCCACGACGGCGCCGTCGCGATCGCGGATCTCGGTGTCGAACCAGCGCAGGACCTTGCCTCCGCTCTCGGCCTCGGCCCGGATCTCTTCCACCTCCGCCTCGGACAGGACGAACTCGGCGGTCAGGACGGTACGGCCCGGCTTCACGAACTCGATCTCGGCTCGGCGGTCCCACACCGTGTACCCCGGGCCCAGGTTCCGCGTCAGCATCATCACCCAGAACGGGTCGGTCATCGCGAACATCGACCCGCCGAACTGGGTCCCGAACATGTTCGCGGTCAGCGGTGACTTCGCGAGCCGGATCCGGACGTGCCGGAAGTCCGCGGCGATGCGCTCCACCCGCACCCCGGCGAACAGCAGCGGCGGCCACAGGTTCCCCGCGAGCCGCCAGGCGCCGGGACCCGCGTTGCCGGCGATCCGGGCGAGAGGATGCAGTCCCTGGGTCATGCTGGCTCCGATACGTCCAGGATCCTTCGGGCGATATCCGGCTGGTCCTTGATCCAGGTGAAGTGCGGCCCCGGTTTCGCCGGGCCGCGAAGCGGCGAGTAGCTCTGGCGCGTGATCCGGGCGGCGCTGGTCTTGGCCAGGAGCGCCTCGGTCGCGGTCGGCGGGGCGAATAGGTCGCCGTCCATGGTGATCACGCGGACCTCGCCGCGGTACTCCCTGAGCGCCGACTCGTAGTCGAACGACCCGGTCCGGGCGCGGTAGCGTCCGGTGCGGATCGCGCGCGCCCAGTCCAGTACCAGCGCGGCGGGCTGCCTGCCGCCGACGCCCAGCCTGTCTCCCGGCCAGTAGCCCACGGCCCGGCAGACGGGCCCCATCGCCAGGGCCCCGGCGAGCATCTGCCATCGGCGGCCGCCCGGAAAATCCCGGTGGCCGAGGGCTCCGCTCGCCACCAGGATGACGGGGATCTCCGGGGCGAAGCGGCCCGCCGCGATCAGGCCGAGCTGACCGCCGAGGCTGTGGCCCACGATCACGGGCACCGCGCCCGGGAAACTGTCACCGGCCGATTCGAGAACCGCCCGAACGCAGTCTTCCACCAGCGCGGCGAATCCGGCGCGTCCCGGGACGGGCCTCCGGTTCAGGCGGGCGTCGCTGGCGATGAAGTCCGCCTGAACGACCGCCGTGCCCTCGGCCAGCCACTCACGCAGCAGGGGCTGGTAGTAGCGGGCCGGGGTCCCCATCGCGGGGAGCAGGACAACGACCCGGCCCGCGTCCCGGTCCCCGGACAGGCCGAACGACCACAGCCCGGTCTCGTCGTGAATCGTGCGCCACGGTTCCGGCATCTCGCCCCCTGCCCAATTGCGTAGACACTGTCTATCACGGTGGAGTAGACAGTGTCTACGCGTGATAGACATTTCTCATGAGCCAGGAGACAGCGGCGGGTCGCGCGGACACGGGACTACGCGAACGGCTGGTCGACGCCGGGGTGGAACTGGTCACGAGCGAGGGCGCGGGCGCGGTCTCGCTGCGGGAGATCGCCCGCCGCGCCGGGGTCTCCCACGGGGCGCCCCGGCGGTACTTCCCCACGCACCTGGACCTGCTGGCCGCCATCGCCCGGCGGGGGTTCGCCGGGCTGAACGCGATCGTCGACCAGACCATCGGGGACGAGGCTCTCGACCCGCGCGACCGGCTGTGGTCCCTGGGGCGGTCGCTGCTGGACTTCGTCTCCTCCAACCGCGGGATGTACGAGCTGATGTTCCGCTACGACCTGCTGGGGCAGCAGCGGCTGGGGCTGCAGGAGATCGCCCTCCCGGCGTTCCGGAGGACGGCCCGCCTCATCGCCGAGATTCAGCCCGACGCCGACACCGCGCCCGAGATAGTCGCCGGGACGCTGTGGGCCGCCCTGCACGGCATCGTCCAGCTCTGGGAATGGGGAAGCATGCAGACCGCCACCGGGCTCGACAGCCCGGAGCCTCTCCTGCGCGCCGCCGTCGACGCCCACCTGCGGCAGAGCACCTGACGCCGCTCCGCCCGCCGCCTCCCTCCGGTCAGATCTTCAGCCGGGGGAAGACCGTGCGGGCGTTGCCCTCGAAGATCGCGGCGCGGTCGGCGTCGGCGAGGAAGCCGATGCTCTCGATGACGGGCTTGAGATCGTCGTACGGCGCCCCGGTGGCCGGGTTGACGGTCGAGCCGCTGCCCGGGCGCTCGGTGCCGAACAGGACCCGGTCCGGGCCCACTGTCCTGAGGAGCAGCTCGAGGGCGAGCGGGTAGTGCAGGACGGTGTCGAAGTAGAACTGCTTGAGCCGCACCTCGAACGGCGTCGCGCCCGGCGAGCCGCCCAGGCCCGCGTGGAAGGCCTCGGCCTGCCAGCGGCCGAGCTGGTAGGGAACCGAGCCGCCGCCGTGGGAGACGATGACGCGCAGGTCCGGGAAGCGGTCGAACACGTCGCCGCGGAGCATCGACAGGATCGCGATCGATTCCTCGGAGATGAAGTGCTCGCTGTAGGTCTCCCGGCCGGAGTAGCAGCCGGACGAGTGGATCTGCATCGGCACGTCGAGTTCGACGAGCTTGGAGTACAGCGGGAACCAGTATTCGTCGTCCATGCCCGGTCCCTTGGCCGTGCCCTCGGCGGGGTCGGGGTTGACGAGGACGCCGACGAAGCCGAGCTCCTCGACGGTGCGGTGCAGCTCGCCGAAGGCGTCGGAGACCGGGTTGCCCGGGGTGACCGGCAGGCCCGCGACGCCTGCGAAGCGGGTCGGGTGCATCTCGACGGTCCGGGCGATCACGTCATTGTTGGACGCGACCCAGGGGTGGACCAGCCGCGACGGCTGCATGGAGTGGCCCTGGTGGAAGGGGCGCGGCGAGATGAGCTGGACGTCGGTGCCGACCTCGTCCATCTTGGCCACGTTGCCCGCCGCGCACGCGGCGATGTCGTCGTCGGCGATCCGGGCCTTGCCCGCGTGATAGCCGCCGTCGGCCAGCAGCATCGCCCGGTGGGCGTAGAGCGATTCGGGCGCGACCAGGTGGGCGTGCGAGTCGATGATCATCAGGTGTTCTCCTTGTTCGTGGCGGTCAGGTGATTCGCCGGCGGCGGTCAGGCCCACAGGCCGAACGCCAGGCCGATGCCGGTGCCGGCCTTCGTGCGCCAGGCGGGGATGTACTCCGTCCACCGGGTGGCCAGGTGGGCTCCCGCGCCGGCGGCGGCGATCCAGTTGCGGGTCTCGGAGGTGCCCGAGTTGAGGCGCGCGGGGTCGATCCCGCGCAGCGTCCCGGCGTCGGCGGACGCCATCGCGTCCAGCACCGTGCGGTCGAGTTCGGTGTCGACAACGAAGTGGCTCAGGCCGCCCGAGGCGACCACCGCGACGCGCAGGTCGCCGGGGAGCGTGTCGACCGCCCGCTTCAGCGCGGCACCCAGGTCGTAGCAGCGGGCCGGGGAGGGCTGGTTCGGCGGGAAATACGTGTTGAGCAGCACCGGGACGACGGGCACCGGGTACCCGGCGAGCAGCCGGCCCGCGGCGAACGCGAACGCGTGGCCGAAGCCGCCGTCGGCCTCGGTCTCGGCGCTGGCGGAGACGTCGAAGTCGTCGGCGACCAGGGAGCGGATGAGGTGCTCCCCGGCCGCCGCGTGGGCGGGGTAGACGGCCCCGTCCATGCCGAGCAGCCGCTGGACCTCGTTGAAAGTCTCCGAGCCGTGGTCGATGGGAAGGTGGGTGGCCATCTTCTCGCCGTGGTAGACGGCGATCGCGGGCCGGTTGCGGCGGGTGAAGAGCTCGTCCTGGTCGTCTCCGATGACGATGACCAGGTCCGGGGCCAGCCCGACGAGGTCCTGGCCGAGCCGGGCCAGGGCGGCCTGCGCCCGGGCGTACTTGTCGTTCCAGACGTCGAGGGTGAGCTCGGCGTCGAAGCGCCCCGCGGCCTCGGACTCGATGTCGGCGTAGGGCCGGATCGTTCCCGCGTTGTCATACAGCTCCGGGTTGTTCCGGTCAGCCTCGGCCCGCTGGTTCCACATGACCTCGGGCTCCATCGCGAGCACGGGGCTGTGGGAGGTGCCGGCGACGGCGATGATCTGGCTCATGGGCGCAGGGCCTGCTTTCTGTTCGTTCGTCTGGACGGGTCTGGCGGGGCCGGGCGGGGCGGGTCAGGGCTCGTCCACGGCCAGGGTGTCGAGGTCGATCTCCGGGGTGCCGGACCGGAAGGCGAGCTGTTCCAGGACGCCGGAGAGCCAGGGCCAGTCGTCGTCGGCGACCGGTGCCGCCGTCTGGATCTGGACCCGGCGGACACGCGGCCGCGAGGACCGTTCGAGTTCCCGGCCCGCCTCGGTGAGGCTGAGGCCGCGGGTCCGCTTGTCCCGGGGGTCGGGCTCGGCGGCCAGCAGCCCGCGCCGGGTAAGCCGGTCGATGACTCCGGACAGGGTCGCCTTGTCCAGGGCGGCGAGTTCGGCGAGCCGGGCGTGCGTGGTCTCGCCCGCCAGGCCGGTCATGCGGAGCACGGCGTACTGGGGGCCGGTCAGGTCCTGCCCGAACTCGGCGAGCCAGTGCGCGGTGTGGGCCTGCTGGGCGCGGCGGATCAGGTGGCCGGGGGTGGCGGTCAGCCGCTGCCAGGCGGTCTCCCCGAGGGCGATGCCGGGCGGCGGTTCCGGGGAGACCCGGCCAAGCTCGCGCAGGTGGCGGGTGAGCCGTGCGTGGTCGGCGACGGGCACCGGGGCGAGGAAGCCGGCCGCGGCCCGGGCGGCCAGCGGCATCGTCTGGCCGAGGGCGACCCGGCCCGCGGTGGTCAGGGCGAGGAGATGGCGCCGGCGGTCCCGGGGGTCCTCTTGGCGTCGGATCCAGCCGTCCCGTTCCAGTCGGCGGGCGACGCCGGTGAGCGTGGTCTTCTCCAGGCTGGCGATAGTGCCGACAAACTGCATGTCGGCGCCGTCGGTCTCGGCGAGGGCCGAGAGGACGGCGGCCTGCGGTGCCGTCGGGACCGGTCCGACGGCGGCGGCCCAGGCGGCGATGTTGGCCTGATGACACCGGCGCAGGACATGCCCCAGTGTCCAGAAGCGCGACATTGGGCTGTTCTCCTTACCGGG
>WRBL01000168.1 GCA_009784565.1 Streptosporangiales bacterium | reverse complement strand
ACGCGATCTTCTCCGAAGGTCCAGAACTCCGGCACACATCGGAAGTCAGCCGGTCCGAGTACGCGGACAGAATCGTTAGGGGCGGCTTCCCTGAAGCCGTGGCCCGGACGAACCCTCGCAGACGGCAGCGATTCCATGATTCCTACGTCGCGGACCTAGTCGCCCGGGATGTCACCCAGCTGTCGGAGATCGAGCGAAGCGACCAGATGCGATCCCTCATCCGGCTTGTCGCCGCGCGAAGCGGCCAGCTGCTGGTCACCTCTTCCCTCGGCAATGACGCCGGGATCTCTCAGACCACCGCAAGCCGGTACCTCGGCCTGCTGGAGGAAGTCTTCCTGATCAAGCGGATTCCTGCCTGGTCACGGAACCTGGGCAACCGGGCGGTCCGGACGCCAAAGATGGCACTGGTTGATTCTGGAATCGCCGCCAACCTTCTCGGCACAGACAGCAGGTCCCTGATCCGTCCGGGCGGGCCATTCGGAGAACTTCTAGAGGGCTTCGCCACGATGGAACTCGCCCGGCAGATCACCTGGGCCACCACGAGAGTCGAGCTGTTCCATTACCGGACCAAGGACAAGATCGAGGTCGACGCGGTCCTGGAAAACCGGCAAGGACAGGTTGTCGGCGTAGAGGTCAAAGCCGCTTCCACTGTCGTATCCGATGATTTCCGGGGCCTTCGACACCTAGAGCAGGTTGCCGGCGACGATTTCATCGCCGGGGTGGTGCTCTATACCGGACAGCAGACGCTCCCCTTCGGCCCCAAGCTCCGCGCGATGCCGCTCAGTTCCCTCTGGGAGGTCGGCCCGGCGGAGGGGCGCTCGGGCGGGTAAGGATGGCATGATCTTGGGCATGGCGGAGAGCTTTCCCCGGCAGCGGGCGCGGACACGGAACTTCACGATCGGCGTGCCGAAGGCCTTCGGCGTCTCCCCCGACGGGGAGCGGGTCACGTTCCTGCGGACCCGGGACGCCCGTGACCCCGTGACCTGCCTGTGGGAGCTCACCGTCGCAACCGGGGAAGAGCGCCTGGTCGCCGACCCCCGCCGACTCGGCGCCGACGACGAGAACCTGCCGCCGGAGGAACGGGCCCGCCGTGAGCGGGTCCGGGAGACCGGTTCCGGCATCGTGTCCTACGCCGTCGACTCGGCCTGCACGCTGGCCGTCTTCTCGCTGTCGGGCCAAGTCTACGCGGCTGACCTGGGTAATCCCGGAGCCCAGCCGACGCTGGTCCCGGCCCGGGCTCCCGCCCTGGATCCCCGGCCCGATTCCGCCGGGGCGAAGGCGGGATACGTCCACAACGGCGCGTTCCGGGTCATCGACCTCAAGTCCGGCGAGGACACCGTCGTCGCCGGCCCGGACGGGGACAATGTCACCTTCGGGCTCGCCGAGTTCGCCGCCGCGGAGGAGATGGGCCGGTCCCGGGGCTACTGGTGGTCTCCGGACGGCACCCGGGTCCTGCTGGCACGGGTGGACGAGAGCCCCGTGCGCACCTGGCACATCTCCGATCCCGCCAACCCTGAACGCGAGCCGGCGAGCTGGAAGTATCCCGCCGCCGGCACGCCGAACGCCGAGGTCCGCCTGTTCATCGCCGACCTGTCCGGCGGCGGCCTGACGCCGGCGGCCCCGGCTCCGGACGAATACTTCGTGACCGCGCACTGGGGGAAGCGGCTGCTGATCGTCACCCAGTCCCGGGACCAGAAGACGATGCGGCTCACTGACGGCCTCACCGGGGAAGTCCTCGTCACCGACGCCGACGAGTGCTGGACCGACGTGGTCAGCGGCGTCCCCGCGCAGTTGCCGGGCGGCGAGATCGTGTGGACGCGGGTCAGCGAGGACACCCGCCGCCTGGTCGTCGCCCCCGCGGGCGACCTGGCCAGCGCCGAGCCGGTGACCCCGCCCGGCCTGCAGGTCCGCTCCGTTCTCGGTACCGACTCAGGCGCCGTGTACTTCAGCGCGTCGCGCGAGCCGACGGAGACTTGCGTGTGGCGGTACGGCCCGGACGGGCTTTCCGAGGTCGCGTCCGGGCCGGGAGTGCATTCCGCCCGCGCGAACGGGGGCACGGTCGTCGCGGCCAGCCGGTCGCTGACCGGGGCGAGCGTCCGGGTGAGCCGGGGCGGCCAGGACGAGCGGGAGATCGTGTCGTTCGCGGAGGAGCCGAACCTCCCGGCGCCCGCGCCCCGTTTCTCCGGCGCCGGGCGCCACGGCATCCGGACCGCGGTCCTCTTCCCGTCCTGGCACCAGCCGGGCGGCGGGAAGCTTCCGGTGCTGATGGACCCGTACGGCGGCCCGCACGCGCAGCGGGTACTGAAGACGTCGTCCATCTACCTGCAGTCGCAGTGGTTCGCCGAGCAGGGCTTCGCGGTCGTCGTGGCCGACGGGCGCGGCACCCCTGGGCGGGGCATCGCCTGGGACCGCGCGGTCTACCACGACCTCGCGACGCCGGTGCTGGAAGACCAGGTGACGGCGCTGAAGGCGGCGGCGTCGGAGTTCGGCGACCTGGACACGTCCCGGGTGGGGATCCGGGGCTGGTCGTTCGGCGGGTACCTGTCGGCCCTGGCCGTGCTGCGGCGGCCCGACGTCTTCCACGCCGCCGTCGCGGGCGCCCCGGTGACGGACTGGCGCCTGTACGACACCCACTACACCGAGCGCTACCTGGGGCTCCCGTCCGGCCCGGACGATCCCTACGCGAGGAGTTCGCTTCTCGATGATCCCGAACGGATCTCCGCTGCTGACCAGCGCCCGCTCCTGCTCGTTCACGGCCTGGCCGACGACAACGTCCTCGTGGCGCACACGCTGCGCCTGTCCCGCGCCCTGCTGGCGGCGGGATACCCGCACTCGGTGCTGCCGCTGACCGGCGTCACCCACATGGCGTCGCAGGAGGCCGTGGCCGAGAACCTGCTCCTGCTGCAGGTGAATTTCCTGAAGGCGTCCCTGGACGCCGGCTAGATCCCGCGGCGTCCGCCCGCCCGGGGGCGCGTGAGAATCATGGGACTGGTGAGGACCGAAGAACCGTTCGGGATGATCAGGTGTCGAAGATCACATGATGCCCTGACCGCCCTCACCAGCTAGATGTAACTAGCGTCACATGTGAGATACACCATCTGCTGCGGCATGCTTGGACTAAGTTCCTAGGCGCGCACGCGTCGTAGCGCGTTGACGCCACGATTACGAATCCGGCAGCGAGGACGCTGAAAAATATGACACAAGTATCGGAAGCACCCGCAAGGACGCGGGCGCAAATCTCCGAACGGACGCTTCGGAAAGACCCCTGGTGGCGGAAGCCCGCCCTCGTGGCGACCCTGCTCACCATCTGGGTCCTGTACGCGACCGTCCGTGTCTTCACCGGGCACTGGTACTGGGTCCCCCAGTACCACTACCTCACGCCTTTCTACTCGCCCTGTGTCAGCGGCGAGTGCGTCCCGGGCTCCTCCAGCCTGGGCCAGTGGATTCCCGCGATACCGCCGATCATTCCCTACGCGTTCGTGTCGCTGCCGTTCGTGCTGGGCTTCCGGCTGTCGTGCTATTACTACCGCGGCGCGTACTACAAGGCGTTCTGGCGGGCGCCCTCTGCCTGCGCGGTGCGCGAGCCGCACGCGTCCTACAGCGGGGAGACGAAGTTCCCGCTCATCATGCAGAACCTGCACCGCTTCTTCTTCTACATGGCGGTGCTCATCTCGATCCTCAACACCTATGACCTGGTGCAGGCGTTCCGGGGACCGGACGGGGCCTTCGGCATCGGCCTCGGCTCAATCATCATGCTGATCAACGTGGTCCTGCTGTGGGCCTACACGCTCTCGTGCCACTCCTGCCGTCACATCACCGGCGGGCGGCTCAAGAACTTCTCCAAGCACCCGGCCCGGTACTGGATCTGGACCCAGATCTCCAAGCTCAACACCAAGCACCAGCAGCTCGCCTGGACGACCCTCGGCACCCTGATGGTGACCGACCTGTACGTCATGCTCGTCGCCAGCGGCGCGATCAGCGACCTCCGCATCTTCAACTAAGGCTTAGTCATGTCAGACCAAATCGAGCGTTATACCTACGACGTGGTCGTGATCGGCGCGGGCGGCTCCGGGCTGCGCGCGGCGGCCGAGGCCCGCGCCCGCGGCAAGAAAACAGCGGTCATCTCCAAGTCGCTGTTCGGCAAGGCGCACACCGTCATGGCCGAGGGCGGCGCCGCCGCCTCGATGGGGAACGCCAACCCCAACGACAACTGGCAGGTCCACTTCCGCGACACCATGCGCGGCGGGAAGTTCATGAACAACCCGCGCATGGCCGAACTGCACGCCAAGGAGGCCCCGGACCGCGTCTGGGAGCTGGAGGCCTGGGGCGCGCTGTTCGACCGGACCAAGGACGGCAAGATCTCCCAGCGGAACTTCGGCGGCCACGAGTACCCCCGGCTCGCGCACGTGGGCGACCGGACCGGCCTGGAGATGATCCGCACCATGCAGCAGCGCATCGTGCAGCTGCAGCAGGAGGACGCCAAGTCGTCCGGCGATCCCGAGGCGATGATCAAGGTCTTCGCGGAGACCACCATCACCCGCCTGGTGAAGGACGAATCGGGCCGGATCGCCGGCGCCTTCGGGTATATCCGGGACACGGGCAAGTTCGTCCTGTTCGAGGCGCCCGCCGTCGTGCTGGCGACCGGCGGTATCGGCCGGACGTTCAAGGTCACGTCCAACTCCTGGGAGTACAGCGGCGACGGGCATGCCCTGGCCCTGCTGGCCGGGGCGAAGCTGATGAACATGGAGTTCGTCCAGTTCCACCCGACCGGCATGATCTGGCCCCCGTCGGTGCGCGGCATCCTGGTCACCGAGTCGGTCCGCGGTGACGGCGGCGTGCTGAAGAACTCCGAGGGCAAGCGGTTCATGTTCGACTACGTGCCGGACGTGTTCCGCGCCCAGTACGCGGAGACCGAGGAGGAAGGCGACCGCTGGTACACCGACCCGGACAACAACCGGCGTCCGCCGGAACTGCTGCCCCGGGACGAGGTGGCCCGGTCCATCAACTCCGAGATCAAGGCCGGCCGCGGCACGCCCCACGGCGGCATCTTCCTCGACATCGCCTCCCGGCGGTCGCCGGACTACATCCTGTCCCGGCTGCCCTCCATGCACCACCAGTTCAAGGAGCTGGCGGACGTGGACATCACCAAGGAGCCGATGGAGATCGGGCCGACCTGCCACTACGTGATGGGCGGCGTCGAGGTCGAGCCGGACACCGGCGCGTCGTCCGTGCCCGGGCTGTTCGCGGCGGGCGAGGTGTCCGGCGGCATGCACGGCTCCAACCGGCTCGGCGGCAACTCGCTGTCGGACCTGCTGGTCTTCGGCAAGCGGGCCGGAGACGGCGCCGCGGCGTACGTGGACTCCCTGTCCGGGGCGCGGCCCGCGGTCGCGGAGGCTTCCCTGGACGAGGCCACGGCCGAGGCCCTGGCCCCGTTCAACCGCGCCGAGGGCGAGAACCCCTACACCGTCCACTCCGAGCTCCAGCAGACCATGAACGACCTGGTCGGCCTGATCCGCCGCGAGCCCGAGGTCAAGCAGGCTCTCACCGAGCTGGAGAAGTTCAAGGAGCGCGCGGGCCGCGTGACCGTGGAGGGCGGCCGGGCCTACAACCCGGGCTGGCACTACGCCCAGGATCTGCGGAACATGCTGCTGGTCGCCGAGTGCGTGGCCCTGGCCGCGCTGGAGCGCCAGGAGTCCCGGGGCGGGCACACCCGGGATGACTATCCGGCGATGTCCCCCGAGTGGCGCAAGATCAACCTGATCCTGTCCCTGGAGGGGGAGAAGATCGAACTGCGCCGCCAGCCGATCCCGGAGATCCCCGTCGAGCTGCTCGCGCTGTTCGAGCGGTCGGAGCTGAAGAAGTACATGACCGATGAGGAACTGGCCGTCCTGCCTGCTTCGTCGGAAGCACCGGAATCGCCGGACTCGTCGGAGTCGTCGGAGTCGTCGGAGAAGGAGGGTCACTGATGGGGTACACGGCTAAGTTCCGCGTCTGGCGGGGCGACGCGGGCTCGGGCGCGCTGAAGGACTACGAGGTCGAGGTCAACGAGGGCGAGGTCGTCCTCGACGTGCTGCACCGCATCCAGGCCACGCAGGCGGGCGACCTGGCCCTGCGCTGGAACTGCAAGGCGGGCAAGTGCGGCTCGTGCTCGATGGAGATCAACGGCCGTCCCCGGCTCGGCTGCATGACCCGGATGTCGGTCTTCGAGCAGTCCGAGACGCTGACGATCACGCCGCTGCGGACGTTCCCCGTCATCCGGGACCTCGTCACCGACGTGTCGTTCAACTACGAGAAGGCGCTGCAGATCCCGTCCTTCACGCCGGACCCCGACACCAAGCCGGGCGAGTTCCGGATGATGCAGGAGGACGTGAACCGGTCGCAGGAGTTCCGCAAGTGCATTGAGTGCTATCTGTGCCAGAACACCTGCCACGTGATCCGCGACCACGAGGAGAACGAGAACGCGTTCGCGGGCCCGCGGTTCCTCATGCGGATCGCGGAACTGGAGATGCATCCCGCCGACGAGGCGGACCGCCGCGACATCGCGCAGGACGACTTCGGCCTCGGGTACTGCAACATCACCAAGTGCTGCACCGAGGTCTGCCCCGAGCACATCAAGATCACCGACAACGCGCTCATCCCGATGAAGGAGCGAGTCGCGGGCCGTAAGTACGACCCGCTGGTCTGGCTGGGCTCGAAGATCGGCCTCCGGCCGAAGTCGGCCGGGACCCCCTCCGTCCCGGGCAAGCGGCCGTAAGCGCGCTTGACGCCTACCCCCAAGGCCTCTGTCCGGAATTTTCCGGACAGAGGCCTTTTTGCGAGACTCCGCTCGGATAATCTCGCCGCATGCCCCTCTCTGACCAAATTTGCACCGATTTGCGGGACATGGTGCTGCGCCTGGCGGGCGAAGCCGGCCAGGCGAGCCTCGCCCGCAGCGGCGACTCCCCCGGACTGCGGGCCGAGGTCGACCAGCAGGCCGCCGAGATCCGGAATTCGCTGACCGGGCCCGGCCGGCCTCTCACCCCGGACGCCCTGCTCAGCTACGCCCGGGGATTCACCGAGGCCGCGATCGGCCGGGGATGGCGGCACGCGCCCGACGACCCGGAGCCGGCCTGGGAATCTCTCCGCCTCGCCGCCGTCTGCCGTCTCCTTCTCGAAGCCGAGGGCCTCCCCGTCTAGCCCGAGCGCACGAAAAACGGGACCGGCCCTTGGATGGCCGGCCCCGTTTTTCCGGTTGTTTTAGGCGAAGGGCCCGCCGGGGCCGCGCCAGTCACCCGGGTCCTGGGCCGGGCCGCCCTGCGGCGGACCACCCTGGACCGGGCCTCCGTAGCCCTGCCCGCCGTAGCCCGGGCCGCCCTGCGGCGGGCCGTAGCCCTGGGCACCCGCCGGGGCTGCCTGCTGCCGGGTCCGCTCCGGGGCCGGGGCGCGCATCGCGTCGCTGCGGCCCTGCTGGTAGGCGGAGAGCTGGGTGTTGGTCTCCCGCTCCGCCGCGGACAGCATCCGCTCCCAGCGGGACTGCATCGGCTTGACCAGTCCGCCGCCCACGCCGATCGCGATGACCGCGCCGCAGGTGATCAGGACCGTGTCCAGGATCGGCGTGGTGATCGCCTGCGCGATGCCGACCTGGTTGAGCGCGGCGATAGCGCCGAGCGCGATGATGATGACCGACGCCACGTTGGCCACGAACGGCCCGTAGGACAGTCCGCCGATCGCTCCCATCACCAGGTCCTTGACCACCTTCGCGATGGCGGACGCGATGACGATGATGACGATTCCGACGATCGCCTTCGGCAGCCAGGCGACGATGGCGTTGAGCATCGTGGAGATCGGGTTCGTGCCGAACACGCCGAACGCCATCTGCAGCGCGATCAGCAGGATCGCGTAATAGACGATCTTGGAGATGAGTTTCGTCGCGTCGGTATTGGACCGCGCGAGAGCCTGCCCCACGGCCCCGCGTTCCACGAAGTGATCGAACTTGACCCTGCGCAGGACCACGTCCACGACCTTCGCCAGAGCCTTGGCGATAATCCAGCCGACGATGAGGACGACCAGGAAAACCAGGATCTTCGGAACAGAGTGGATAACTGTGTTGAGCAGGTTCTGAAAGCTCTGGCCTACATTTACCGCAGCCAGTGGCTCCATGACTTCCCCCTTTGGCAGTTGAGCCGCACTGCCGAATTACTGCCGCACGGCCTACTGTTGTTAAGTCAGGCTTACCCTACTCTCGGGCGTCAAAGGCGTGCGGTATTTCATCTCGTTCACCCTTATGCGGCGTGTCGGGAGGGGGTGGGGCGCCCGCGCGTGCCCCCGTGACGCGCGAGGCGCTGTCCCCGCTTATGCCCCTATCGCGGCGACGCACGCCCCTGAGCTGCGTCGACACGCTATCCCACCGCCTGCCGGGCACGTCCCCGGTGTGACCGGCCTGCATAACCGAGCTTACGCGAATCAAGGAAGCTTGCCCGTACCGATACAACAAATATGGGTATACGTATGCCCGGCATACCGACATACTTACGCAACATTGGCGCGAGCGGACATCGAAGTTCCGGCGGGATCCACGATCATTCCGTGACCATGATTGCCGAATCTTAATCCCGCCGCAGCATATTCATGCAATACGGCCGGGAAATTCTCGCAATATACGCCGCCAACGCCTCATAGCTCGCATACTGGCCAGCCCCCTGCATGAGGGCTGGCCAGTGGTTCCGGCTTAGCGCTCGCCCCGGGACTGGCGGCCCCGGACCCGGCCCCGCTCCTTGGCGTCGAGGATGACCTTGCGAAGCCGCACGGCGGTCGGCGTGACCTCGACGCACTCGTCCTCGGCACAGAACTCCAGCGCCTGCTCCAGGCTCAGCAGCCGCGGCGGCACCAGGCGCTCCAGTTCCTCGCCGGTGGACTGGCGGACGTTGGTGACCTTCCGCTCCTTGGTGATGTTCACGTCCATGTCGTCGGAGCGGGAGTTCTCCCCGACGATCATGCCCTCGTACACCTCGGTGGCGGGCGAGATGAACAGGGAGCCGCGCTCCTGCAGGTTGAACATCGCGTAGGCGTTGGACGCGCCGGTGCGGTCCGCGACCAGGGACCCGGTCGCGCGCCCGCGGATGTCGCCCGCCCACGGCTCGTGGGACTCGAAGACGTGGTGCGCGATGCCGGTGCCGCGGGTCTCGGTGAGGAACTGGGTCCGGAACCCGATCAGGCCCCGGGACGGCACCAGGAAGACCAGCCGCACCCAGCCGGTGCCGTGGTTGGTCATGGTCTCCATCCGGCCGCGCCGGACCGACACCAGCTGCGTGACCGCCCCGAGGTACTCCTCGGGCACGTCGATCGACAGCCGCTCGACCGGCTCCATCCGCTTCCCGTCGATCTCCCGGATGACGGCGGCGGGCCGGCCCACGGTCAGCTCATAGCCCTCACGGCGCATCGTCTCCACGAGCACGGCCAGCGCCAGCTCGCCGCGACCCAGCACCTCCCAGGTGTCCGGCCGCTCGGTCGGGATGACCTGCAGCGACACGTTGCCGATCAGCTCGCGGTCGAGGCGGTCCTTGACCAGCCGCGCGGTCACCTTGGTGCCCTTTTCCCGTCCGGCCAGCGGCGAGCTGTTCGCCCCGATGGTCATCGAGATCGCGGGCTCGTCCACGTGGATCAGCGGCAGCGGCTGCGGGTCCTCGGTGTCGGTGAGGGTCTCGCCGATCATGATGTCCGGGATGCCGGCGATCGCGGCGATGTCACCAGGGCCGGCCTCGTCGGCCTGCACCCGCTCCAGGGCCTCGGTGAGGAACAGCTCGGAGATCTTGACCCGTTCCACCGAGCCGTCCCGCTTGCACCAGGCGACCTGCTGGCCGCGCTTGATGGTGCCGTTGTGGATCCGGCACAGGGCGATCCGGCCCAGGTAGGAGGAGGCGTCCAGGTTGGTCACGTGCGCCTGCAGCGGCGCGCCGGAAACGTACCGGGGCGCGGGGACCGATTCCCGGATGACGTCGAACAGCGGCTCCAGGTTCTCGCTGTCGGGCAGGCCGCCGTCCTCGGGCCGGTTCTTCGATGCCCGTCCGGCCTTGGCCGAGGCGTAGACGATCGGGAACTCGATCTGCTCCTCGTTCGCGTCCAGGTCGATGAACAGCTCGTAGACGGCGTCGACGATCTCGGAGATCCGCGAGTCCGGCCGGTCCACCTTGTTGATCACCACGATGACCGGGAGCCCGGCTTCCAGGGTCTTGCGCAGCACGAACCGGGTCTGCGGCAGCGGTCCCTCGCTCGCGTCCACCAGCAGGATCACGGCGTCCACCATGGACAGGCCGCGCTCCACCTCGCCGCCGAAGTCCGCGTGGCCCGGCGTGTCGATGATGTTGACCGTCAGCCCGCCGTGCTGCACCGCGGTGTTCTTCGCGAGGATGGTGATGCCCTTCTCGCGTTCCAGGTCGTTGGAGTCCATGACCCGCTCGTTCACGTGCGCGTGCTCGCCGAACGCCCCGGACTGCCACAGCATGGCGTCCACGAGCGTGGTCTTGCCGTGGTCGACGTGGGCGACGATCGCGACGTTGCGCAGGTCGTCCCGGGTAACGGTGTCGCCTGCCGGCGCCGTGGTCTGCTGCTCTGCGGGCATGTTGAGATCTCGTGCAATCTGCGTCGTGGGCGGCACCACGCGAGTCCGTGGCGGCTCCAGTCTATTGGGCCGGCGGTAACGGCCGGGACCGGCCGTTACCGCCGGCCACTGATCGAATTACCGTTCGACCTGGTGATATGATCCCGGCATGGCCACGTACATACCACCGGGATGGCCAACCGGAGTGCATCCGCCAGGCTCCGAAGGGTTCACCGAGAGCGCCGTGGCCTGGCTGCTGGAGGTAGTCCCGCCCGATTACCGGCTGCACGGGGTGCTGCGTCGTCATCCCGCCGCCCTGGCGTCGATCGCCCGTCATCACACGCGCGCCTCCGTGGAGGGTGCCCGCCAGGGCTACCGCACGGTGCGCACCGAGCTCGCCGAGACCGTGCCGCCGCACGCGGTCGACGCGGTCCTGGCCGTCTACCGCACGGAGGGCCGGAGGCTCGCCGCCGCGGCGAAGGCCGTCGAGCTCGTGGAGCAGGCGCTGAAGGGCCAGCGTTTCGCCGCGAAGCTCTTATTCGTCGCCGGGTTCCTCGTCCGCCGGAGAGTCGGCGGAGTCGTCTCCGCGCGCGGCGGCGCCCGCGGCCCTCATGACGAGGATCGCCATGTCATCCGAGGACGGCTCGGCGCCGAAGTCGCCGACCGCGCGCCGCAGCCGGGACGCCACGGCCCAGGCACTCAGGTCCCGGCAGCCGCCGAGCAGCTTGGCCAGGCCGTCGTCGTCGTCCAGCAGGCGCCCGGTCTCGTCCCGCCGCTCCGTCACCCCGTCGGTGACGCACAGCAGCAGGTCGCCGGGGAAGAGCTCGGTCTTCTGGGCCTCGAACGACACGTCCTCGGCCACGCCGAGCAGCATCTGCGGCTCGGCCGCCGGAACGGCGGGAGCGCCGTCCGGGTCCGAAGCCCGCAGCAGCAGCGGCAGCGGGTGCCCGGCGCAGACCAGGGACGCTTCCAGCGGCCCCGAGGCCGGCCCGGCCGGCGGCACCGTGATCTCCCCGTGCAGCAGCGTGATGAACCGGCCGCGCGCGTTCTCGCGGTTGATGAGGCCGTTCAGCCGCCCCACGACCTCGGTGATGGGATGGCCTTCGGCGGCCAGGATGCGCAGCGTGTGCCGGGCCAGCCCGGTGACGGCGGCCGCCTCCGGCCCGGTGCCGGACACGTCCCCGATCGCGAACCGCCAGCGTCCCTCGCCCACCGCGAACACGTCGTAGAAGTCGCCGCCGACGTCGTTGGCCTCGCCGGCCGCCTGGTACTCGGCGGCGAGCTCAGCGCGCGGGATCTCCGGCAGTTCCGGCGGCAGCAGGCTGTGCTGCAGCGCCTGACTGGTCATCCGCTGCCGCTCGTACAGGCGCGCGTTGTCCAGCGCCAGCGCCGCCCGGCGGGCCAGGTCCTCGGCCAGTTCCATGGACTCCCGCGGCGGCGGGTCCTGCCAGCGCCGGTCCTCGCGCGGCCGCCCGATCACCACCGCGCCGAGGCCGCGGCCCCGGGCGGTGAGCGGAAAGCACCAGGCCGAGTCCGACGCCATCTGCACGTCTTCCATGCCCGCGCCGGGCGGCACGGCCAGCGACCAGCTGTGACCGCCCCGCGGGTTGCCTCCGTCCAGGCCTCCCGGGCCGGTCTGCCCGGTGGACAGCCCGACCACGCCCGCCGAGCCCGGCACGCCCACTCCCGGCGTCCCGGAACCGGAGGCGGTCAGCACCGGCGGCGCGATCTCGTCGAGCAGCCGGCCCAGCGCGTCGATCTTGGCCTCGTCCTCGTGCCACACGTAGGCGGGCTTGAGCTCGCCGACGTCATCGGTGATCAGCACGGCGCACCAGGCGGCCAGCCGGGGCACCATCAGCTGGGCGGTCAGGGCGATCGCCTGCTGCTGGTCCAGTGTGCTGGACAGCAGCTCGCTGGCCTCGGCCAGGAACGCGACCCGGCCGCGCCGGACCCGTTCCAGTTCCGACAGCCGGAGCCGTTCCAGGGACATCGCGGCGCGGTCAGCGACCCCCTGCAGCCGCTGCTCGTCCGTGTCGCGGAAGCGGCCGGGCGATCCCGACCCGACCCCGAGCACGCCGGTGACCCGGCCGTCCACCAGGAACGGCACGGACATCTGGGAGCGGGCCACGCCGCCGCCGGACAGCAGCATGGTGGCCGGGGGCGCGGTCAGCGCGTCCGGGACCTCGACCCCGACCGCGCCGCGGACGCGCAGGTCGCCCTCCTCGTCGGCGACGAGCGCGTAGGCGGCGTCCGCCCCTACCGCGTCCCGGGCGGCCTCCACGGTGTGCCGGACCAGTTCGTCGAAGTGCAGCTTGCCCAGCTGCGGGCTCCCGGGGCCGTCGGCCCGGGACTCGGCCAGGTCGGGCGGGGCGTGGGCGGCGGGCGCATCGGCGTCGCCCGTCGCCGGCGCCGGGGGCTCCACCGGCATGATCTGGGCATCGTCGGCTTCCCCGATGGCGGCCCCGCTGGCGGAGGCCCCGTCCGCCCGCAGCCGGAACCAGACCGTCTTGGCCGATGCGGTGTATGTCACACCCCAGGCCGAGGCGAGCGCGATCGGCAGGGTGAGGCCCCGGCCCCGCTCTGAGTACTTCTCCTCGGCCGGCGCCTGCGGCTCCTCGGGAAGGGTCCGGGACGGATGGCGGTCGGTGACCGCGACTTCCAGCACGCCGTCGGTCAGCCGCAGGCCGATCTCCAGATCGGTCCCGGCATGCTGGACGGCGTTCGCCACAAGCTCACTGGCAAGCAGCACCGCGTCATCCGTGGCAGACTGGGACAGCGATGTGTCCCAGTTACTCAAGGTCTCCCGGATGAACGACCGCGCCTGTGATGCCGCCGTGGGCTCGGGCGCCAGCAGCGTCCGCGCCTGGTTCTCCTCATCATCACTCACGTCGTTCACCGATCCTAGTGCAAGTCGTAGGTGGCCCTACCTTTCCATGGCCATCAGTGATCGATCTATGGGTTAATCGTGACAGACTAAAAGAGCCAATGCTTGCCCATCGCGTGGGGACGGCCATCGCCGGACGACCGCGGCCCGACCCGGACAGGTTGCGGCCCCATCGCGAGGATGACGACCGGAGGCGACATGCAACAGACGCCCACAGCGCCCGCCGGCGAGGCGCGCTACTCGGATCATGATCTCGAGCCGCTGCGCGCCGCCCTGCAGGCCCTCAGCAACGGCGACTTCACGCCGCAGACCCTGGCGGCGGCGAGATCTGCCGCTGGTGGCGTCGCGTACGGCAACGGCTCCGTCCTGGGACAGATCTGGCCGCTGGTGGACGCCGTGGCCAGCGAGCTGTCCTCCCTGAACGACGAGGTGGGCCGCCGTGCCGAGCAGGTCGCCGACATCGCGATGGTCACCACGGCGGTGGCCCGGGGCGACCTGACCAAGCAGGTCACGATCGACGCCCAGGGCGAGATGCTCCAGCTGAAGCAGACCGTGAACACCATGGTCGACCAGCTCTCCGCCTTCGCCGACGAAGTCACCCGGGTCGCCCGCGAAGTAGGTACCGAAGGACGACTGGGCGGCCAGGCCCACGTGCGCGGCGTCTCCGGCACGTGGAAGGACCTCACCGACTCGGTGAACGGCATGGCCTCCAACCTGACAGTTCAGGTGCGGAACATCGCCCAGGTCTCCACCGCCGTCGCCCAGGGTGATCTGAGCCAGAAGGT
>WRBL01000167.1 GCA_009784565.1 Streptosporangiales bacterium | reverse complement strand
GCGCTGGGCCGCCTCGACGACGGCACCTACGGACGTTCGGTTCGCAGCGGCGCGCTGATTCCCGACCAGCGGCTGGAAGCCGATCCCGCGGCCGAGCTCACCGTCGAGGAGGCCCGGGCGGGCGGTTAAAAGCTGCGGCGATATCGCCCCGTACCCGTTCTGACGGGACTGGAGCGCAGATCCGTTCGGATCATGACGGGTCCTGGCCGTTGATCTCGTCCCGCACCTGGCTGGTGTGCTCGCCCAGCCGGGGCGCGGGGCCGGCGACCCGGCCCGGGGTGCGGGAGAACCAGGCCGGCGGGCCGGGGAACCGCACAGGACCGTAGGGGGCTTCGACGGTCTCGAAGAATCCCGCCGAGTTCAGGTGCTCGCTGTCGAACAGCTCGTCCAGAGAGCGGACCGGGGCGCACGGGATGTCCAGGGGGCGCAGCAGGTCCAGCCACTCGCCGGTCGTCCGGGTCGCGAACGTCTCGCCGAGCAGGCCGTAGACCCGGTCGATCTGGCGGGAGCGCAGCTCCAGGGTGGCGAACTCCGGGCTGTCCCACGAAGGCCGCACCGCGCCGGTGAACGCGGCCCACTGCTTGTCGGAGTAGACCAGCGCCGAGATGTACCCGTCCTTCGTGCGGTACGGCTTCCGGTTCGGGGCCACCGGGCGCGGGTAGGCGGCCGGGCCGAGCGGGGGAGTGAACAGCGCGCCGTTGGCGTGCTCGGCCAGCATGAACGAGGCCATCGTCTCGAACATGGGCACCTCGACCTCCTGGCCCTCGCCGGTCCGCTCGCGGTGGAACAGCGCCATAACCGTGGCGTAGACGGCGGTGAGCCCGGAGATCTTGTCGGCCATGATGGTCGCGGAGTAGCTGGCCTCGCCGGTCAGCTGCTCCTGCGCGGCCACCATGCCGCTCTCGGCCTGGATGATGTCGTCGTAGGCCACCCGCCCGGCGTCGGTGCCGCGCCGCCCGAAGCCGTAGCAGTTCACGTACACCACCGACGGGTTCAGCGCCGCGACGTCGTCGTAGCCGAACCCGAGCCGCCCGATCGCCTGCGCGCGCATCGAGTGGATGAACACGTCGGTGCGCTCGGCGATCCGGCGAAGGGCCTGCTTGTCCCCGGCCGTCCGCAGGTCGAGGACGGCGCTGCGCTTGCCCCGGTTCACGTTCACGAACACGCCCGCCATCGCGGGCTCGGGGCCGACGGAGACGTACCGGGTGGTGTCGCCCGCCGGGGGCTCGATCTTGATCACGTCCGCGCCCATGTCGGCCAGGATCTGCGTGCAGTACGGGCCCATGAACGTCGCGGTCAGGTCGGTCACGCGGACGCCGGAAAGCGGACCAGGATGCTTCATGAGTCCCACTGTGCAGCAGGCCGGGACTCGCGGGAACGGCCGGTCACCGCGCAGGGGGTGCCGCGGCGGGCTCCGCGGCTGTCCCCCGCTGCGGCGGGATCGCGTCGCTGTAGGGAGCGTCGCCGCGGCCGTAGACGTTGCGGTGGAAAGCCAGGTACAGCAGGCCCAGGGCGATCACGACCAGGCCCGAGACACCCACGATGTAGTTGTCATACCAGGGCGTCCCCGGCGTGCGCGGCCACACCATGTTGATCATCGCGAGCACGCCGTAGACCAGCGCGCCGATGTTCACCGGCAGGCCCCACTTGCCCAGGGTGTAGCTGCCCGACGGCACCCAGCCCTTGAGCCGCGCCCGCAGCGCGGCGAGTACGACCATCTGGAAGGCGATGTAGATGCCGAGGGCGGCGAAGCTGATGATCTTGGTGACCGCGTCGGTGCTCACCTTCGAGCCGAGCACCACCAGCGCGGGCACCAGGGCCGCCACGATCAGCGCGTACGGCGGCACGGCGCGCTTGGCGGAGAATTTCTTCAGCAGCGTGCTGCCGACGATCATGTGGTCGCGGCCGTAGGAGTAGGCCAGGCGGCTGGCCGCGGCCTGCAGGCTCATCGTGCAGGACAGGAACGAGATCAGCACGACGCACAGCACGGCGCGCGCGCCCGCGGAACCGAACGCGCTGTCCAGGACGGTGCTGACCGGGTCGGCGTCGTGGCCGGAGATGACGGCGGGAATGTCGGCCACCGACAGGACGAACGCCAGGCAGACGAACGTCGCCGCGGCGCCGCCGATGTAGATGGTGCGGCGCATTGCCTTGGGGATCAGCCGGCCCGGGTTCGGGACTTCTTCGGCTACGTCGCCGCAGGCCTCGAAGCCGTAGTACTGGTAGATGCCGATGAGGGCGGCGGCGAGGAACGCCGAGGTGTAGCTGCCGCCGCCCGCTCCGAAGGAGTGGAACAAAGCCCCGAGGCCGTGATGGAGGTGGGTGAACAGGAGCCAGCCGCCCACGGCGAGGGCGCCCAGGATCTCGGCGGTGAACCCGACCATGGCGGCCGCGGCGAGGACCTTCGTGCCGAGGAAGTTGATGGCCGTGGCGATGAGAAGGAGGCCGAGAGCGCACCAGATGACGGTCATGACGGTCGGCTGGAGGCCCAGGACCGCGGCGACATAGGGCCCGGCGCCGTACACCACGGACGCGATGGTGCACAGCAGCGCGAGGAGATAGACCCAGCCGGTCATCCACGCGTACTTGCGCCCCCACAGGCGCCTGGCCCAGGGGTAGACCCCGCCGGCGACCGGGAACTGGGCCACGACCTCGCTGAAGACCAGGGCGACCAGCAGCTGGCCGCAGCCGACGATGACGAGGCTCCAGATCATCGGCGGGCCCGCCGTGGCCAGGGCGAACGCGAAGACCGTGTAGATGCCGACGACGGGGGACAGGTAGGTGAACCCGAGTGAGAAGTTCGCCCACGGGCTCATGTCTCGTTTGAACTCGGAGTCGTAGCCTAGCGACGCTAGGTGCTCAGCATCGGTGCCGGACTGGGACATGGCAGTCTCCCGGGGGATGGGGGCCGGTAAGCTGGTGATAAAACATACAGAGCTAGAGCTTTTTTCGTCTAGACCCGGGGCGGAGTATTTTCCCGCGGCCCCCCGACCCGGCCGTGCCGTAGGCTTCGCTCGGGTAGCGGACGGTTCGGGAATCGCCAGACCGAGGAGGGCGTCATGGAGACCAGGACCCTCATCGCGCCACTGGCCAGCGCGGGGCGCGCCGGGGAGATCGCCGCGCGCCTGACTGAAGCCATTCACCTGGGCCTCATCTCGGACGGCGAGCAGCTGCCGCCTGAGCAGGAATTCGCCCAGCAGCTCGGAGTGGCGCCCATGACACTCCGGGAGGCCATCTCGGTCCTGCGCGAGCGGGGCCTGGTGGAGACCCGCCGCGGCCGCCACGGCGGCACGTTCGTCCGGCGGTCCCTCGACCCGCCGGACGAGCCTGACACCGAGCGGCTGCGGGCGATGACCGCGGGCGCGCTGCGCGATATCGCCGACGAGCAGCTCGCCATTACCGGGGTCGCGGCACGGCTGGCCGCCGAGCGCGCCACGCCCCGCAGCGTCCGCCGCATCCTCGCCCACGTCGACCAGCTGGCGGCCGCGGCCACCCGCGGCGCCCGGGTGACGGCCGACAGCCGGTTCCACATCGAGGTCGCCATCGCGACCCGCTCCGAGCGCCTGGTGCGCCGCGAGGTCCTGCTGCAGTCCGAGACCGCCGGGATGCTCTGGCTGCCGCACCTGGCCGCCTCCGACGTGGCGGCGATCGGACGCGAGCACCATGAGATCGCGGCCGCGGTCGCCGCCGAGGACGCGGAAGGCGCGCAAGAGGCGGCGGAGCGCCACGTGCGCAGTAATCTGAGGCGACTGACGTCCGGCTACCTCGAGCTGATCGAGGATGCCCTCGGCGCATGAGGAGGCACGCGATGACCGAGTCGGGCGGTGCCGGGTTCCGGCAGGCCCGTGAGGCGGTGACCCGCCTGCTGGACGACCAGCTCGTCCCGCTGACCGGGCTCGCGGAGCGGTTCGCGGGCCTGGTGCCCGGCGAGTCCGTCGGGCAAGTCACCGAGAAGCGGCACCTGGCCGGGCTCCTGCCCGGCATCGAGGCCGCCCTGCAAGCCTCGGACCTGGCGGCGGGCCTGGGGTTCGCGGCGGCGCCCGGCGTCGTCGAGGACCGCGACCACTACCTGCTGTGGCTGCAGAAGCACGCCGGCGGCGTCCGGCGGCTCAGCCTGAACCTGGCCCCCGGTGACCCGGACCTGTACGACTACCACGACACCGAGTGGTTCTCCGGCGCGCAGAGGCTGGGAGCGCCCGCGGCCTACGGGCCGTACGTGGATTACGCCGGCGCCGATCTGCTGGTCGTCACAATCGCCGTGCCGGTCCTGGCGGGCGGCCGGTTCGCGGGCGTGGCCGGGACGGACCTGCTCGCCGAGGCCCTGGAACACCGCCTGATCCAGCTCCTGCGCCCGCTGCCCGGCGACGCGGTGCTCGTCGCCCCTGACCGAAGCGTGATCGCCGCCGGGACGCCACGATGGATGCCGGGCGAGCGGCTTGCGGTCCACCCGGCCCGGGATGCCGGGCGCTACCTCGCGGTCGAGACGGTGAACGACTGGACCGGCTGGGTTCTCGCGCTCGCCGACGCGACGACGTAGCACCCGGGGCCCCGGCACGGCTTTTTCGATTCGTCCCTGGCTTCCTCTTGACGAATAAAACTCTAAAAATAGAGCATTGTGGAATCCCTCAGTCAGGAGGTTCCCGATGCCCGCTCCGCCCATCGACGAAGTACCCCGGCTGGCCGTGACCGTCCCGTCGTTCTCGATTACCGGCGAGGAGGTCAAGGCGGCCCGCGAGCGCAGCTGGTACGCCCGCACGGAGTACGGCCTGGCCGTACTCCGGTACGCCGAGGCCGCCGAACTGCTCAAGCATCCCGGGCTGCGCCAGGGAAGCGCGGCCTGGCCGGCCCACAACGGGGTCACGACGGGCCCCTTCGCGCGATGGTTCGACAGCTGGGTCCTCAACAAGGAGGGAGAGGAACACCACCGGCTACGCCGCCTCCTGCGCCCGGCCTTCTCGCGCAGGCTGATCATGGGGCTCGCGCCCCGTTTCACGGCGCTGGCCGACGAGCTCATCGACGGCTTCTCCGACGCCGGGCGCTGCGAGTTCACCGCCGACTTCGCCTCTCCCTACTCCGCCCGCGTTATCGCTCTCCTGCTCGGCCTGCCTGAGGACGAGTGGCCGGTCATCGCCCAGGAGTCCACCACGCTCGGCCTCGCGATGGGCGTCACGCTCAAGAGCGACCTGCCCCGGATCGAGGCGGCCCTGGCCACGCTGTACGACTTCGCGGACGCGGCCATCGCCGACCGGCAGGCACATCCGCGCGACGATTTCATGACCACCCTGGTCCAGTCCTGCGGCGACGGCACCGGCGACGGCACGGGCGACTCGCTGACCGCCAGCGAACTGCGCGACGCGGTTGTCCTGCTGATCTTCGGCGGCTACGACACCACCCGCCACCAGCTCGGCCTCGCCATGGCGACCTTCCTGAAGCATCCCGGTCAGTGGGACCTGCTCGCCCGTGATCCCGCTCTCGGCGGCAAGGCCGTCGAGGAAGTGATGCGGGTCAACCCCACCACCCGGTGGGTGACCCGGGAGGCCCTGGAGACCCTGGACTTCCACGGGGTGAGGATCGAGGCCGGTACCACGGTCCATCTGTTCAGCGAAGCCGCCGGAACAGACCCCCGCGTCTTCACCGGGCCGGCTTTCGACATCGCCGCCGACCGGGAGACCCACATCGGCTTCGGCGGCGGCGTCCACTACTGCATCGGCCACCTCGTCGCCCGCTGCGACATGAGCGTCGCCCTGCCGTTGCTAGCCCGGCGGCTGCGCGCCCCCCGGGCCCTGGCCGGCGCCCAGTGGCTTCCCGACTCCGGCAACACCGGTCCCGTCGCTCTGCCGATTGCTTTCACCCCCGCCGACTGACCTGCACCCGAGAGGCCCTCCGACCATGACTACCCCGCTCGATGCCCATCGCGAGGAGAACGCCCGCGCGGGCGCTCTCAAAGACATCAAGTCCACGATCGCGGATCGTGGCGTGGAGTATCTCTACTACCAGGCCGTCTCCATCACCGGCCGTGTCGTCGGCAAGGTCGTGCCCGCGGCCCACCTGGACCGGATCGCGGTCAAGGGCGTCCAGCAGCACCGCACGGCCATCGCCAACCTGCAGGCCGACCGGTCCGGGACCCTTCTCGGCGGAGGCACCGAAGCAGCCGAGTACACCGCGATCCCCGACCTGGATACCTTCGCCGTACTGCCCTGGGACCGCACTGTCGGCCGGTTCTTCTGCCGGCTCTACGAACCCGATCACGTCGCCGGCGCCCCCGGCGCCGCGCTGGCCACCGACTGCCGCGGGCTTCTCCTGCGAGCGCACGCGGGCTTCACCGCCCGGACCGGCCTGGAACTGCGTACCGGCACCGAGCCGGAGATGACCTGGGAAGGCCCGGGCCTCGAAGCATCGTTCCGGCCGGACTCCAGCCCCGCGTACCACATTGAGCACCTTGAGCGGTACCGCGCGATCTATCAGAAAGTCATCGGCTACGCCCAGGCGCTCGGATTCGACATGATCGAGGGCGACTACGAGGACGGCGGCCAGCTTGAGCTGAACTGGATGTTCGACAGCGCCGCCCGCACCGCCGACCGGCTGGTGACCTACCGGCAGATCTGCAAGCAGGTTGCCCGCGAACTCGGGATCGAGGCGAGCTTCATGCCCAAGCCGGGCACCGGGTACATGGGCAACGGCTGCCACCACAACTGGTCGTTGTGGCGAGGGGACGTCAACATCCTCGCCGAGCCCGGCCGCTCCGAGCTGCACCTCACCGGCGAGGGCCGCCACGCTCTCGGCGGCCTGCTCAGCCATACCCCGAGCGCCATGGCGGTCATGGGCCCGACGGTCAACTCCTACAAGCGCTACTGGGACGCCGGGCAGTTCGCGCCGTCGCGGGTCGACTGGGGCCTGGACAACAAGACCTGCACCGTGCGGCTGTCGGCCAACGGCCGTCTGGAGTACAAGGTCCCGGACGCGATGGTCAATCCCTACCTGTCGCACACCGTGCTGCTGGCCGCGATCGAGGACGGCCTGAAGAACCAGACTGACCCGGGAGCCCCGACCGTCGGGTCGTCGTACTCCTCCGGGTCCCCCGGCCGCTTCGGCAAGCTGCCGATGAGCCTCGGGGAGGCCCTGGACGCCTTCGGCTCCGACGACTGCCTGCGCGAGGCCCTCGGCACCGAGCTCGCCGGCCTCTACACCGCCTACAAGCGAGACGAGTGGGCCCGGTTCAACAGCGCGGTCACCAGCTGGGAGCGCGACCTGTACTGGAATGACATCCCCTGATGGCAGGCAACCGAGATAAGCTCCGCCTGGCCTGCATCGACGCGGACGCGCCGCCGCTGTTCGGCCCGGCCGCCGAGGGGCGGCCCGGATTCGAGCCCCAGGTCGCCGCCCTTATCGCCGCCGAGCTCGGCCGCGCCGTCGAGTGGGTCTACCTCCCGTGGGGCGACCTGCTCCCGGCGGTCCGGCGGCACGACGCGGACGCCGTGCTGTGCGGGCAGGGAGTCATCCCGGCCCGGCAGGAGCAAGTCGACTTCACCCGCCCCTACGGGATCTTCCACGAGGCGGTGCTGACCCGTCGCGGGCAGGCCGTCCCGGGTCCCGAGGGGCTCGCCGGAAGGCGGGTCGCGGCGATCGCCGGGTCGGCCAACGAGCAGCTGGCCCTGACCTTCGACGGCGCGGACGTCGTGCCGTTCGACTCCGGCGACGTCTACCACGACATGCTGGCCGCGCTGCGGTCCGGCGACGTGGACGCCGTGGTCGATGATGACGTGGTCTTCGTGCCGCTCGGCGACAGCGACCCGGACTTCGAGCTTGCCTTTGTCGTGAAGACCGCTAACCCGTGGGCTATCGGCGTGGCCAAGGATCGCCCCGCCGACCGCGCGGTTCTCGACGCCGCGCTCGCCGCCGTCATCGCCGACGGGCGCCACCGCGCGGCCTGGGAGAAGTGGCTGCCGGGCCTGGAGTACCCGTTCACGCGGGCGGCGGGGGCACGGTGACGCGTCCGCTGATCGCGCTGCCGGGCCGCCGCAGCGCCTCGGTCGGGGTGCTGCGGTACTCGGGCACGGTAGCCGCCGAGGCGCTGTGCGAGGCGGTCTGGGCCGCCGGGGGAGAGCCCCTGATCCTGCACGGCCCCGACGGGGCCCCCGCCGCCGGTCTGGCCTGCCGGCTATCGCGCTTCGACGGGCTCCTGATGCCCGGCGGCGGCGACCTGGACCCGGCTCGCTACGGGCAGGCCCCGGAGCCGGAGACCGATGTCGCGCCCGCTCACGACGATTCCCTGGACTTCGCCGTCGCCGCAGGGGCCTCTGAAGCCGGCCTGCCGGTGCTGGCCATCTGCCGCGGGATGCAGGTTCTGAACGTGGCCCGCGGCGGCACGCTGCACCAGCACCTGGACACCACGCCGTCGCACCTGAACGTGATTCACGCGGTCGAGGTGGCGCCCGGCAGCCGCCTGCGCGCCGTCACCGGCCGCGACCGCCTGGAGGTGTCGAGTTACCACCATCAGGGTGTCGCCCGGGTCGGCGCCGGCCTGCGGATCACTGCGACCGCGGACGGCGGAGGGATCGAGGCACTGGAGACCGGGGAGATCCTCGCCGTCCAGTGGCATCCCGAAGACCTCGCCTCCGCCTCCGCCGCGGATGCCGCGCTCTTCGCCGACCTCGTCGAGCGTGCCGCCAAGCGTGCCGTAAGCTCCGGTAGCCCCCACCCTAAGTCTCCGTAATCCGGAATCCGCGTGTGCGGGCGCTCACACCCTTGACGATTAAACATCTAAAATTAGAGGATTAAGGGACCGCACTCAGGAGGTCCCCCGATGCCCCACCCGTCCCGCGAGGGCGATCCCCTCCCGGACGCGCCGCGGCTAGCCGTCACCGACCCGTCGTTCGCCATCACCGGCGACGAGGTCAAGGCGGCCCGCGAGCGCAGCTGGTACGCCCGCACCGAGCACGGTCTGGCCGTGCTCCGGTACGCCGAGGCCAGCGAACTGCTCGAGCATCCATGTCTCCGCCAGGGCGCCACCTGGTTCGGCCGCCGGGTCATCGGCCAGGAGGACGAGGAGCACCGGCGCCTCCGGCGGCTCCTGGACCAGGCCTTTACCCCCGCGATCATCAGCGCCCTCGCGCCCCGGTTCCAGGCCCTCGCGGACGAACTCGTCGACGGCTTCGCGGACCGCGGGGAATGCGACTTCGCGGCGGACTTCGCCGAGCCTTACTCCGCCCGCGTCATCACCCTCCTGCTCGGGCTGCCCGGCGGGGAATGGCGGGCCATCGCCCGCGAGTCGGCCGCCCTCGGCCTCGCCGCGGGCACCGACCTCCAGCGGGACCTGCCCCGCATCGAGGCCGCCCTGCAGACCCTGCGGGAATACGCCGACGCCGCCATCGGAGCGGCGAGCCCGCCCGCGCGACGACTTCATGACCACCCTGGTCCGCGCCCACGACGACAGTGCCGACAACGACCCCGCCCCGGGAAAGGAATCCGACGCGGACGACCTGCGCGACACCGTCATCCTGCTGATCTTCGGCGGCTACGACACTACCCGTCACCAGCTCGGCCTCGCCGTGCAGACGTTCCTGCGCCACCCCGGCCAGTGGGACCGGCTCGCCCGGGACCCGGACCTCGGCGGCCAGGCCGTCGAGGAGATCATGCGGGTCAACCCCGCCGTGCGGTGGGTGACCCGCGAGGCCCTCGAGGACTTCGAGTTCCGCGACCTGGCCATCGAGGCCGGCACCACGGTCCACCTGTTCAGCGAGGCGGCCGGCACCGACCCGCGGGTCTTCGGCGAGCCCGGGTTCGACATCACCGCCGGCCGCGCGCCCCACACCGGCTTCGGCGGCGGCCCCTACCACTGCGCCGGTCACCTCGTCGCCCGCTGCGACATGAGCGCGGCCCTGCCGCTCCTGGCCCGGCGGCTGCGCGACCCCCGGCCGCTCCCCGGCGCCCGCTGGCTCCCCGGCGCGGGCACCGCCGGCCCGGTGGCCCTCCCGATCGCCTTCACCCCCGCCCCGTGAGCCGGGATCCACAAGAACCCGGTTCTGATCACCCCGCAACCGAAAGGTGACGACGCAACCATGCGCCCGCTGATCGCCCTGGCCGACCGCCGGGGCCACTCCGAACCCCTGTGCGAAGCCGTCGAGGCGGCCGGCGGAGAGCCGCTGATCCTGGACGGCCCCGGCTCCGGCCCCGGCCCCGGCGCCGCGGCGGCCGGCGACCTGGTGTCCCGCCTCGCGCGGACCGATGGCCTGCTGCTGCCCGGCGGCGATGACGACCGGGACATCGCCGCCATCGCGGCGGCCCGGGAACTCGGCCTTCCCGTGCTGGCCGTGGGCCGCGGGACACGGATCCTGAACGTGGCCTTCGGCGGCTCGCTGGGCCCTCACCCCCGGGCCGGGGACACGGTCCGCCCCGTCGACGTGATGCCCGGAAGCCGCCTGCACGCCGCCACCGGCCGTACCCGGCTGGAGGCCGCGGGCTGCCGCGACCAGTCCCTCGCCCGCCTCGGCCCGGGCCTCATGGTGTCGGCGATCGCGGCCGGCGGAGGCGTCGAGGCGGTCGAGACGGGCGACATCATCGCCGTCCACTGGCACCCCCAGGACCGCGCCGCCACGTCGGAGACCGACGCCGCGCTCTTCGCCGACTTGGTCGAGCGCTCGGCCCGGACCGTGGCCGCCTGATCGCCGGGCCGCGCGGGACCCCGGCCGCGCGGCCCGGTCAGCCCTTCACCCCTGCCCGGGGGTAGCCGCCCGCGACACCGGTCTTTACCCTGCTGTAATGGAGCAGCTACCAGACGCCGGCGGGCAGCCGGGCGGGGCGCCGATGCTGTTCGGCCTCCGCGTCGTCATGCTCGGCCGGCAGGGTTCCGGCAAGGGCACGCAGGGGACACAGCTGGCGAAACTGCTGGTCGTACCGCACATCTCGGTGGGCGACGTGCTCCGGGAAGCGGTCCGGTCCGGCTCCCCGGACGGGCAGGCGGCCCAGGCGACGATGGAACGCGGCGACCTCGTCCCCGACGACCTCGTCGTGCGGCTGGTCGCCGAGCGCCTGCGGGAGCCGGACGTGCGCAGCGGCGGTTTCGTGCTCGACGGCTTCCCCCGGACCGTGGCCCAGGCCGAGGCGCTGAAGTCCATCCTGGGAGACGGCGCCCTGGACCGGGCGCTGGTCATCGACGTGCCGCTGGGCGTGGCCCGGGACCGGATCATGGCCCGCCGGGTCTGCGGCGGCTGCGGCCGCGTCTACAGCGTCGGCACGGCCGGCAGCCTGGAGTCCTGGACCTGCGGGGCCTGCGGCGGCGAGGTGCGGCGCCGCTCCGACGACACCGAGGACGGGGTCAACCGCAGGCTTGAGGTGTACGACGAGCAGACCCGGCCGCTGCTGGACTGGTTCGCGAGCCGGGGCCTGCTGCTGCAGGTCGACGGCGTCGGGACCAGCGAGGAAGTGTTCTTCCGGCTGCTGGCCGGGCTGTGGCCGCAGATCCCCGGCGACCGGGTCCGCCAGCTCGCCGGGGCGGGAGAGCCGGTGCCCGCGGGGCCGGAGACGTCGTCAGAGGGAGACCTCGACGACCTCGCCGTCGAGGTGGTCATCGAGGTTCCCCGCGGCAGCCGGAACAAGTACGAGTTCGATCACCACAGGAATGTCATCCACCTGGACCGGAGACTGTTCTCCGCGACCGTGTACCCGGCCGACTACGGCTTCATCCCCGACACGCTGGCCGAGGACGGCGATCCCCTGGACGCGCTCGTGCTGCTGGAGGACCCGGTCTTCCCCGGCTGCTGGGTGACCGTTCGCCCGGTCGGGATCTTCTGGATGGAAGACGAGAAGGGGCCGGACGCCAAGATCCTATGCGTGCCGCTGGGCGACCCCCGCTGGGACCACGTCCGCGACCTGACCGACATGCCGGTCCACCTGCGCAGCGAGATCCACCAGTTCTTCGACGTCTACAAGATGCTCGAACCCGGCAAATCGACGTCGACGAAGGGGTTCGAGGACCGCGAGGCCGCTCTCGGCGAGATCGCCGCCGCCCGGGCCCGCCTCGCCCACGCCGAACAGCGCCACCCGTGATCCGGAACGGATCTGACGTTCCAGCGCCGTGCCCGCTTGCCCCTCCGGGACAATGGCGGGATGGAGATCTTCCTGGAGACCGAGCGCCTGGTGCTGCGGGCCTTCACGGCGGCGGACGCGGAGAACCTGCATGCGCTCAACGCCGACCCGGACGTCACGTGGTACGTGACCGGGGGCGAGCCGACGCCCCGCGACGTGGTCGAGACGCAGATCATCCCCCGGTTCCTCGGGTTTCACGAGCGCTCGGACTGGCAGGGGTACTGGGCCGCCGAGGCCAAGCCGGACCGGGAGTTCCTCGGCTGGTTCCACGTCCTGCCCGAGGCCGACGGGGTCGTCGACCTGGGGTACCGGCTCCGCAAGGCGGCGTGGAACCGGGGCTACGCCACCGAGGCGTCCCGCGCGATCATCGATCACTGTTTCGCCGAGCGCCGGGTCCGCCGGATCACCGCCCACGCCCTGGCGGTGAACGTGCCCTCCCGCCGCGTCATGGAGAAATGCGGAATGACCCGGACCGGGACCTACCAGCCCGGCTCGCTGCCGGACATCCCCGGGGCCGATCAGGGTGCCGTCGCCTACGCGCTCACCCGCGACCAGTGGGCGAGCCGCGCGTTACGGCCCGCCGGAGTGATGTTAGGAGCTGCCCGAAAACCTGACCGTGCGAACAAAAACATGCCCGGAAACCTGACCAGTTGCCGGTAGAATGCACGCAGATCTGACCGGCGGCCGAGACGGGACGGTACTGCGGATGGCAAGTGACGGCGTTTCCTGGCAGCAGATCGTGTTCGCGGGGGACACGGACTCCGCCGTCCTGGCCCGGGCCGTCGAGCGCGGCACGCTGCGTCGCCTAGCGACCGGAATCTACACGGCCGACCTCACGTCTTCGCCTGAGGAAGTAGTCCGACGCCACCTGTGGCCTATCGTCGGGCACGCCTTCCCGGGGGCGGTCCTCGCTGACCGCAGCGCGCAAGCAGGGGGAATGCCGACGGACGGCGCGCTGTACGTGGTCCATGCCCGGCGACGCCCGGTCGCCCTGCCGGGAGTGACGGTCTATCCGCGTGGCGGCGGCGGCCCGCAGTCCGGGGACATTCCCCTCCCGGACGGGCTGTGGCTCAGCTCGACCGAACGCGCGATGCTTGACAACCTGGCCGCCGGGCCCGTCAGCACGCCTCGTCGCAAGCTGAGCCGGGCGGAACTGGAAGCGTGGATTGACCGCCTTCTCCGCCAGCGCGGCGAGGACTGGCTGAACCTGCTGCGAGATAACGCCCGTGCCCTCGCTCCGTCGCTGCGCAGGGGCACGCAGATGCGGCAGCTGGACGGTCTCATTTCGGCCGCGCTGACCACGCGCAGCGACGTGGAACTGGCCTCGCCCCAGTTGCAGGCCCGGAGCGCGGGCCTGCCCTACGACACGAGGCGGGTCGAAGCGTTCGAGGAACTGGCGGAGACGCTGCTGGACACCGCGCCCGACATCATGCCTGACTTGCCCGCGTACGCGGAGCGTCGCACGCTGCTGCCCTTCTACGAGGCGTATTTCTCCAACTTCATCGAAGGTACGGAGTTCACTCTTGATGAGGCGGCGGGCATCGTGTTCGACCACAGCGTCCCCGACGGACGGCCTCAAGACGCGCACGACGTTCTTGGCACGTACCAGATTGTGGTTGACCCGGCTGAGATGGCCACAGTTCCCAGGAGCGCGGACGGCTTCATCGAGCTTCTTCGGTCCCGGCACGCCATCCTGATGAGTGCCAGGCCAGAGAAGAATCCCGGGGTGTTCAAAACCCGGGCCAACCGGGCAGGCAGGACCGAGTTTGTCGCGCCTGAACTGGTGACGGGAACGCTCCGGGCGGGCTTCGAGACGGGTAAGGACCTGACGGATCCTTTCGCCCGAGCCGTGTACCTCATGTTCCTGGTCGCCGAGGTCCATCCGTTCGACGACGGGAACGGGCGGATCTCGCGGATCATGATGAACGCCGAACTGGCCAGCGCTGGCGAGGTCCGTGCCATTGTGCCTATCGTCTACCGGGCCAACTACCTGTCCGCCCTCAAAGGTGCCACTCACAATCGGAACTTCGGATCCCTGATCAGGACACTGAGTTTCGCTCGGCGTTACACCGCCCGGATCGATTTCTCCTCCCGGGGCACCGCCGAGGCGGACCTGACCCGGACGCATGCCTTTGACGACGCGCACGAAGCCGAGGACGCGGGCGTCCGTCTTACCCTGCCG
>WRBL01000166.1 GCA_009784565.1 Streptosporangiales bacterium | reverse complement strand
CGTCCTCGGCGTCACCACGAACACGGCGTTCCTGCGGACCCTGCTCGCCGACCCCGGCGTGCGGGCCGGGAAGCTCGACACGTCCCTGGCCGAACGGGTCGCCGACGCGGGCCTCGAGGCCGGCACGCCGGACGAGGTCCTGGCCGCGGCCGCCCTGGCCCGCCTGACGCCGCGCGAGCCGGCGGCCGGCCCGTGGGACATCCCGGACGGGTGGCGGCCCGGCGGGCCCGCGTGGACCAAGGTCCGGTTCCGTACCGCGGACGGGCATTCCGAGGTGAAGGTACGCGCCCTGTCCGAGGTCTCGGTCGGCGACGGCGAACCGGTCCGCGCGACCGCCACGGCCGACGGCGGCACCCTGCTGCTGGCCTACGGCGGCCGGACCCTCCGCTTCGCCTGCGCCCGGGACGGGAAGGGGGGAAGCGCGCGGGACGGCGCGACGATCTGGCTGGGGCACGGCGGGCGGACGTGGGCGCTGTCCGCCGAGCCCGCCGTGACGGCCCGGTCCGGGGCCGCCGGGGGCACGGACGGCACGGTCCGGTCCCCCATGCCCGGCACGGTGCTCGCCGTGCGCGCGGCGGCCGGGGAGACCGTCGCCAAGGGGGACCCGGTCGTCGTGGTCGAGGCGATGAAGATGGAGCACGCGGTCCCCTCCCCGGTCGACGGCACCGTGACGACGCTGAACGTGAAGGCCGGCCAGCAAGTCCAGATGGACGAGACGCTGGCGATCATCTCCGCAACTGGACAGGAAGAGACCGCTGATGCTTAGCCACCGCCTCGAGCCCGAGCACGAGGACCTGCGCCGGACCGTCGAGGAGTTCGCCCGCGAGGAGGTCGCCCCCGTCATCGGCGGCCTGTACGAGCGCCACGAGTTCCCCTACGACATCGTCGCCAAGATGGGGAAGATGGGCCTGTTCGGCCTGCCGGTGTCCGAGGAGTTCGGCGGGATGGGCGGGGACTATTTCGCGTTCTGCCTGGCCCTGGAGGAACTGGCCCGGGTCGACTCCTCCGTCGCGATCACCCTGGAGGCGGGCGTCGGCCTCGCCATCATGCCGATGTACCGGTACGGAACCGGGGAGCAGAAGCGGCAGTGGCTGCCGAAGCTGTGCGCGGGCCAGGCCCTCGCCGGTTTCGGGCTCACCGAGCCGGGCGGCGGTTCCGACGTGGCGGGCGCCATGCGGACCCGGGCCCGGCTGGAGAACGGCGAGTGGGTCATCGACGGCTCCAAGGCGTTCATCACCAACTCCGGCACGTCCATCACCGGCTACGTCGGCGTCGCGGCCGTCACCGGCACCCGGGCGAACGGCAAGCCGGAGATCTCCACCATCATCGTGCCGAACGGCACCCCCGGCTTCACGGTCGCGCCGGGGTACTCGAAGGTCGGCTGGTCCTCCTCCGACACCCACGAGCTGTTCTTCGACGGCTGCCGGGTCCCGGAGGAGAACCTCCTGGGCGAGCGGGGCCGCGGGTACGCGCAGTTCCTGGCCACCCTGGACGAGGGCCGGGTCGCGATCGCGGCGCTGTCGGTGGGGCTGGCCCAGGGCTGCGTGGACGAGTCGGTCCGCTACGCGGGCGAACGGGAAGCGTTCGGCGGCCCGATCGGCCGGTTCCAGTCCCTGCAGTTCAAGATCGCCGACATGGAGGCCCGGACCCACACCGCGCGGCTGGCCTGGTACCACGCGGCCGCGAAGATGGCCGCGGGCGAGCCGTTCAAGCGCGAGGCCGCGATCGCCAAGCTGGTGTCGTCGAACGCGGCGATGGACAACTCCCGGGACGCGACCCAGATCTTCGGCGGCATGGGTTTCATGAACGAGACCGCGGTCGGCCGTTTCTACCGCGACGCCAAGATCCTGGAGATCGGCGAGGGCACCTCCGAGGTCCAGCGCATGCTGATCGCCCGCGAACTTGGGCTCGGGTAGGCCACAGTCTTGTCCTCCGGGGCGGAAAAGATTTACCATCATCCGCTAGCCGTGGTTATTCATTAGAGGAGCCCCCTATGGCGCAGATCGTCCTTGAAGGTGTGGAGAAGACCTACTCGGGCGGGGTGAAGGCCCTGGACGACCTGAACCTGGACGTCAGAGAGGGCGAGTTCATGGTCCTCGTCGGGCCGTCCGGGTGCGGCAAGTCCACCGCTCTGCGGTCCATCGCGGGCCTGGAGGAGATCACCGGCGGGAAAATCTCCATCGGGGACAAGGTCGTCAACGACCTGCCGCCGAAGGACCGCGATATCGCCATGGTGTTCCAGAACTACGCGCTCTACCCGCACATGACGGTCGAGCAGAACCTCGCCTTCGGGCTGAAGCTGCGCCACACCTCGAAGGCCGAGATCACCCGCCGGGTCTCCGACGCCGCCAAGATGCTCGGCCTCGAGCCCTATCTCAAGCGCAAGCCCGCCGCGCTGTCCGGCGGCCAGCGGCAGCGGGTCGCGATGGGCCGGGCCATCGTCCGCGAGCCGCGGGCCTTCCTGATGGACGAGCCGCTGTCCAACCTGGACGCCAAGCTCCGGGTCTCCATGCGGGCGGCCCTGAACCAGCTGCACGAGCGGCTGGGCATCACCACCGTCTACGTCACGCACGACCAGGTCGAGGCCATGACCCTGGGCCAGCGGGTGTGCGTGCTGCGGGACGGGAAGCTGCAGCAGGTCGACACGCCGCAGAAGCTGTACTCCGACCCGGTCAACCTGTTCGTGGCCGGTTTCATCGGCTCCCCGGCCATGAACTTCGCGACCGCCGACCTGGTCCGCGACGACGGCCCGGCCATCACGTTCGCCGGGCACCGCATCCCGATCCCGGACAGCGTCGTCTCGGCCAGGACCGGCCTGGACGGTTTCTTCGGCAAGCCGGTCATCGTCGGCATCCGGCCCTCGGACTTCGAGGACGCCGCCTTCGCCGACGACAACTGGGCCCGGATCCCGGTGACCGCGGGCGTGACCGAGGAACTGGGCAGCGAGGTCCACGTGATCTTCCCGATCGACGCCCCGCCGGTCGACCACCCCTCGATCTCCGACGCGGCCCGGGCCGACGGCGACGAGGACGAGACCGAGGCGGTCACCGCCCTGGCCGGCGGCAAGTCGCTGTGGACGGCCCGGGTGTCCAGCCGGTCGGAGGCCAAGCCCGGCTCGTCCCTGGAACTGGGCATCGACACCAGCCGCCTGCACTTCTTCGACCCCGACAGCGGACTGGCCATCGCCTAGTGGCCGTCGAAGCCACGTTCCTCGGGGTCTCGACCATCCTGATCACCGACGGGTGGACGTCGATCCTGACCGACGGTTTCTTCAGCCGCCCGTCGCTGGCGAAGGTCCTCGCCGGGCGGCTGGCCCCGGACCGAAAACGGATCACGGCGGCCCTGAAACGCTTCGGCATCGAGCGCCTCGACGCGGTGTTCGTCGTCCACTCGCACTACGACCATGCCCTCGACTCGGCCACCGTGGCCGAGGCGACCGGCGCGCGCCTGATCGGCTCGTCCTCGACCCGGAACATCGCCCTGGGCCAGGGATTCCCGGCCAGCCGGTTCACGGAGGCGGTCACCGGGGAGCCGTTCAGCGTCGGGGCGTTCCGGCTCACCGCGCTGCCCGCCGACCACAGCCCCGGGGACGTGGCACCCGGGGTGATCAGCGCTCCGCTGCGCCCGCCGGCGCGCACGCGCGCCTACCGGACCGGCGAATGCTATTCGCTGCACGTCCGGCACGCCGGGCGGGAAATGCTCGTTCACGCCAGCGCGAACACCCGGGCCGGCGCCCTGGACTCCTGCCGGGCGGAGACCGTCTACCTGGGTATCGGCACGCTGGGCAAGCAGAGCGAGGAGTTCCGGAACCGCTACTGGGAGACGCTGGTCACCGGGACCGGGGCCCGGAAGGTAATCCCGGTCCACTGGGACAACTTCACCGTCCCGCTGGACAAGCCGCTGCGGCCGCTGCCCGGGTTCGCGGACCGGTTCGGCGAGACGATGGAATTTCTCGCCCGGCGCGCGACCGCCGGAAACGTTAGGCTGGAGCTACCGGTGCTCGGCCAGGCATCAGACCCATTCGAATAGCAGCTGGGAGAGTCTGGCATGGGTAAGGGCAAGGTCCTCGTTACCGGCGCGACCGGGTTCGTCGCGGGGCACTGCATCCGGGAGCTCGCGGAAAACGGCTACCAGGTCCGCGGCACCGTGCGCAGCCTGGAGAAGTCCGACGTCTCGCACCTGGGCGCGCTCGGGGAGCTGGAATTCGCGCAGGCCCGGCTGGACTCCGACGACGGGTGGGACGAGGCGGCGCGCGGGTGCGATTACCTGCTGCACGTCGCCTCGCCG
Organism: Streptosporangiales bacterium; assembly: GCA_009784565.1. Taxonomy (GTDB): domain Bacteria; phylum Actinomycetota; class Actinomycetes; order Streptosporangiales; family Streptosporangiaceae; genus Trebonia. The sequence goes on along the minus strand of WRBL01000166.1, from coordinate 10,042 downwards.
ATCCCGTTCACGGCTCCGAAGCGCGAGGACGACGTCATCCGGCCCGCGGTCGACGGCACGCTCCGGGCGCTGCGCGCCGCCGCCGGCGCGGGGATCCGTCGCGCGGTGCTGACCTCGTCGCTCGACGCGATCTGCCATGACCACGCGGCCGCCGGCCATGTCCGGACCGAGGAGGACTGGTCCGACCTCGCCCAGTGCAGCGCGTATGCCAAGAGCAAGGTCCTGGCCGAGCGAGCCGCGTGGGATCTGTCCGCCGCCCGCGGGCTGGAGGTGGTCACCCTCATGCCGGGCGCGGTGCTCGGCCCGGCCCTGACGTCCAAGCGCGGAAGCTCGACCGACGTCATCCGGCGGATGCTGGCCCGCGAGATGCCCGCGATCCCGCCGCTGTCGCTGGCCTACACCGACGTCCGTGACCTGGCCGCGGCCCACCGGCTGGCCCTGGAGGTCCCGGCCGCCGCCGGGAACCGCTATATCTGCGCCGGCGACCCCATGCCCCTGTCCGGCATCGCGAAGCTGCTGGCGGAGGAGTACGGCCCGCGGGGCTACCGGGTATCCCTGCGGACGCTCCCGGCCTGGGTGCTGCGCGCCGCGGCCCCGTTCAGCGGCGAGGCCAGGCTCGCGGCCGACATGCTCGGGACCACGCAGCAGGTCAGCTCCGGGAAGGCGGAGAGGGAACTGGGCTGGGTCCGGCGGCCGGCCCGGGAGACGGTCATCGACACCGCCGAGGACCTGATCGCCAAGGGCGTCCTCGCGCCGCCGAGGCACCGGCGCGAGGACGCGGTCGCGTAATCGAGGCGGGGTTTACTTCTCCGCGACGATGTTGTTCACCAGTTCGCCCAGGCCCTCGATCCAGGTGCGCAGGACCTGGCCGGGGTGGAGGTACTCCGGAGGCTTGCGGGCGTTGCCCACGCCGCCGGTGGTGCCGGTCAGCAGCAGGTCACCGGGCTGGAGGGTAATCGCCTGCGACGCGTAGGCCACGATGTCCGCGGGCTTGAACAGCAGGTCGGAGGTCCGGGCGAGCTGCTTGGTGACGCCGTCGACCGAGCAGCCGATCTCCAGGTCGGCGGCGTCGCCCACCTCGTCCGGCGTGACGAGGTACGGGCCGGCGGGCGTGGTCCGCTGGAAGATCTTGCCCGCGTCCCACTGCAGCGTGCGGCGCTGCCAGTCCCGCATCGACACGTCGTTGGTGACCGTGTAGCCGGCGATCGCCTGCGCGGCTTCGGCCGCGGTGGCCCGGTACACCGGCTTGCCGATGATCACTCCGAGTTCGGCCTCCCAGTCGACCTTCTCGGAAACCTCGGGGGTGGCCACGTCGTCGTTCGGTCCCGTGAGGGTCTCGGCGAACTTGGCGAACAGCGTCGGGTACTCCGGCAGTTCCCGGCCGGTCTCGGTGATGTGCGACCGGTAGTTCAGCCCGGCGCAGAGGATCTTGGACGGGTTCGTGACGACCGGGGCGAGGTCGGCGCCCTGGGCCGGGACCGGGGAGGCGCCGGCGGTCGCGGCGACCGCGCCCGGGTCGCCGGAGGCGAGAAGCTCGCCGACGTCCCTGGCATCGAGCGGGACCAGGCTGTCGGAGTCGACGCGGACGGCGGTGGTCCCGTTGGCAGTGCGGAGTGTGGCAAATCGCATGGCTCTGACTCTAGTACCGGCCTCCGGAACCGCCGCGCCCCTCATTCCGCCTGACGGGACGGGAGCGTCCCCTATTACTACGCGGTATTTTCGCCTACGATGCGGGAAATGGCCGAATCGCCGCTGGCGGGGAAGCCGCCGTCGAAGATCATCGCCGTGCGCGGCGGCTACCGGAGCCGGGCGATGGAGCACGGGACGGTTCCCCCGTGGCCGTCGTACGTCCTGAAACCGCCGAGCACCCTCGCCTCGTCCGGTGACCCGGTGCGGCGGCCGCCCGGCTGCGAACTGCTCGCGTTCGAGGGCGAGGTGGCGCTGGTGATCGGGCGCCGGACCGCCCGCGTCGCGGCCCGCCGGGCCTGGGATCACGTGGGCTGGGTGACCGCCGCCAACGACTTCGGCGTCCATGACCTGAGCCACGCCGACGGCGGGGCGGACGTCCGGGCCCGGGGCGTCGACGGGTACACGCCGCTGGGCCCGCGGTTCCTGCGGGCGCGGACCGTCGACCCGGACGATGTCCGGGTCCGCACCTGGGTCAACGGCGATGTCGCCCAGGACGCGACCAGCGGCGAGGACCTGCTCTTCTCGTTCTCCGACATCGTCGCCGACATTTCCCGCCTGACCACCCTGGAGCGGGGCGACGTCATCCTGACCGGAACCCCGGCCGGGTCGACCGTCGTGACGCCCGGCGACGTCGTCGAGGTCGAGGTCACCGCGTCCGGCCGCTCGACCGGGCGGCTGCTCAGCCCGGTCGCGAACGCCCGGTACGGGCTGCGGGCCCCGGGCGCGATGCCGCGCGCCGACGACGCCGCCCGCGCCGCCGCGTTCGGCGCGAACCCCGGTAACGCCGAACGGCTCTTCGCCGACTCCCCCGCCGCGGTCCTCGCCGCCGTCGGCTCGGTCTCCGCCGCGACGCTCGCGGCCCAGCTCCGAAGACGCGGCTACGACTCGGTGACCCTGGACCGGCTGCGGGCGGCCAACCCGGAGCTGAAGATGGCGGGCTTCGCCCGGACCGTCCGCTACGTGCCGCTCCGGGAGGACCTGCTCCGGGCCCGGGGCGGCCTCGACGCCCAGCAGCAGGCGGTCGAGCAGATCCGGCCGGGCGAGATCCTGGTCATCGAGGCCCGCGGCGACCTCACCGCCGGGACCATCGGGGACATCCTGGCCCTGCGGGCCCAGGTCCGGGGCGCGGCCGGCATCGTGACCGACGGGGCGATCCGGGACAGCCGCGCGCTGCGCGAGACGGGGATCCCGGTCTATCACGGGGGCAGTCACCCGGCCGCCGCCGGCCGCCGGCACGTGCCGTGGGAGGCCAACGTGACGGTGGCCTGCGCGGGGGTCACGGTTCAGCCCGGCGACATCCTGGCCGGCGACGCCGACGGGGTCGTCGTCGTTCCCCGCGGCATCGCCGGCGAGGTCGCGGCCGACGCGGCGGAGCAGGAACGGCAGGAGGAGTTCATCGCCGACCGGGTGACCGCGGGCGAGCCCGTGGAGGGCCTGTACCCTCTGGGCCCGCGGTGGCGCCCCGCCTACCGGGCCTGGCTGGCGGAGCGCCCGTAACCCGGCGTGTCAGTAGATCGCCTCGACCGGGGTGACCGGCTCGCCGAAGAAGGCGCGGCCGTAGGTCTCGTAGACCGGCTCGGCCACGTTGCACAGGTGGGCCAGGCCCGCGTGCGAATCCCGCCAGAACCGCTGCTGGGGCAGGCCCAGCTGCAGCGCGGTGCCGCCGGCCTGCTTGAACAGCTGGTCGGCGGCCTCGACGGCCCGCTGGGCCGCCCGGACCTGGGTCCGGCGGGACTGCAGCCGCTCGATCTCCGTCAGCGACCCCTTCGCCACGAACGTGTCGTAGCAGCGGCGGATGTCGTCGAGGAAGTGGACCTTGCTCGCCTCGATGTCGGCCGTGGCCTCGCCCACCGCCACCATCTGGTGCGGGTTGCTCGTCGCCCTCCCCGACCGGGACAGGACCCGGTTCCGGGTGTAGTTCAGCGCCTCGTTGACCGCGCCGTCGGCGATGCCGATCGCGGCCGCCGCGATGGCCCCGCCGAACAGCATCCCCCACGACAGCCCGTACACCGGGTTGCCGGGCTGGTTCTTCCGGGCCAGGACGCCCTGGACGACCTGCATGTGGTCGTGGATCCGGTACTCGGGCACGAACGCGTCGCTCACGACGATGTCCTTGCTGCCCGAGCCCTTCAGCCCGATGACCTGCCAGCTGTCCTCGACGATCGTCCAGTCGGCCCGCGGGATGATGAAGTGGCGGACGTCCGGCGGGTTGGAGGGCTTGCCGTCCTCCCCCACGACCATGGCGCCGAGGATCGCCCAGTTGGAGTGGTTGGTGCCGGTGGAGAAGGACCACTTGCCGGACAGCACGTACCCGCCGTCGGCCTTCCTCGCCGTGCCCATCGGCGCGTAGGGCGAGCAGGTCCAGGTGTCGGGGTCATCGCCCCAGATCTCCTCCTGGAGCTTGCGCTCCCCGGTGGCGATCTCGTAGGGGTGGATGCCGACGACGCCGGCCACCCAGGCCGCGGGCGGGGAGTAGAGCCCCAAGCGCATCACGGCCTCGTAGAAGTCCGCCGGGTGGGCCTCGTAGCCGCCGAACTCCCTCGGCTGGCCCAGCCGGATGATGCCGATCTCCCTCATCCGGGCCGCGGTCTCGTCGGGAAGACGGCCGAGTTCGTCGGCCTCCTCGGCGTGGGCGGCCAGGTACTCCCCCGCCTCGTCGATGCGGGCCAGGACTCCGTGCGGATCGCTCATGTCAGTTTCCTTTAGTTCGAGAGGATGAACTCGGTGACGAGGCGGTTGAACTCGTCGGCGTGCTCGAGCTGGGCCCAGTGACCGCAGCGGTTGATCAGCAGGGCCCGCGAGTCCGGGATCGCCGCCACCAGGCGAAGCGTGTTCTCGAAGTGCACGACCCGGTCGTCGCGGCCGTGGATCAGCAGCGACGGCGCGGTAATCCCGGTGACCTCCTCCGGGGTGGCTCCGCAGGCCACCAGGGCGCCGGTCTGGAAGCCCTTGAGCGCGTTGGGGATGTGCTCGGGGTGGGCCTGGACGGCGGCGGCGCGTCCTTGCGCGATCTCATCGCTGGCCATGGCCGGGTCAAAGGCCATGACCGACACGAGCTCGCGCATCGTCTCCGTGGTCGGGTTCTGGTAGCCCTTCAGCAGGATCTTGATGCCCTCGGTCGGCCCGCCGGCGCCGAACATCGACGGCACGCCCATGAACGCCCCGGGGCCCATCGTGATCAGGTGCGATACCCGGTCTTTGTAGCGGGCGGCGGCGGCGATCGCGATGATGCCGCCCATCGAGTTGCCCACGAGGGCCGCCTTGTCCAGGCCGAGCGCGTCCATGAACTCGATGACCTGGACCGGCCCGTTGAAGACGTTGTCCTTGACCGCGTCGGACTGGCCCCAGCCGATGACGTCGATCGCGAACACCCGGAAGTTCTCCGCGAGCGCCTCGATGTTCGGGTTGAAGTTGGACCAGCCGGACGCGCCGGCGCCGCTGCCGTGGATCAGGATCAGCGGGTGGCCCTCGCCCGCCTCGTTGTAGTGCATCGTGCCGCTGGGCAGGTCAATGAAGCGGCTGGTGGATTCGGCGGTCAGCGCCATGGGGCGTCTCACTCTCCTTCGGGGCCGCGGATGACGAGGCCGGGCGGGACCGGGTCCTCGGTGTGCTGGTGGCCCCAGATGCTGATGCGGTCGTAGGTCTTGGGCACCCACGGGTCCTCGACGGCGATGCCGCCGTACCCGTACTCGATGTGGAAGTCGGCCGGGGAGAGCATGTAGAACGACGTCATCCGGTCATTGGAGTGGCGGCCGAGCTGCCGGGTAATGGCGACGCCCCGGCGCTGGCACTCGTCCAGGCACTGTCCCACGTCATCCATGGACGTGACCTCCAGCATCATGTGCTGCAGGGCGGTGATGGGGGCCTCGGCCACGGCGAGGGAGTGGTGGCGGCCGTTGATGTGGTAGAACCGCGCGTTGATCTGCCCGTCGAAGATGTGGTCGCTGAGCCGGAAACCCAGCACGCCGGCGAAGAAGGCGTCCGCCTTCTCCAGGCTCGGCACGAGCAGCACGACGTGTCCCATGCCCTGCTCGCCGGTCTTGAACCCGGTCAGCGGCCGGCCGGGCCGGAACGAGGCCGGGACGACGCTCCGTCCCCAGCTCAGCTCGTGCCGGAAGCCGAACGGGTCGGTGAACCAGAGGAATCCCTCGGCCGCCCGTTCCTTCGCGGTCTCCGCGTCGCCCTCCCGGGCCTCGACGCCCGCCCCGGCGAGCGCGCGGGCGACCTCGTCGGCGTCCGCCCGGTCGGCGACGCTCCAGCCGATGTAGGCGAGGTCCTTCTTCTCTCCCGGGTGGACCGAGAGCCGCCATACGGCCTCGTCCATCTTCAGGCGCACCGCGCCGTCGGGACCCGGCTCGGCGGTCTGCAGGCCGAGAACCTCCGGCCCGAAGGTAGTCCACTCGTCGTGCGCCGGGGTAGCGACGCCCAGATATGCCAGCGACCGGATCACTGGATGCCTCCTTTGGCCTCCGAAGATCGGCGATCCTAGAATTCACACTCTAGGATCGACGCTCTAAAGTGGGAGCAACGTAACACCGAGGCCGACAAGGTGGCAAGAGGCAGATGACAGAGTCCGGCCGGCGCGCGCAGCGCACGGAGGAATCCCGCCGCAAGATCCTCGAGGCGACCCTGGAACTGGCCGCCGAGCACGGCTATGAGGGCACGACCATCGGGAAGGTGAGCGAGCGGTCCGGCCTGCCGACCGGGTCGGTGTACTGGCATTTCGAGAGCAAGGACAAGCTGTTCGGCTCCCTGCTCGAGCACTGCGTCACCGAGTGGGAGGCCCGGCAGCAGTGGACCCACCGCGGGCGGCAGCCGTCCCGGGAGCGATTCGAGAAGCTCATCGCGCTGCGGAGCGCGGAGGCCTCCGGCCCGGCCAGCTTCTGGCGGCTGGGCATCCTGCTCGCCCTGGAGCAGCGGCTGGCCGGCACCGCGGCCCGGCAGACCTTCCTGGACATCCGGCGCACCCGCCTGGCCGACATCACGGGCTGGTGGGAGCACCTGCTGCCCGGTCGCGTCCGCGCCGCCGACCCGGGCCTGGCGGCGCGGCTGGCCCAGTTCACGATGGCGACCGCGGACGGGCTGTGCGTCGCGAGCGGCGCGGGCGAGGACTGGGACCACAGCGCCCTGGCCGGCATGCTGCTCGACGCCCTGCGCCATCTCGTCGACGACGCCGTCGGGCGCGCCAGCGCGGCGGAGTGATGCCCGGGCGGGCGCGACCAGGTCAGGACCGGTGCGGCCAGCCGGAGCCGGATCCGCTCACAGAGGGCTACTCCGCGGCGTGGCGGTCCAGGAACTCGTAGACGTCCACGTCGTCGACGCCCGGGAACGCCCCGGTGGGCAGGGCCGACAGGATGTGGGAGTGGGCCCGGGCCGACGGCCAGGCGTTGCCCTCCCAGCGCTCGGCCAGGGTGAGCGGGGCCCGCTGGCAGCACTCGCCGTCCGGGCACTGCGACCGGGTCCGCACCGTCGTCTCCCGGCCGCGGAACCAGCGGGAGTGGTCGAACGGCACCCCCAGGGAGATAGCCGACCCCCGGTCGGCCCGCGGGTCGATCTGGGCGACGCAGAAGTAGGTGCCGTTCGGCGTGTCGGAGTACTGGTAGTACGGGGAGAACCGGTCGGCCGCGCCGAAGACCCGGCGGCCCGACCACTCGCGGCACATGCGCTGCCCCTCGATCGCGCCGGACACGTCGGCGGGGAAGTTGATCCCGTCGTTCGCGTAGGCCTTGTAGATGATGCCGCTGGAATCGTTCTTCACGAAGTGGCACGGCACGTCCAGGTGGTGGGTGATGAGGTTCGTCACCCGGTGGGACGCCTGCTCGTAGGAGACCGAGAACACGTCGGTGAGATCCTCGATCGACAGGTCGCGGTTCTCCTGCGCCGCCTTCAGGAACGGCACCGCCGCCGACTCCGGCATCAGCATCGCCGCCGCGAAGTAGTTCGACTCCACCCGCTGGCGGAGGAAGTCGGCGAAGTCCTTCGGCGTGTCATGCCCCAGGAGGAAGTGGCCGAGGGCCTGGGAGATGATGGTGCGCGGCGAGTGCCCGCCGACCGACTCCTGCGACACGTAGATGCGGTGGGACTGCATATCCGTGAGGGACCGCACGGTGCGCGGCAGGTCATGCACGAACCGGACGGTGAACCCGTGCCGGGCCACGGCCGTCATCAGCATGCCCTGGGACAGCGCCCCGCCGGAGTACCCGGCCCGTTCCAGGGCGCTGGCCGCGGCCTTCTCGACCTCGGCGAAGTAGTTGCCCCGGGTCCGCATGGCCTCGCGCAGCGCCGCGTTGGCCTCCCGGGCCTCCTCCGGGGTCGCGGTCGGCTTCGAGCGCTGGGTCCGCAGTTCGGTGGCCAGGCCGACCAGGTGCTCGAGCACGTCGGTGGGCACCCGCGCCCCCACCCGGAGCTGCGGCAGCCCGAGCGCGCGGTAGGACGGGTCCTTCTGCGCCTGCTCCAGGGCGATCTCCAGCTGGGCCCGCCGGTTCGGCGGCGCCTTCTTCAGCAGTTCCGCCACCGGCACGCCCAGGGCCGAGGCCAGCTGCTCCACGAGGGACAGGCGCGGCTCGCGGCGGCCGTTCTCGATCAGCGACAGGACCGACGGCGTCCGGCCGACCTTCTCCCCGAGTTCAGCCAGCGTCAGCCCGCGGGCCCGCCTCAGGTGGCGCAGCCGCTGGCCGAATGTAGCTAGGTCTAGACCTTCGGTCTCAACCAATATTTGCGAATCTTTCATCGCGAAAAACTGTAGCACTTAATCCGTTCGGAAAAAACTGGTCTTTTTTACAGCTCTCACGGTCTCATCCGGGGTTACCGGCGGGTCACCATGTAAGTGCGCACGCAGCCGGGACCGGCGGTGCCGGCCACAGACTGAAAGGCAAGTGATCCATCGTGACCACCATCAGCGAACTCGCCAGCCAGCTCCAGAAGGAGTGGGAGACCAACCCCCGCTGGAAGAACGTCAAGCGCAACTACACCGCCGAGGAAGTCATCAAGCTCCGCGGTTCGGTCACCGAGGAGAACACCCTCGCCCGCCTGGGCGCGCAGAAGCTGTGGGACGGCATTCACGGCGACGAGGCCTTCCGTGCCCTGGGCGCCCTCACCGGCAACCAGGCCGTGCAGCAGGTCAAGGCCGGGCTCAAGGCCATCTACCTGTCCGGCTGGCAGGTCGCGGGCGACGCGAACCTGTCCGGGCAGACCTACCCGGACCAGTCGCTGTACCCGGCCAACTCCGTGCCCGCGGTCGTCCGCCGCATCAACAACGCCCTTCTGCGCGCCGACCAGATCCAGTGGTCCGAGGGCGAGGGCGACATTGACTACCTGCGCCCGATCGTGGCCGACGCCGAGGCCGGCTTCGGCGGCGTGCTCAACGCCTTCGAGCTTATGAAGAACATGATCGCGGCCGGCGCCGCGGGCGTGCACTTCGAGGACCAGCTGTCCTCGGAGAAGAAGTGCGGCCACCTGGGCGGCAAGGTCCTCATCCCGACCGCCCAGCACGAGAAGACCCTGACCGCCGCCCGCCTGGCCGCCGACGTCTGCGACGTGCCGTCCCTGGTCATCGCCCGGACCGACGCCGACGCCGCCACGCTGCTCACCTCCGACGTGGACGGGCGCGACCAGAAGTACACCACCGGCGAGCGCACCGCCGAGGGCTTCTACCGGGTCAAGAACGGCATCGAGCCCTGCATCGACCGCGGCCTGGCCTACGCGCCCTACTCCGACCTGCTGTGGATGGAGACCTCCACCCCGGACCTGGAGCAGGCCCGCGTCTTCGCCGAGGCGATCAAGAAGGAGTACCCGGAGCAGCTGCTGTCCTACAACTGCTCCCCGTCCTTCAACTGGAAGAAGCACCTGGACGACGCCACGATCGCGAAGTTCCAGCGCGAGCTGTCCGCGATGGGCTACAAGTTCCAGTTCATCACGCTGGCCGGCTTCCACGCGCTGAACTACTCCATGTTCGACCTGGCCCGCGGCTACGCGACCGAGGACATGACGGCCTACACCAAGCTGCAGCAGGCGGAGTTCGCCGCCGAGTCGGCCGGCTACACCGCGACCAAGCACCAGCGCGAGGTCGGCGCCGGCTACTTCGACCAGGTCGCGACCGCCATCGCGCCCGACTCGGAGACCACGGCGCTGAAGGGCTCCACCGAGCACGCGCAGTTCTGAGTTCCGCTTAGGGGCACCGCGAAAAACGCGCCCGCGGCCCGGTTCTTCGTTGAGCCGGGCCGCGGGCGCGACGCTTTTCTGAGGGGTTTTCAGCCGGGCCGTTACTGGACGATCGTCGGGTTTTCGCCGAGGTCGGCCAGCAGGCCGCTGGCGCTGCCCGTGTCGTCGTACACACGGCGGCGGCGCCACCGGG
>WRBL01000165.1 GCA_009784565.1 Streptosporangiales bacterium | reverse complement strand
TAGACGCGCTCGGACCCCGGCGGCGGAGTCAGCTTGCCGGCCCGCACCGCCTTGTTGAAGTCGTCGATATGGCGGAACCCCGAGGCGGCCAGGTCGTCGTAGCGCCGCTCCATCTCGCCGACCACCCACTCCAGGGCCTCGGCCGCCTTCTTCGGGCTCGTGATGATCGGCGTGATCAGGTGCGGGATGCCCTCGTAGATCGACAGCTCGACCCGCTTGGGGTCGATGAGAATCATCCGCACGTCATCCGGAGTGGAACGGGTCAGAAGGGAGGTAATCAGGCCGTTCAGGCAAACCGACTTGCCCGATCCCGTCGCCCCGGCCACGAGCACGTGCGGCATTTTCGCGAGATTGGCCAGCACCGTGGCCCCCTCGACGTCTTTTCCGAGCCCGACCACCATCGGGTGATGATCGGCGAGGGCCGGGTTAGAGCGGAGAATGTCGCCGAGCGACACGATCTCCTTGTCGACGTTGGGAATCTCCACCCCGATAGCCGATTTACCGGGAATCACCGGCAAAATGCGAACATCCTGGGATTTAACGGCATAGGCGATGTTCTTTGACAGTCCCGTAACGCGTTCGACCTTGACCGCCGGGCCCAGTTCGATCTCATATCGCGTCACCGTCGGCCCCCGGGAAAAACCGGAAACCTGCGCGTCGACGCCGAACTGCTCGAATACCTCCGACAGCGCCCGGACCACGGTCTCATTCGCCTTGGTCCGGGCCTTGGGCGGGGTACCCGCCTTGAGCAGCGCCGGCGGGGGCAGCAGGTAGTCCTCTCCGGCCGCGTCCGGGCTGAGCGTCAGCTGCTCCCCCCGGGGCACCGGTTTCGGGTCCCGGGCCCGGGACGACTCGGGTTCCGGCGCGGGCGCCGGGGCGGCACCGGAATCCGCCAGCGCGCCCGGGTCCTCGTAGACCACTCCGAGGGCCGGCTCGTCGTCCGGCGGCGGCCCCTGGGGCATCGCGGCGGTCGCGCCGTCGTGGGCCTCCGCGCCTCCCGACGGGACGAAGCCCAGCTCCTCCAGCAGGTCGTCATCGCCGAAGCGCGCCTCCGGCAGGCGGGCGGTACCGCCGTCACGGGCCGCGGCGCCGCCCTTGCGCCGGGATTCGCCGAGTACGGGGGTGTCGTAGGGCTTGACGTGCTCCCCCGCCTCGACGGTCGACGGCCGCAGCCGGATAGACCGGCCGACCTGGCCCCGCGGGCGCCGGTCTCCGGACTCGTCGTAGTACTCCTCGTCGTAGTACTCGTCGGGGTACACGGGGGTGTACCCGAACAGCGTCCGCAGCTCCCGCAGCCGCTCCGGGACCTGCCGCAGCGGGGTACCGGTGATCACCAGGACCCCGAACAGCCCGAGGATGCCGAGGACCGGCACGGCCACCCAGGGGCTGAGCAGCGCCACGAGCGGGGCGGACACGAGCCAGCCGATGATCCCGCCCGCGCTCCGGATCGCCGGGGCGCCCGCGGACGGGTAGGGCGTGCCCTTGGCCACGTGGATGAGGCCGAGCGCGCCCACCATCAGCGCGGCCCAGCCGATCGCGCCCCGGGAGATGTCATCGTTGCGCTCGGGGTGCCGGAGGTAGCGCCAGCCGTGCAGGCCCAGCAGCAGCGGGATCGTGAACGCCAGCACGCCGAACAGCCCGCTGGCTCCCTCGTAGATCAGCTCGAACACCCGGTTGTTCATCCGGGCCCAGATCGCGGCGGCGGTGATGAAGGCCAGCGCGAAGTAGAGCAGGCCGATCCCGTCCCGCTGGTGGTCCGGGTGCAGTTCCCGGGCCTCGCGCCCGACCTTCCGCACGCTGAACCCGACCGGCGCCGCGATGAGCAGCCAGACCGAGCCGAAGGCGTGGATAATCCAGCGGAAGAGCACGACCGCCGGATCGTCCCGGCGGGCTGGACGCCGGCTGCGGGAAGTCGAGGCTGATCGCCTGGTATTACCCGAACGGCTCTTCGTTCCTCCCCCGCGCCCGTTCTTCCGGTTCCGGCTGGAGTTCGCCGACCGTGACCGGTTCGACGACGACCCGCTCCGGGACGAACCGCTCTTCCGCGTCCCGCCGCGCCCGGAACCGCTCCTCGACGCGGCGGCGGCGCTGCGCCCCGTGCTTCTCGGGGCGCCCGAGGGCTTGGGGCCGCCCGCCTTCGGCCTGACCGTGGTCGGGAGGATCACGTCCGGCGGTTCGTCGTTGTAGAACTCGTCCTCGTAGGGATCAGGGGCAGCGCCGTTCGACCCGCCTCGTGAGCGAGACGAACCCCTGGACGCACGGGTAGCCATGATGACAAACGTAACGAGTAGGCTCGCCGTCCCGAAATACCTAGTCCCCCGGCGTGTCGCCTAGCCGGGCGCCGGACCCGCGGGGGCGAGCCGGTAATGGTACCGGTGCGCATAGGTGAAGCCGGACTTCTCGTACAGCGCTCTGGCCGCCTCGTTCGCGGTCTCGACCTGCAGGAACATCCGGCGGGCGCCCCGCGCGAACGCCTCGGCCCGGCAGGCGTCGGTAATCGCGCGCCCCAGTCCTCGGCGACGGCGGGCGGGGCTGACCTCGACCGACGTGATCCCGGCCCAGCCCCCGCCGAGGGACAGCCGCGCGACGGCGACCGCCGTCCCGCCGTCGCGGATGCTGACGAACGCCTGCTCCGGCGCCGAGACCAGCACCTTCATCCGTACGGGCGGCAGGTCCGCCCGGCCCCGGTAGCGCTGGGCGCTCAGCCACTCGTCGTCCGGGGCGGCGTCGACCCGGACGCCGTCTCCCGGGGGCGCCGTGCCGCCGGCGAGATCCGCGGTCATGACGAACGCGGGGCCGGGACGCAGACCCCAGCCGCGCGCGGCCAGGGCCTCGTCGAGGGCCGAAGTCTCTTCCAGCGGCATGGCCACCTGAAGCATAGGCGGCAGCCCGCGGGTCCGGTACCAGCGCGTGACCGCGGCGAGGGCCTCGTCCAGCGATCCCGGCGGGTCACCGAGCGGCAGGGCCGAATTCGCTCTTCCGGTGAACCCCTCGGCCGCGCGCAGCAGCCAGCCTCCGAGCCGGTCCTCCTCGGTCCCCCGCCAGTGCAGGGCCGCCGCCCGCTCCAGGTCGATGATCTCGCTCACCGTGCGCGGACGGCCTCAGGTGTTGGCGGGAAGGGCTGTGCCCGCGCCGCGGCGGCGTATCTGGATCTCGGTGTCGGTACCCGCGCCGCCGGGTCCCGCTCCGGGTTCCCCGTCGGCGGCGCCCTCGACGGTGAACCCGGCGTCGGCGATCATGTCGAGGTCGGCCCGCCCGGGCTGCCCCTCGCTGGTGAGGTAGTCGCCGAGGAAGATCGAGTTGACGATGTGCAGCGCCAGGGGCTGCAGGCTGCGGAGGTGAATCTCGCGGCCGCCCGCCAGACGGACCTCCGACGACGCGCAGACGAACCGCACCATCGCCAGGATCCTCAGGCACCTCTGCGGGGTCAGGTCCCACGTGCCGGCCAGCGGCGTGCCCTCGAACGGGATCAGGAAGTTCACCGGCACCGAGTCGGCGTCGAGTTCGCGCAGCGCGAACGCCACGTCGACCAGGTCGGCGTCGCTCTCGCCCATCCCCGCGATCAGCCCCGAGCACGGGGACAGTCCCGCGTCCTTGGCCTGGGACACCGTGGACACGCGATCCGCGTACTCGTGCGTGGAGCAGATGTCGGCGTAATGCTCGCCGGACGTGTTGAGGTTGTGGTTGTAGGCGGTGGTCCCGGCCTCCGCCAGGCGGCCGGCCTGGCCGGCCGACAGCAGGCCCAGGCAGGCGCACACCTCGACGTCGGGATGCCCGGCCTTGAACTCCGAGATCATGCCGCTGACCCGGTCAATGTCCTTGTCGGTCGGCCCGCGCCCGCTGGCGACCAGGCAGACCCGGCGGGCGCCGCCCGCGACGCCGGCCTCGGCGTGCTGGAGGACCTCGTCCTTCTTCAGCCAGGTGTACTTCAGGACCTCGGCCGAGGACCCGACCCGCTGGGAGCAGTAGAAGCAGTCCTCGGGGCACAGCCCGCTCTTGATGTTGACGAGGTAGTTGAGCTTGACCCGGCGCCCGAAGTAATGGCGGCGGACCCGGAACGCGGCCGCGACCACGTCCATCAGCTCGTCGTCCGAGGTCGAGAGCACCTTCAGTGCCTCTTCCCGGGTCGGGAGTTCGCCGCTCTGGGCCTTGTCAGCAAGTACGTCAAGCCAGGTCACGGGACAGAACGGTATCAGGGCCCCGGAAGGCGATACAGTCGGTACAGGCCCCGTCCGGAGGAATTAGCACTTGCGCATCGCGATCCTGGATGACTATCAGAATGCCGCGCTGTCCAGCGCGGCGTGGGACGGTCTCGACGCGGACATCACCGTGTTCCGCGATCACGTCTCCGAAACCGGCAGCCTGATCGAGAGGCTGCGGCCCTTCGACGTGATCGTGGCCATGCGGGAGCGGACCCCGTTCACGGCCGAGCGGATCGGGCTCCTGCCCAATCTCCGGCTCCTGGTCACGACCGGCATGCGCAACGCGTCCATCGACGTGGCCGCCGCGAACGCGGCCGGGGTGACGGTCTGCGGCACCGGTGGCAGTTCCGGCGCGACTCCGGAGCTGACCTGGGCGCTCATTCTCTCGCTGGCCCGGCACGTTCCCGCGGAGGACCGGGCGGTCCGCGACGGCGGGTGGCAGCACACCGTCGGATTCGGGCTGAGCGGCCGCACTCTCGGCATCGTCGGCCTCGGCCGGATCGGCCAGCGGGTAGCGGCCGTCGGGAAGGCGTTCGGCATGGACGTCATCGCCTGGAGCCAGAACCTCACCGCCGCGGCCGCCGCCGAGCACGGGGTCACGGCCGTGGCCAAGGACGAACTGTTCTCCGCCGCCGACGTGATCACCATCCACTACAAGCTGAGCGAGCGCTCAGCCGGGCTGGTGGGCAAGCGGGACCTGGAGCGGATGAAGCCCACCGCTTTCCTGGTGAACACCTCGCGCGGCCCGATCGTGGACAATGACGCTCTCTTGAAGGTCCTGAACTCCGGAGACATCGCGGGAGCCGCTCTGGACGTCTATGATGAGGAACCGTTGCCGAGTGGTCATCCGATGCGGTCCGCGCCGCGGACGGTGCTCACTCCGCATGTGGGATACGTGACTGATGATGGCTACCGAACGTTCTACGGGGACGCAGTTGAGGACATCGCCGCCTTCGCCGAGGGTCGGCCCGTCCGCGTTCTGCCTCCGGAGTAACAGCGAGCGGACATGGTGTCCTTGAATACAGCGAACCTAAAGGGAGGAGCGGTCCATGGGGGCGGTCAGGCCACGTGACCTTCTCTCCGACGGCATGCTGGCACGGCTTGGCGGGACATCCGAGGCTGATTCCAGCGGGGCGATCGGGAACAGCGCCGGCGAGCGGAACACCGAGACCGCACGGAACGTCACCCGGGATATCGCCAAGCTGACCAGCGTCGGCTACCTGAACGTGGCGCTTCCCCCCGAGTTCGGGGGACTTGGCTGTACGCTCCGGCAGGCGGCCTGCGGCCAGCGGCGGCTCGCCCGCTACGCGCCGGGCACCGCGGTGGCGGTCAGCGCGCACCTGTACTGGACCGGGGCCGCGGCCGACGCCTACCGCGCCGGAGACGACTCAGTCCGCTGGATCCTCCTCGAGGCCGCCCGCGGCGCGGTGTTCGCTTCCGGGCACGGCGAGGCCGGCTACGACCTGAAGTTCGCCGACCCGCACTCGCGCTGCGAGCCGTCCGGCGAGATGGGCTACCGGTTCCGGACGCCCGGCGTGCTGAACGGCGTCACCCCCGCGTGGGACTGGATGGCCGTGCACGGGGTCTCCGGCGACCGCCGGCCCGACACCGTACTCGCCTTCGCCGGGCGCGGCTCACGCTGTACGCCCGCCTTCCGCGTGGCCCGGGTGCTTCCCGCGGGCGCGCCCGCGGACACCTTCACCACGTCCGCGGTCACCTGGGGAAACTCGATCCTGGCCAGCGTGGACTACTCTCACGCCCGCCGCTGCTTCAACGACGCGCTCATCGCCCTCGACCGGCGTTTCGACGCGTCCGCCGGACACCCCTTGGACCAGTGGCCGGTCGCCGAGGCCAGCCTCCGGCTCGACGCCATGAAGGCGAAGATCGCCGAGATCACCCACCCGTGGCCGCTCGTCCCCGAGCAGGGTCCGGACCTGGGCGGCCAGCGCCTGATCAACCTCTACACCATGCGTCACCAGGTCACCGACGGTGCCGATCACGTGCACCGTCTGATCAACCAGCTGAACAGCCCGCAGCCCGCGGTCGCGCTGTAGCTGTCACCAGGCGCCTCACCAGCACCGCGCACCGCGCCTTGAGCGCACCGCGCGCCGCGGCGCCCTGAGCGCACCGCGGCAGTCAAAGCGTCGTTCACCCCCCTCTATGGGGGTGAACGTGACGTTCAGTCCGCCAAGCGGGGCCAGGCGGGGGGCCGATGTGACATCGGCCCCCTCGCAAGCGGGCGCTACACCTCGACGACGACGGGGATGATCATGGGGCGGCGGCGGAAGTTGTCGCTGACCCACTTGCCGATCACCCGGCGCGCCAGCTGGCGCAGGGCGTGCGCGTCGCTGACCCCGTCGGCCGCGGCGCGGTCCAGGGCCTCGGTGACCTTGGGCAGCACGCCGTTGAACGAGTTCTCGTCGATGCCGGATCCCCGGGCGTGGATCTCGGGGCCGCCGACGACCTTGCCGTTGGACGCGTCGAAGACGATGACCAGGGAGATGAACCCCTCGTCGCCGAGGATCCGGCGGTCCTTGAGCTGGGATTCGGTGACCTCGCCGACGGTGAGCCCGTCGACATACACGTAGCCGCACGGCACCGCGCCCGCGATGGCCGCCTTCCGGTCCAGCAGGTCGATGACCATGCCGTCCTCGGCGATCACGATGCGGTCCTTGGGCACGCCCGTCTGCTGCGCGAGCCGCGCATGCGCCTTCAGGTGCCGCCACTCGCCGTGCACCGGCATGAAGTTACGCGGCTTGACCATGTTGAGCAGGTAGAGCAGTTCCCCGGCCGGCGCGTGCCCGGAGACATGCACCAGCGACGATTCCTTGTGCACGACCTTGGCCCCGAGCCGGGTCAGCCCGTTGATCACCCGGTAGACCGCGGTCTCGTTGCCGGGGATCAGGCTCGAGGCGAGGATGACGGTGTCGTCGGTGGCGATGCGGATCGGATGATCCCGGCTGGCCATCCGCGACAGGGCCGACATCGGCTCGCCCTGCGAACCGGTGGAGATCAGCACCACGTCCTCGGGCGGCAGTTCCTCGGCCTCTTTCAGGTCGATGAGAAGCCCGCCCGGCACCTTCAGGTAGCCGAGATCGCGGGCCACGCCCATGTTCCGGATCATGGACCGGCCCACGAAGGCGACCTTGCGCTCGTGGTCCCGGGCCGTATCGAGCACCTGCTGCACCCTGTGCACGTGGGAGGCGAAGCAGGCCACGATGATCCGCTGGTCAGCGTAGGCGAACACCTCGTCCAGCACGGGCGCGATGTCCCGTTCCGACTTGACGATGCCGGGAACCTCGGCGTTCGTGGAGTCGGAGAGGAGCAGGTCCACGCCTTCGCTGCCCAGCCGCGCGAAACCCGCGAGGTCGGTCAGGCGCCTGTCCAGCGGGAGCTGGTCCATCTTGAAGTCGCCGGTGTGCAGGACCGTGCCAGCCGGGGTCTTGATCCCGACCGCCATCGCGTCCGGGATC
The DNA here is from genome assembly GCA_009784565.1 of Streptosporangiales bacterium. Classification (GTDB taxonomy): domain Bacteria; phylum Actinomycetota; class Actinomycetes; order Streptosporangiales; family Streptosporangiaceae; genus Trebonia. The sequence continues at coordinate 6,657 of WRBL01000165.1, read as the reverse complement.
GAGTGGTTCACCGCGAAGAACTCGCAGTTGAACGGGCCGAAGGCGCGCTCCTGCCCCTCCTTGACCTCCACCGTCACCGGCTTGATCCGGTGCTCGGTCAGCTTGGACTTCACCAGGGCCAGCGTGAGCTTGGTGCCGATGAGCGGAATGTCCGCCCGCTCGCGCAGCAGGTACGGGACCGCTCCGATGTGGTCCTCGTGAGCGTGGGTGAGTACCAGCGCCTCGACGTCGTCCAGACGGTCCTCGATGTAGCCGAAGTCCGGCAGGATCAGGTCCACGCCGGGCTGGTCGGCCTCCGGAAACAGGACACCGCAGTCGACGATCAGCAGCTTGCCGCCGTATTCGAAGACGGTCATGTTGCGGCCGATCTCGCCGAGCCCGCCGAGCGGGACGACGCGGAGCCCGTCCGGGGCGAGCGGGTCCGGCAGCTGAAGTTCGGGATGCGGGTAGCTCACCAGGCGGCTCCGCTGTGACGATATGTTGCGATCACGTTCACCGTTCTCTAGGGAATCTTGACCCCGCCCGCGGCGAGGTCATCGAGAAGTTGCATGCGCTCGGCCTCGGAGGCGGGCAGCAGCGGCAGGCGCACCGGGCCGCCCGGCAGGCCGAGCAGGTCCATCGCCGCCTTGGCCATGACCACGCCCTGATTGCGGAAGATCCCGTCGTAGACCCGGAGCACTTCCATGTGGATGCGCCGCGCGTCTTCGGTCCTCCCGGCCTCGAACGCGGAGATCATCTCCAGCAGCCGGTCCCCCACCACGTGCCCGACCACGCTGATGAACCCGCACGCGCCGATCGACAGCAGCGGAAGGTTCAGCATGTCCGTGCCGCTGTAGTAGACGAGGTCGGTCGCCGCCATCACGTGCGAGGTGCCGCCGATGTCGTCCTTGGCGTCCTTCACCCCGATGATGTTCGGGTGCGTGGCCAGGTGCACCAGGGTCTCGGTCCTCACCGGGGAACCGGACCGTCCCGGGATGTCGTAAATGATGATCGGCAGGTCAGTGCTGTCGGCCACGGCGGTGAAGTGCGCCGTGAGCGCGTTCTGCGCCGGCTTGCTGTAATACGGGGTCACAACGAGGAGGCCGTGCGCGCCGGCGTTCTGGGCCTGGCGCGCCAGCTCGATCGTGTGCGCCGTCACGTTGGTGCCAACCCCGGCTACTACTTTCGCGCGGTCGCCCACCGCCTCGAGCACCACGCGGACGAGCCGCTCTTTCTCCTCATCCGTGGTGGTGGGAGCCTCGCCCGTGGTCCCGTTGACTACCAGCCCTTCGTTGCGCATATCGTCCACGAGGTAGGTCGCGAGTCGGGCCGCGCCGTCGTAGTCGACAGCGCCGTCCGCGGCCATGGGAGTAATCATGGCCGTCATCATCCGGCCGAAGGGCGCCATGCTAGTAGTCATACCGGAACGTTACCGCGCCGGGGGGCAAGGTGGGTACGGTGGCCGGGGTGAGCAGTAATGGTGTCAGTGTCTCAGCACGGCTGCTGAGCGTGCTCGATGCCTATGCCGACGGGCATGCGGCCTTCACCCTATCGGAAATCTCCCGCCGGGCCAGCCTTCCCCTCACCACGACGCACCGGCTCGTCGGTGAACTGGAGCGCTGGGGCGGCCTGGAGCGCGGCGAGGACGGCCGGTACCGGATCGGGCTGCGGCTGGTCGAGCTGGCGGCGCTGTGCCCGCGCGGGACGGGACTGCGGGACGTCGCGCTGCCGTTCATGCAGGACCTGTACGAGGCCACCCACCAGAACGTGCAGCTCGCGGTGCGGGAGGGCACCGACGGCGTGTACATCGAGCGGATCGCCGGACGGCAGGCCGTGCCGGTGCGGACCCGGATCGGCGCGCACTGGCCGCTGCACGCGACCGGCGTGGGCCTGGTACTGCTGGCGTTCGCGCCGGCGGCCCTGCAGGAGGAGGTCCTGGCGGCGCCGCTGGCCCGGTTCACCCCGCACACCATCACCGACCCGGTGACGCTCCGGCGGACCCTGGCCGAGGTCCGCCGGACCGGGGTGGCCCTGTCGGACCGGCAGATCACCGACGACGCCTACTCCGTGGGCGCGCCCGTTACCGGGACGGACGGCGGCTGCGTCGCGGCCCTGTCGGTCGTGGTCTCCTACGACGACCCGCGCCGGGCCTCCTGGGGCCCGGCGGTCCGGGCCGCCGCCATCGGCATCTCCCGCCGGCTCCGCGGCACCTGACCGGAGCTGACCGCTTAGGTTCGCGGAATCTGTTGCTGGGGCAGCACTTTTCGCGAACATAAGCCCAGGGGTCGCGTGGGTTACAGGTCCAGGACGAGACGCGGGGTCCGGGAGCGGGAGACGCAGACCATCATGATGTCGCCCGCGGCCCGCTCGGACTCGGTCAGGACGGTGTCCCGGTGGTCGGGCACGCCTTCGGCGACCGGGGTCTCGCAGGTGCCGCAGGTGCCCTCCTCGCACGAGGACAGCACCTCGAACCCCGCCTTGCGCAGGCAGGCGAGAACCGACTCCCCGGCGGGGACCTCGACCACCTGACCGCTGCCGGACAGTTCCACCTCGAACGCGTCGCCGCCGGCCTCCGCGGCCCCGTCCAGCGGGGTGAAACGCTCGGTGCGCAGTGCCCCGGCGGGCCAGGACGCACAGCGTTCGGCGACCGCGTCGAGCAGCGGCGCCGGGCCGCAGCAGTAGACCGCGGTACCCGCCTCGGGCTGGCCGAGCAGGCCGTCCAGGTCCAGCAGCCCGGAGGAATCCTGCGGATACACCGAGACCCGGTCGCCGTACCCGGACAGTTCGGGAAGGAACGCCATCGACTCCCGGGTCCGGCCGCCGTAGGCGAGGCGCCACGGGCGGCCGCGGCGCTCGGCCTCGGCGATCATGGGCAGGATCGGCGTGATCCCGATGCCGCCCGCGATGAACAGGTACCGGTCCGACTCCTCGAGCGGGAAGTGGTTGCGCGGCTCCGACGCGGTGAGCTCGTCGCCCTCGGCCAGCAGTTCGTGCACGGCCGCGGAGCCGCCCCGGCCGGCGGGCTCGCGCAGGACCGCGACCCGCCAGGTCCCGTCGTCCGCCGGGTCTCCGCACAGCGAGTACTGGCGGACGAGGCCTCCCGGCAGGTGGAGGTCGACGTGGGATCCCGGGGTCCACTGAGGGAGCGGCGAAGATCCGTTCGGGACCAGGGTCAGGCCGGCGACGCCCTCGGACAGGGTTTCCTTCTCCGCCAGCCGGAGCGAAATCGTCATTCGGAGGCTCCTTCCGAACCGGAAAGACCGTGGCCGTCGGGGTGGGCCAGCAGCCAGGCCCAGGCTTCGACCGGGTCCTGGGAGGTGTGCCGGGCCCCGCAGTGACAGGTTCCGAGGAGGGTGTCCGAGCCGGGTTCCCAGGTGATCGCCAGGGTGCCGGGCATCAGGCGGCCTCGTTCAGCTTCTTGATCAGGCGGCGGGCGGCCAGGGCGCCGGTGTCGATGTTGATGGACAGTTCCTGGTACGCCTCGCCGTCGGCGGCGATGAGCTCCTCCAGCAGGTTGAGCGCGTCCACGTCCTGCTGCACGACCTCGGCCTGCATCTGGCTGAAGAACGAGTCCATCCCGGCGTCGCCGTGGCCGAAGTCCCGGGAGACCATCCAGAAGTCGTGGGTGGACGTCTCGGTCTCCGGGGTGAGCGCGTAGGTGATCTCGACGTGGAACGCGTCAGAATCGGGACCGGACGCCGGGGGCAGGACTCCGGCCGGGGCGATGCGGCTGTGCAGCGTGTACAGGCACGGCGGGAAGTACTCGATGTCCTGCCAGCGGGTGATCCGGCCGTCGATGCCGGTGGACTTGGCGTAGAACGGCGGGCACTCGGCGTCATCCATGTGGCGGCTGACCCGGATGATCCCGGCCTCTTCGTCGACTTCGGTGGTGATCGGGGTCTCGGCGACCTCCGGGGTGCCGATGTAGCCGCCGTGCAGGTACGTCTCGTGCGACAGGTCCATCAGGTTGTCCAGCAGCAGGGAGTGCCGGGCCTTCAGGGGCGCCAGGGCCCGGAGGGTGGTGTAGCCGCCGTCGGCCGCCAGCCAGGGGGCGCGCGGGATGGAACTGACCGGGGACGGTTCGGCGTCGCCGATCCAGATCCACACCAGGGAGTCCTGCTCGTGGACCGGATAGGGCTTCACGCGGGCGGTGCGCGGGATCCGGGTCTGCCCCGGGACCGCGACGCAGGCGCCGGTCTTGTCGTAGGTGAAGCCGTGGTAGCCGCAGACGATCTTGTCGCCGTCCCGGTTCGACTTCGACAGCGGGAACCGCCGGTGAACGCAGCGGTCGGCCAGGGCGCTGACCGTCCCGCCGGCGTCCCGGAAGAACATGACCGGCTCGCCGCAGATCGTCCGGGCGAACAGGGAAGCGCCGATCTCGTCGCCGTAGGCGGCGACGTACCACTGGTTACGCGGGATCTGGGTGGTGGGTGCCATACAGCGAGGATCGGTGCCGGCCGCCGGCCGCCGCGATACCGCTTCCGTTCACCGGAAGACTTGCAGGTCAGCAGATGACCTCGACCGGGTCGCCCGGGCGGATCACTGCGGGGGCGCCGGGAGCGAGGTCCGGGATGAGGTTCACGCCGAACCAGATCTTGCCGTCCCGGCGACGGTATTTCGCCAGGGTGACCAGCGGCTCCTTGCCCTTGACCGCCGTCTCCGGGTCGATGGTGGTGAACACGCACCGGTCGCAGCCCTTGGCCACCCGGAACGGAATCTTCCCGATCCGGATCCGCTTCCAGCCGTCCTCGGCCCACGGCTCGCCCGCTCCCCCGATGACGACGCTGGGACGGAACCGGGTCATGGGCAGCGGGCCCTCGTCCGCGCAGCGCCCCTGGAGAATCCAGTCGTTCAGCTGATCCAGGGACCGCTCGCTGGTCAGCAGGAGCGGGTAGCCGTCAGCGAACGACACCCGGTCTCCGGACTCGGCATACGACGGGTCGACGGGGCGCCGGGTCGGGTCGTCCAGGTACACCAGGCGCACCGGCTTGCCGGTAATCGCCGTGAACCACTCCGCGGCGTCCTCTCCCGCCAGGGTGGCGAGAACCGGGGTGGCCCAGACCGTCACCTCGATCCGTTCGGATGTACCGGGGGTGGGAACCGGGACCCGGAGGGCGGGGCGGCCGGGGGCGGTGAAGGCGATCGCGTCACGGCCGATGACCGGGGTAACGAGGACCAGCCCGGGGTGCTCGCGGGCGGTCACGTGCGCGCCGGCGTCATCCACGATCAGCCAGCGCCGGTCGCCGGCCAGGCCCCACGGTTCCACCGTGGCGGTTTCGAGGCGCTCGCCGCGGCAGGACTTGACCGGATAGCGGAACAGGCCAGTGACGTTCATCGACATACGAGCATTATCGTCGGAATTATGGAATCCGCGTTCATCGAGGCGCTCGGGCGGGGACTGCCCGCCGACCGCCTGGTCATCGACCCCGACGTGCTCGCCGCCCTGTCCCACGACGACGCCGAGTGGGCCCCGGTCGGGAAGGCCGTCGCCGGCGTGCGGGCGCGGTCCGAGGCCGAGGTCGCCCGCGTGGTGAAGACCTGCGCGGACTTCCGCGTGCCGGTGGTGCCGCGCGGGTCCGGGACCGGGCTGTCCGGCGGGGCCAACGCCACCGACGGGTGCCTGGTGCTCGACGTGTCCCGGATGAACCAGGTCATCGAGATCGACCGCGACAACCTGACCTGCGTGGTGCAGCCGGGGATCGTCAACAACGACCTGAAGGACATCGTCGCCGCCGAAGGGCTCTGGTACCCGCCGGACCCGGCCAGCGCGCAGTGGTCGTCGATCGGCGGGAACGTCGCCACCAACGCGGGCGGGCTGTGCTGCCTGAAGTACGGGGTCACGCGGGACTACGTCCTGGGCCTGCGGGCGGTGACCGCGGGCCTGGACGGCGCCGGGTACGGTGCCGTGACGCGGATCGGGCGGCGGACCAACAAGGGGGTCGCGGGGCTGGACCTGACCGGGCTGTTCGTCGGGTCGGAGGGGACGCTGGGGGTCGTCACCGAGATCACGCTGCGGCTGCGGCCCGCGCTGACCGGGGTGCCGCGCACCATTGTCGGGGCGTTCGGATCGCTGGCGGCGTCCGGCACGGCCGTCTCCGAGATCACCCGTCGCGGGCTGACGCCCACGGCGCTGGAACTGCTGGACCGGGCCTGCCTGACCGCCGTCGAGGAGTGGAAGCACCTCGGGCTGGAAGCGGACGCGGAGGCGCTGCTGCTGGCGCGGGTCGACACGCCGGGCGAGTCGGGCGAAGCGGAGGCGAAGGCGATCGCGGACGCCATGAGCGACGCCGGGGCCCGCTGGACCGAGCAGTCGACCGACGCGACCGAGGCCGAGGCGCTGTTCGAGGCGCGGCGGCTGGCCTACCCGGCCCTGGAGCGGCTCGGCCCGGTGCTGACCGAGGACATCTGCGTGCCCCGCTCCAGGGTGCCGGAGATGCTGGCCCGGGTCGGCGAGATCGGGAAGTCCCACGGCGTCCAGATCGCCACGATCGCCCACGCCGGGGACGGCAACCTGCACCCGCTGCTGGTGACCCCGCCCGGAGACGACGCGGCCCGGGTCGCGGCCCAGGCCGCGTTCGAGAAGTTCCTGGACGCGGCGATCCGGCTCGGCGGCACGGTGACCGGCGAGCACGGCATCGGCCTCCTCAAGCGCGAGGGCATGCGGCGCGAACTCGACCC
>WRBL01000164.1 GCA_009784565.1 Streptosporangiales bacterium | reverse complement strand
CTGGACGAGGGCGGCGCGGGGGTCGTCGGCTTCGCCGACGTCTGGGCCGGAGCGGGCGACGGCGCGTGCGTGGCCGGGACCGAGGCCGGCCGGGACGCGGCCGTGGGCCGCGGCGCGGCGGCAGCGGACGCCGCTCCTGTCGAAATGCCGGCCCCGGACTCCGGGCCGGTTCCGGAGGTCACCGCCCCGGTCGGCGCCGCCGCGGGCGACTGGCTGGCCGCGAGCGACTGGCTCGGGCTCGCGGACGCGGATCGCGTCGGCCCGCCCGTCCCGGGAGCGATGGGAACCGAGGTGCCCGGCATTCCGCCGTGGGTCAGCGTCATCGTGCTGTCCGGGCTGGAGGCCAGCGCCTGCCAGCCGATGACCGCCGCCGCGGCGACGGCGATCCCGCCGCCAGTCCAGGCGAGCACCTTCCGCCGCCGCCGGCCGCGGGGCGTGTAGTCGCCGAGCATCATCGGCCCGGTGATGGCCCGCAGCGGTCCGGTCCGGAGCAGCGCGGCGCGGTAGTGCTCGTTCAGGCCCCGGTCTCCGCCGTAGGGGCGGTCGTCGTAGTACTCCGGTTCCCCGTCGTAGCCCTGGGCATCGCCGTACCCCTCGGTGGCGGTGGCGTAGCCCGCCGGGCCGTCATATTCCGGGGCGTCGTAGTCCAGAGCGTCGCCGTAGCCCGGGCCGCCGTGAAACGCCCCCGGGACAGCCTGGTCGAAGCGGGCGGGGTTTCCCGGCTCCGGGAAGACCGGCTCCACGATCGTCGCGTCCGGGGGCGGCGGGAGCGTCTGCCGCTGCGGGGGCGGCAGGGCCGAGGGAGGCGGCAGCGCCACCGACGACGGCAGGGCCGAGGGCAGGGAGGACGGCGGGGGCAGCGGCGTCCGCGGCGGCTGCTGCGTGTGCGGCGGGGCCGGGGCCTGCCCGGGCAGCGGCGGCTGGGCGGCGTCGGCGAACGCGGCCGACACCGGGCCGGACAGCATCGGCAGCGACGGCGCCGGCTCCGAGGCGTCCCGCTCGAGGGACTCCTCGGCACGGATGCGGAGCTCGGCCCCGCCGAACTGGATGAAGCCGGCCTCGGTGGCGCACACGGCGACCGCCCGGACGAAGTCCAGGCCCGCCTGCGCCCGCAGGTCGGCGGCGGCGTCCAGGCCCAGCTGGAGAATCTCCGCCATCTGGGGAAGCGTCAGGTTATTGTGCGGGGCGCTGAGGATGTACGCCTCGCGCACGTCCGGCGCCAGCCGGGCCACCGCCCGCCGGGCGATCTCGGGCAGCACCGGGTTCCCGCTCCCGGTGACGACGGTCCAGTGCTGCCCGGCCCCCACCGCCTCGGCAGACTGGTGCTCGTGGCATTCGGCGTGGGCCAGCATGAACAGCCGGGGCGCGTACTGATCCAGGTCGCGGGCGCGGCCCGCTTCGGGCGCGGCGGCGGCCAGCGTGTTCGCGAGCGCCCGCCTGGCCCCGGAGTCGCTGCCCAGCATGAACCGGAAGTATCCGAACAGGCGCCCGCCGAACGACCGGAACAGGACATCGGCCGTCCGCGCGTCGGCCGGGCTGAGCTGCGACGGCGCGCGCGGCTGGTCCGGATATCTGTCCACGGGATCACACAGTAGTGATCAGTGGGCGTTTTAGGGATACAACTCGTATTTGAGATGCATAACCGATATTTGAGAGGTTCCGTTGGCGAACGCGCTCGACCTGCTGGCCACGCTTCTGGACGACGGGACGTACCGGTCGTGGGACACGGCCCCGGCCGGCCCGCGGCCTGACGCCGCCTACTCGGCCGATCTCGAGCGGGCGCGGACGGCGACCGGGCTGGACGAGTCGGTGATCACGGGCGAGGGCACGCTGCGCGGGCACCGGGTCGCGGTCGCCGCGGGGGAATTCGGGTTCCTGGGCGGGTCGATCGGGGTCGCCGCGGGCGAGCGCGTAACCCGAGCGGCCGAACGGGCCCTTGCTTCCCGTCTTCCCTTCATCGTGGCACCGGCGTCGGGCGGAACCCGGATGCAGGAGGGCACCGTCGCGTTCGTGCAGATGGTGAAGATCACCGCCGCCGTCACCGCGCTGAAGAACGCGGGGCTGCCCTACCTGGTGTACCTGCGGCACCCGACGACCGGCGGCGTGTTCGCGTCCTGGGCGTCGCTCGGGCACGTGACGCTGGCCGAGCCGGGCGCGCTGATCGGGTTCCTCGGCCCCCGGGTCTACGAGGCCCTGGAGGGCACGCCGTTCCCGTCCGGCGTGCAGACTGCCGAGAACCTCGCCGCCCTCGGCCGCCTCGACGCGGTCGTCCCGGCGGACGCGCTGCCCGCCTACCTGGACCGCGTGCTGACCGCCCTCTCTCCGGGCCCGGAGACGGGCGGGGCCGGCGGGACCGCCGCCGCTGCCGCCGGCCCTTCCCGCGAGGCGGCGCCGACGGCGGACGCCTGGGAGTCGGTGCTGCGGACCCGGCAGCCCGGCCGGCCCGGTGCCGCGGAGCTGATCGGGGCCGCGGCCACGGACGTGGCGCCGCTGCGGCACGAGGGCGGGCTGCTGCTCGCGCTGGCCCGGATCGGCGGCCGGCCGTGCGTGATCGCCGGGCAGGACCGGGGGCCGGCCGGAGTGAATGGTCCTTCGCTGACCGCGGGCGCGCTGCGCCAGGCCCGGCGGGGCATGCGGCTGGCCGGGGAGTTCGGCGTTCCGTTCGTCTCGGTGATCGACACTCCCGGTGCCGAACTTTCCCGCGGGGCGGAGGAGGACGGCATCGCGGGCGAGATCGCCCAGTGCATCGCGGCGATGATCACCCTGCGGGTGCCGACGGTCTCGGTCCTGCTGGGCCAGGGCACCGGCGGCGGCGCCCTGGCGCTGCTGCCCGCCGACCGGGTGATCGCGGCCGGGCACGCGTGGCTCGCCCCGCTCGCCCCGGAGGGCGCCAGCGCCATCGTCTACAAGGACACGGCCCACGCGGCGGAACTGGCCGGGCGCCAGCGGATCGGCGCGCCGGACCTGGCCGCCGCCGGCCTCGTCGACCAGGTAGTCAGCGAGACCGGGGCGCTCAGCGCCGACGTCGCCGCGGTGCTGCGGTCCGCGCTGGCCGTCCTCGCCGCCGAAGACGATGACGCCCGCCAGGCCGCCCGCCTGCGCCGCTACCGCGACCTCGGCCTCTGACCGGCGCGCGGCGTCAGCGGCCGATCGCCTCGTACCTCCGCTCGGCGGCGGCCTTCGCGCCCTCCCACGCGGCGCGGTGGCCGGAGTACCAGGCGACCGTGGCCTCCAGGCCTTCTTCCAGGTTCCGGTAGCGGGGCCGCCAGCCGAGTTCGCCCCTGATCTTCGACGGGTCGATCGCGTACCGCAGGTCATGACCGGGGCGGTCGGGGACGAAGTCGAACCAGTCGCCGGGCTTGCCCATGATCGTCAGGAGGGTCTGGACGATCGTGAGGTTGGCGGCCTCGCATTCGGCGCCGATGAGGTAGGTCTCGCCGGCCCGGCCCCGGTCGATGATGGCCTCCACGGCCGCGTTGTGGTCATCGACGTGGATCCAGTCGCGGACGTTGCGGCCGGTGCCGTAGAGCTTCGGTTTGACGCCGAGAAGGATGTTCGTGATCTGCCGCGGGATGAACTTCTCGACGTGCTGCAGCGGCCCGTAGTTGTTGGAGCAGTTCGAGATCGTCGCCTCGACGCCGAACGACCGCGCCCAGGCCCGGACCAGGAGATCCGCGCTGGCCTTGGTGGCCGAGTACGGGCTGGAGGGGTTATAGCGCGCCTGCTCGTCGAACCGTCCCGGGTCGTCCAGGCTCAGCTCGCCGAAGACCTCGTCGGTCGAGACGTGGTGGAGCCGGGTCCGGTGCTTCCGCGCCGCCTCCAGGAGGTTCCAGATGCCGATGACGTTCGATTCGAGGAACGGCCGGGGGTCGGCCAGCGAGTGGTCGTTGTGGCTCTCGGCCGCGAAGTTCACGACGATGTCCGCGTCCTTGACCAGCCGGTCCGCCAGGCCGGCGTCGGCGATCGAGCCGTGGGCGAACTCGATCCGGTCTTCCACCGGAGCCAGGTTCGCGCGGCTGGCGGCGTAGTTGAGGGAGTCGACGACCGTGACGTCGATGTCCGGCCGCCGGGGCACCATTCTCCGCACGAAGTTCGCCCCGATAAATCCGGCACCGCCGGTGACCAGCATCTTCACGACCACAGAGTCTAAAACTCCCGTCCCGCGCGGATCACCGTTTCCCTCTGGTCCCGGACTGCTCAGGCCCGCACAGGAGGACGGTTGACGCTTGACGGTTTGTGAGCTGATATCTGATCTATCGGCCTTCGTCAGGAGTGACAATGAAGTCACCGCGTCTCGTCCGTCTCGCCGCCGCCGCGGCCGTTGTCACCGTCGCGGCCCTGCTGCCTTCCGCGGCCCTCGCCGCCGGCCCGCCCGCGCCGTCCGCCTCGCCGCCGGCGGCGGCCGGATCCCAGGCTCCCGCGCCCGCCGGCGCGGGCTCGAAACTGCCCGGGCGTCACGCCACGCGCTGCGAGGCCACCGCGGCGGGGAAGGTGTCCGACTGCCCGGCTCTTCCGTCGTCGGTCCACGTCCCGGCGGCGGCGTCGGACAAGAACCCGGTCACCAGCGCCCAGGCCGCCGACCCGGCGTCGCTGGTGGACACCCGGACCTGGACCACCGGGGGCGGCAACACCTTCCCCGGCGCGGAGGCGCCATTCGGCATGGTCCAGTGGAGCCCGGACACGATGCCGTCCTACAACGCGGGCGGCGGGTACGGGTACGGCGACGAGTCACTGTGGGGTTACAGCCTCACCCACGTGTCCGGCCCCGGATGCGGCGCGGGCGGGGACGTGCCGATCCTGCCGATGACCGGCGGACTGCCGTCTGGAACCCCCAGCCAGCACACCACGTCGTTCACCAACAGCGGCGAGGTCGCGCAGGCCGGCTATTACAGCGCGCAGTCCAACGGGCCCGACCCGATCACGTCCGCCTTCACCGCGACGCCGCACAGTTCGATGGGCCAGTTCACGTTCCCGTCCACCACCGCCGCGGACTTCCTCGTAAAACTCGACGCGTCCCAGAACGGGGACGCCGCGACCAGCGCCACCGTCGTGGGGAACAACGAACTCCAGGGCTCGGTGACGTCCGGTGACTTCTGCGGCGAGTCCGACAACGACGGGCAGTCCCAGCTGTACACGGTGTACTTCGACATCGTCTTCAGCCAGCCGTTCACCGCGTCCCAGGTCGTGCCCGGCCCGGCCGGGACCGGCCCGGACTCGGCGTTCCTGACGTTCGACACGACGAAGAACCAGACGGTCGACGCGAAGGTCGGAATCTCCTACGTCAGCGCCGCCGGCGCGAAGGCCAACTGGCAGGCCGAGAACCCGGGCTGGGACTTCTCCTCGGTCAGGAAGTCCGCGCAGTCGTCGTGGAACTCGCTGCTGTCCCGGATCAAGGTCGGCGGCGGTTCGGTCTCCCAGACCCAGGAGTTCTACAGCCTGCTCTACAAGGACTTCCTGCAGCCCAACATCACCAGCGACGTCAACGGCCAGTTCATGGGGGCCGACGACAAAGTCCACACCGTGGCGAAGGGCCAGTCCGACCAGTACGGGATCTTCTCCGGCTGGGACATCTACCATTCGCTGTCCCAGCTTCAGGCGATGCTCGACCCGTCGGCCGCCAGCGACGAGGCCACGTCGCAGCTGAACTACTACGCGGAGAACAAACTCCTGCAGCAGTGGGGCTACCTCCAGGACGACAACTACGTCATGGTGGGAGATCCGGTCGCCGCCATCATCCCGGATTTCTACTCCTTCGGCGCGCGGGGCTTCGATACCAAGACCGCGCTGAAGGACATGCTCGCGCAGGCGGACACCACCAACGACGTGCGCCCCGAGGAGGCGGCCGAGCAGAAGTACGGCTACATCCCCGAAGACGGCGCCTACGGCTGCTGCAACGCCCACGGCTTCGTCTCCTCGCTCCTGGAGTACGACACCGAGGACTTCGCGCTGTCGCAGTTCGCGTCCGGTCTCGGGGACTCCTCCGACGCGGCGGCCCTGCGGGACCGGGCGAACAACTGGGTCAACGTCTTCGACTCCGCCACCGGGCTGCTGACCCCCCGGAAATCCGACGGGTCGTTCGAGCCCGGCGTCGGGCCGACCGACACCGCCCCGTACGTCGAGGGCGACGCCTACGAGTACCTGTGGAACGTGCCCAACGACTACGCCGGGCTGTTCTCCCTGCTGGGCGGGTCCTCCCAGGTCGCCCCCGAGCTACGGCAGTACCTGTCCGAGCCGAACGGGTTCGGGATGTACGCGCAGATGACCAACGAGTTCGACGAGGGCGAGCAGAACGCCCTGGACTACGCGGGCGACCCCGCCGGCACGCAGGCGGCGGTGAACACGATCCGCAACGGGCTGTACCTGCCGGGCCCGGCCGGCCTTCCCAACAACGACGACCTGGGCGCGAACAGCTCGCAGTTCGTGTGGGAGATGCTGGGCCTGTACCCGGAGAACCCGGGCAGCGACACGCTCCTGCTGAACAGCCCCGGGTTCCCCTCGGCCACGATCACCCTGCCGTCGGGCAAGAAGATCTCGATCAGCGCCCCGGGAGCCTCGCCGTCGAAGTACTACGCGGATTCGCTGAAGATCGACGGACAGCCCGACAGCAAGCTTTACACGACGTTCTCCGCGCTGCGGAGCGGCGCGAGCCTGGACTGGGCGCTCGGCACCAAGCCCACGTCGTGGGGCAGCGCCCCCGCGGATGCCCCGCCGTCGTACGGGCCGACATTCGCCGACTCCGTGTCGGCCAGCCAGGGCACGCTCGACGTTCAGCCGGGCAAGTCGGCGACCACGACGATCACGGTGCGCTCGTCGTCCGGCTCGGCCCAGACGGTCAACTGGTCCGCCGCCGCGCCGTCCGGCGTCTCCATCTCGCCGTCGTCCGGGAGCCTGTCCGTCCCCGCGGGCGGGTCGGCCAGCGTGCCGGTGACCGTCACCGGGGGGTCCTCGGACGGGAACTACGCGATCCCGGTCACCTTCACCACGTCCGCCGGCACGGTGCTGCCGCTGCAGCTCAGCGTGGTCGTCGACACGCCGGGCGACCTGGCCCCGTACTACAACATCTCGGGCATCAGCAGCGACGGGTCCCCCACCGCCGCCAACTACGACGGAGACGGGTACAGCTACTCCCAGCAGGCCCTGGCCGCCGCCGGGCTCAGCCCGGGCGGCACCGACACGGTCGGCGGGATCACCTACACCTGGCCGGACACGCAGGCCGGGCAGCCGGACGCCATCGGCACGGCCGGGCAGACCATCCCGGTCAACGCCCCGGCCGGGTCATCGGCGATCGGGTTCATCGGGAGCGCCGTCAACGCCGGCACGACGCCGTCCACGGGCACGGTCACCGTCACCTACACCGACGGCTCGACATCGGCCGGCACGCTCACGATGACGGACTGGACCCTCGGCGGCGGAGGGGGCTCGGTGGCCTCCGGCGACACCGTGGCCGCGAAGACCCCGTACCGCGATTACAACGGGGGCAGCCAGCAGATCGGCACGTACCTGTTCGCCAATTCAGTCAGCGTGGACAGTTCCAAGACGGTCTCCTCGGTGACCCTCCCGGCCACGGCGGACAACGGATCCATCGCCGTCTTCGCCATCGCCGCCGGCTGACCCCGGACGCGGCCGCCGGGTAGGCCGGGCCCGCGCCGCCTGTTACCGTGATCGTCGTGTCAGTGCGGGATAAACGAATCGTGGTAACCGGCGCCGGGCGCGGCATCGGGCGGGCCATCGCCGCCCGGATGGCCGCCGACGGCGCCCGTGTTGTGGTCAACGACGTCAACGCCGACGCCGTCACGGCCGTCGCGGCGGAAATCGGGGCGCACGCCGTCCCCGGGAACGCCGCCTCCGCGGAGGGCGCGGCGGCCCTGGTGTCGGCGGCCACCGGGCACCTGGGCGCGATCGACACCTGGTTCGGCAACGCCGGCATCAGCCGGTTCGCCGGGCTGGACACGCCCGACGAGGACTGGGCGGACGTGCTGGACGTCAACGTCCTGGCGCACGTCCGGGCCGCCCGGCTGCTTGTCCCGGACTGGCTGGAACGGGGCGGCGGGCGGTACGTGGTCACCGCGTCGGCGGCCGGCCTGCTCACCATGCTCGGCGACGCGTCGTACTCCGTGAGCAAGCACGGCGCGGTCGGCTTCGCCGAATGGCTGTCGGCGACCTACCGGCACCGCGGCATCGTGGTGCAGGCGATCTGCCCGCAGGGCGTGAAGACCGACATGCTGTCGGGCTCCGGCCCGCTCACCGGGCTGCTCAGCCATGACACCGCGCTGGAACCGGCCGACGTGGCCGAGGCGGCCTGGCGGGCGCAGGCCGACGAGCGGTTCCTGATCCTGCCGCACCCCGAGGTAGCGGGCTACTACGCCGGGCGCGCGTCCGACCCCGACCGGTGGCTCGCCGGGATGAACAAGCTGCAGCGGCGACTGGAAGAAGGAGGCCTGACATGAAGGCATGGCGGGTAGCGTCGCTCGGCGAGCCGAAGGACGTGCTGACGCTCGAGGACGTGCCGGAGCCGGTCCCCGGGCCGGGCCAGGTCGCGGTGCGGGTGCTGGCGTCCCCGGCGAACTTCCCCGACGTGCTGATGTGCCGGGGCCTGTACCAGGTGAAGCCGGAACTGCCGTTCACGCCCGGCGTGGAGCTGTGCGGGTCCGTGACCGCCCTGGGCGAGGGAGTGAGGAGTTTCTCCGAGGGAGACCGGGTCATCGGGTCCGCGGTGCTGCCGGCGGGCGGATTCGGCGAGGTGGCGCTGATGAACGCGTCCGAGACATTCCCCGCTCCGGACGCGCTGGACGACGCGGAGGCCGGGTCGCTCTACATCGGCTACCAGACCGGGTGGTTCGGGCTGCACCGGCGGGCCGGGCTGCGCGAGGGCGAGACGCTGCTCGTGCATGCGGCGGCCGGCGGCGTCGGCTCGGCCGCGGTCCAGCTCGGCAAGGCGGCGGGCGCCCGGGTGATCGGCGTCGTGGGCGGCCCCGCGAAGGCGGAGGTCGCGCGGGAACTGGGCGCCGACGTGGTCGTCGACCGGCATTCCGCGGACTTCGTCGAGGTCGTGAAGGCCGAGACCGGAGGGCGGGGCGCGGACGTCGTCTACGACCCGGTCGGCGGCGACACCTACAAGCGGTCGACCAAGTGCATCGCGTTCGAGGGCCGGACCCTGATCATCGGATTCGCCGGCGGGGAGATCCAGTCCGCCGCCCTGAACCACGCCCTGATCAAGAACTACTCGATCGTGGGCCTGCACTGGGGGCTGTACGCCAAGTACGAGCCGTCCTCCCTGGGCGAGTGCCACGCGGCGCTGACCGCGCTGGCAGGCGAGGGGAAGATCAAGCCGGTGGTCAGCGAGCGGCTGCCCCTGACGGAGGTGGGCGGCGGCGTGCAGCGCCTGGCCGACGGCCTCACGACCGGCCGCGTCGTCTACGACGCCTCGGCGGGATAGGCGGTCGGTCGCGGGCCGCGGCTCCGTGAGCGGCTACCGGGCGGCGTAGCGTTCGCGGAGCTTGCCCTTGACCAGCTTGCCCGTGGGGGTGCGCGGCAGGTCGCCGGTGAACTCGAACGTGGAGGGCACCTTGTAGTGGGCGATGCGTTCCCGCAGGAAGTCCCGGAGTTCGGCGGCCAGTTCGTCTCCCCCGGCGACTCCGGGAGCGGGTTCCACGACGGCGAGAACCGACTCGCCCATCTCCTCGTCCGGCACGCCGATGACCCCTACGTCGCTGACCTTCGGGTGCAGGGCCAGGGCGTTCTCGATCTCCTGCGGGTAGATGTTCACGCCCCCGGAGATGATCATGAACGCCTTGCGGTCGGTCAGGAACAGGTACCCGTCGGAGTCGAGGTAGCCGATCTCGCCGAGGGTGCTCCATTCCGGGTGTTCCGGGTGCCGGGCGCTGGCGGTCTTCGCGGGGTCGTTGTGGTACTCGAAGACCGGCTCCTCCCGCGCGAAGTAGACCGTGCCGCTCTCGCCGGCGGGCAGTACCCGGCCCGCCTCGTCGCAGATCCGGATTTCCCCCAGGCCCGGCAGCCCGACGGAGCCGGGCTTGGCCAGCCACTGCTCGCTGTTAATGAACGTGATGCCGCTGGACTCGGTCCCGGCGTAGTACTCGTGCAGGACCGGCCCCCACCAGTCGATCATCGCCCGCTTGACCTCGACCGGGCAGGGGGCGGCGGCGTGGATAGCGACCTTGAGGCTGGACAGGTCGTACTTGGAGCGGATCGCGGGATCGAGCTTGAGCATGCGGATGAACATCGTGGGCACCCACTGGCTGTGGGTGATCTGGTACCGCTCGATGGCCTCCAGCGCCATCTCCGGGTCGAACCGCGGCGGCAGCACAACCGTGCCGCCCAGTTCCTGAACCCAGCCGCAGAACCGCAGCGGCGCGGCGTGGTAAATGGGCGCGGGCGACAGGTACCGGGTGCCGGCGTCGAACCCGAACACCAGCCCGAAGAGCGCGGCCTTGCTCTCCGGGTCGTCGATGTCGGTGTCCGGCAGCGGCGGCTTGATGCCCTTGGGCCGTCCGGTCGTTCCCGAGGAGTAGAGCATGTCCGCGCCCCGCGGCTGCTGCGGGAGCGGCTCCGGGGAGACGTCCCGGAGTTCGTCGGTGAACGACAGGTAGCCCTCGACCGGGCCGCCGAAGCTCAGCCGGATCCGCACGGCGGGCGTGGTGTCCGCGACGCTCCGGGCCGTCTCCGTCTGGGACGCCGCGACGATGAGGGCCTGGGCCTCGCAGTCGTTGACGATGTAGGTCACCTCGTCCGGCGACAGGTGCCAGTTCACGGCCGTGACGTACAGGCCCGAGCGCAGGGCTGCCCAGTAGACCTCGAAGGCTTCGGGCCGGTTGTCGGTCAGCAGGGCGATGTGGTCGCCCTTGCGCAGGCCGCGCTCGTGCAGGTAGCGCGCCAGCCGGGCCGACATCTGGTCAAGCTCCGCGTAGGTGAGCACGGCTCCGGTCTCGGCCATGATCACCGCGGCGCGGTCCGGATCCTGCGCGGCGTGCGTGCCTGGGTGCAATTCGGCCTCCTCGACCTGGGGTGAAGCGTTCTCGCTCAGTTAGGACCTTAGAGCGATACCCCCGGCGGCGTCGAGGCCGCTCCCGGACGGCCGGTAACGATGCCGGGGCCGCCGACCGGAGGGCGGCCCGGGCCATGTCAACGAGCAGGCCCGCCGTCGCGCCGGGGTCCAGTTCGCCCCCGCCGCCGGAGCCCCCGAGCGCGTACGGCGTGGAGTTCAGGAGGCCGATGGCGGCGTGGACCGCCGTTCGCAGGCGGGCGGCGGGTACCTGAGGGGAGAGCTCGGCCAGGACACCGACCCATTCCTCGACGTACAGCCGCTGCAGCCGCCGGATCCGCCGCCGCGCTGGCTCGGCCACGTTGGCCAGCTCGCGCCCGTGGACGACGATCAGGGCGGGCTGGCTGAGCGAGAACGCGACATGGGACCGCAGCAGGGCGTCCAGCGCGGCCGCCGGGTCGCCGGCCGCCGCGACGCATCGGGTCCCCTCGTCGTGCAGGTGCTGGCTGATCCGCAGCAGCATCTGGGCCAGGAGGTCCTCTTTCCCGGAGAAATGCCGGTAGATCGCGGGACCCGACAGGCCCACCGCGGCGCCCAGGTCATCGATCGAGGCCCCGTGGAAGCCGCGCGAGGCGAACAGGACCGCGGCGGCGTCGAGGATCTCCTCGCGCCGCGTGCCGTTCGATGTCCCAGCCATGACCCCCATGGTAGACGCCAATGTTAGCGACCGTTAACATCGGATGCTGTGAGTGCAATGGTGACCGATACGGCCAGCGAGGCGTACAAGCGCAACTACGCCGCCAACGCCGCCCTGGCCGCGGAACTGCGGGACAAGCTCGCGACCGCGGGCCGGGGCGGCCCGGAACGCTCCCGCGAGCGCCATCTCAAGCGGGGCAAACTGCTGCCCCGGGACCGGGTGGACACGCTGCTGGACCCGGGCAGTCCGTTCCTGGAACTCAGTCCCCTGGCCGCCGACGGCCTGTACGGCGGGGACGCCCCGGCGGCGGGTCTCATCACCGGGGTCGGCCGGGTCTCCGGCCGCGAGTGCGTCATCGTCGCCAACGACGCCACCGTCAAGGGCGGCACCTACTACCCGATGACGGTCAAGAAGCACCTGCGGGCCCAGGAAGTCGCGCTCCACAACAACCTTCCCTGCGTCTACCTGGTCGACTCCGGCGGCGCGTTCCTGCCCCGGCAGGACGAGGTGTTCCCCGACCGCGAGCACTTCGGCCGGATCTTCTACAACCAGGCGACCCTGTCCGCCCGGGGCATCCCGCAGATCGCCGCCGTGCTCGGCTCCTGCACGGCCGGCGGCGCGTACGTGCCCGCGATGAGCGACGAGAACGTCATCGTCCGCGACCAGGGCACCATCTTCCTGGGCGGCCCGCCGCTGGTGAAGGCCGCGACGGGCGAGGTCGTCACCGCGGAGGAACTCGGCGGCGGCGACCTGCACTCGCGCGTCTCCGGCGTCACCGACCACCTGGCCGACGACGACGCCGACGCCCTGGGCAAGGTCCGCGGGATCATCGCGACCCTGGCCCCGAGGAGCCCCGCGCCCTGGGACGTCAGCGTCCCGGCGGCGCCGCTGCACGACCCGGACGAGATCTACGGCATCGTCCCGTCCGACCTGCGCACCCCCTACGACGTCCGCGAGGTCATCCGGCGGATCACCGACGGCAGCGAGTTCACCGAGTTCAAGGAGCACTACGGCTCCACCCTGGTCACCGCCTTCGCCCGGATCCACGGCCACCCGGTGGGGATCATCGCGAACAACGGCATCCTGTTCAGCGAGTCGGCGATGAAGGGCGCGCACTTCATCGAACTGTGCGACCAGCGGAAGATTCCCCTGGTCTTCCTGCAGAACATCACCGGGTTCATGGTCGGCCGCGACTACGAGGCCGGCGGCATCGCCAAGCACGGCGCGAAGATGGTCACGGCCGTCTCCTGCGCCCGCGTCCCCAAGCTGACGGTGATCATCGGCGGGTCGTTCGGCGCCGGGAACTACGCGATGTGCGGCCGCGCCTACTCGCCCCGGTTCCTGTGGATGTGGCCCAACTCCCGGATCTCCGTCATGGGCGGCGACCAGGCGGCCAGCGTGCTGACCACGGTCGGCAACGCTGACGAGGCGGCCATCCGGGACCAGTACGAGTCCCAGGGCAGCCCCTACTACTCGACCGCCCGGCTGTGGGACGACGGGGTCATCGACCCGGCCGACACCCGGCGCGTGCTCGGCCTCGCCCTGTCCGCCACGGCCAACGCGCCGCTGGGAGACCCCGGCTACGGCGTCTTCCGGATGTGAGGAAGCATTCACATGCTGAGTAAGGTACTCATCGCCAACCGCGGCGAGATCGCGGTCCGGATCGCCCGCACGCTGGCCCGGATGGGCATCGGCAGCGTCGCCGTCTACAGCGACGCGGACGCCGGGGCCCGTCACGTCCGGGAGGCCGGCGAGGCGGTCCGCATCGGCCCGGCCTCGCCCGCCGAGTCGTACCTGAACATCGACGCGATCATCAGCGCGGCGCGGGCTTCCGGCGCGGACGCGGTCCACCCGGGCTACGGGTTCCTGTCGGAGAACCCGAAGCTGGCGCGGGCCTGCGCCGACGCCGGCCTGGCCTTCATCGGCCCGCCCGCGTCCGCGATCGAGGCGATGGGCGACAAGATCGCCGCCAAGGCGGCGGTAGCGGCGGCCGGCGTCCCGGTGGTTCCCGGCTTCACCGATGACGACGAAACCCCGGATGTACCGAACGGATCGCTGTTCCCCCTCCTGGTCAAGCCGTCAGCCGGCGGCGGGGGCAAGGGCATGGTCGTGGTCCGGAGCCCCGAAGACCTGCCCGGCGCCCTGGAGTCGGCCCGGCGCACCGCCGAGGCCGCCTTCGGCGACGGGCGGCTGCTGATCGAGAAGTACGTGGACGCCCCGCGTCACATCGAGATCCAGGTCCTGGCCGACACACACGGGACCGTCATCCACCTCGGGGAGCGCGAGTGCTCCCTGCAACGGCGCCATCAGAAGATCATCGAGGAGGCCCCGTCCCCGTTCCTGGACGAGGCGCACCGGGAGGCGATGGGCGCCGCGGCGGTCGAGGCGGCCCGCAGCGTCGGCTACACCGGCGCGGGCACCGTCGAGTTCATCGTGAACGGCCACGACCCGGACGAGTTCTTCTTCATGGAGATGAACACCCGGCTCCAGGTCGAGCACCCGGTCACCGAACTCGTCACCGGACTGGACCTCGTGGAGTGGCAGGTCCGGGTGGCGGCGGGCGAGAAACTGCCCTTCACGCAGACCCCGCCGTTCACCGGCCACGCGGTGGAGGCGCGGGTCTACGCCGAGGACCCGGCCCGGGGCTTCCTGCCGACCGGCGGCACCGTCCTGTCCCTGACCGAGCCGTCCGGCGACGGCGTCCGCGTGGACTCCGG
>WRBL01000163.1 GCA_009784565.1 Streptosporangiales bacterium | reverse complement strand
GGCGCTGGAGAGGTCGCGCAGGCGGGACGGGAGGCCTGAGGCCCAGGGGTCGGCTGATCCGAGGGCGTGGTCGCGGCTGCGCTCGCTGACGCGGACGAGTTCGGCGTCTGAACGCGCCGCGGCCGCCGCGAACGCTTCGGCCACCTTGTCTCCCAGGCGGCGCAGCGCGTCCAGGGTGACCGCGTCGAACGGGACGTCACGGTCGGGGACGGTGCCGGGGCCGAGGACGGTCACGTAGTCGACGAGCAGGACTCTCGCCCCGGGCGCCTTGGCCCGGGCCGCCTCCGCGATGCGGGCGAGCCCGGCCGCCGCACGGTCGACATCGACGGGCTCGGGGTCCGGGACTCCGCGCCGGCCGAGCAGGGTCCCGAGCGGTCGGGTCAGCCCCCGTGAGGACAACCGGCCCGCGTAGCCGGAGACGATCATGCTAAGCGCGTACTTGAGGTCGTTTCCGCCGGCCGTGATCGTGACGAGGTCGGCGTTCCCAGGAAGTCCCTGAATCTGCGGCGGGAACACGTGCCCGCGCATTCGCTGCGGAGTATCCAGAATCGTGGCGGTGGTCGCCCCCGACACGGTCAGGTCCGTCAGTTCCGCCCCCAGCCGCTCGGCCAGCAGGTGCGGGTAGTTGCGCGCGGAACGCAGGGCCGCCCGGTCCGCGACGGGCTCGATACCCGGGCCCGCCGCGAACGAGCTGCCGACCGACGCGATGTGCCGGAACTTGCCGCTATCCACCAGACCAGGGTCTCAGGAAGCACCGTCTCGGGGGCGACTTCCCCCCGAGGCGGTGAACCGGCGGCGGGGGTGCCGCGTCCAGATACCGTGAAAACAAGATCGAGGGTGATCGCCGCCGGGATTCTGGTGGGAATCATGGCCGTTGGTGCGGGCGGGTGCGCGAGTTTCGCTAGCGCCACGGGCCTGGTCAAGTCCCCGCACTCAAAGGCGGCGCCTCAGGGGCCTACCTGGGCCTCATACCTGGACAGGCAGCCTGGGCGGACCTGCACGCTGACGGACGGGGAAGGGCCGATCCAGTCCACGCTGGCGCAAACCGTCTCTTCCGTGTCGACGACGGTAGTCCGTTACCAGATCCAGACCGCCGCGACCGGACCGCAGAGCGGCATCGCGCCGACCCGGAACCCGATAAGCGTCCCCTACGAACTCATGGCCGACGGGAGGCTGGGTGTCGCCCCAGGCAGTTATCCGCTGGCGAACGGACTGCGGTTCGCGATCTCGGGTTTCGAGGTTTACCCGGCCGTCGCGGACCTTCCGTCCGGACGGGCGATCCGGTCCTCCGTGTCCGGAACGCTGACCGCGACAACGGCCGCCGCCCGGCAGGAGACGGCCGGGCTGACCGCAGACGGGCAACCGTTGCGGTTCAAGGTCGAGTTCTCGGTCGCCGGGCTGACCACAGGCTCCGGTATTCGCACGTCAGCCGGAACCTACCGCGACCTCGCGGGAGTGGTCGTCAAGCCACTCAGTATGACGGCTCTTAACGCCAGTCCCGCGGCCAAGGCATCGCTCGACGCGGCTGGCGGCTTCATGCAGGCGCTAGGGGCATCACGTCTGTACTTCGCCAAGGGCGTCGGGCTGGTACAGGCAACGAGCAGCGGGGTTACGCTGCGCCTCAGCCGGTGCAGGGGATAACCGGCGGCACAGCGGGGCGGAGATGGTCGGGGATGATTCGAATACCACCACTATTCTTCAATTCCTGGTTACGATCCCTGGGTGACCTACGACATCCGCTTCGCCCGTTCCGTGACAGGCCGGACGCCGACGCAGGTGCCGGAGGCCGCTTGCGCTGAGGTCGCCCCGGATATCGAGCCCGCGCCAGACCAGCTGACTCCAGACCAGCAAGTGGCGTGGGAGCGGGTGGTGAAGCGCGTCAGCGACGAGATCGGGCCGGTCAGGTGCGGGGACCTCACGTTCCGCCGTGACGTGACGTCCCGTACCGTGCGGGTGGATTACCGGGGGTCATCGGCGGTCCTGTCCATCCCGCACCGCTACCCGGGCCACCGCGCCTGGCCCGTCATCGTCGAGGCGTACGCCATCACCGCGATCGTCGAACAGGAAACCGGGCTGACCGGGTACGACACCGCGGCCGGCCAGCCGGCCGCGTACGGCGACGTCGCGCTCGCCGCCGCCAAGCTGGGCGGAACCTCCCGGTGGGCGCAAGAGCACCTCGCCGGAGGACTGGGCTGGTGGAAGATCCATTCACTGGAGACCCGCGCCGCCGACGGCCATCGTGTGTGCGCCGCGTGCGGCACCGTGATCCGCAGATACCGGTACCGGTTCTATCCGGCGGGCTCGGCGATGTACGAGCGGTGCATCGGGCTCGGCTGGTGCTCCGCCTGCCGGGTCTACGGAACCACCATGGTCCGCGTGCCGGGAGACAAGATCCTCGCGGACGCTCTCACGGAACTGCCGGACGAACGGCGGGAGCAGCTGCGCCGGAGCGAGCTGAGGCTCGTCCAGTACCTCGCCAGGCATGAGCTCGGCGAGACACTGGACGAGGCGGCCGGTTAGCGAGCCTCGAAGCGCTCGCGGCGGATGGTGGTCTTACGGCCCTTGATGCTGGTCCGGCGGAGGGCGGAAACGACCTCGTCGGCGGCGGACTCGGGAACCTCGACCAGGGAGAACCGGCCGGAGATCTCGATGTGGCCGATGTCGCGGCCGGACAGGTGCGACTCGCCGGCGATGGCGCCGACGAGGTCCTGCGGCCGGATCCCGGCGGAACGGCCGGTGCCGACGAACAGGCGGGTCATGCCCGCCGTCGGGCCCCGCCCGCGACGGGGGCCGCTGCCGGGGCCCTGGTCGCCCCGGCGGCCGCCGGGCTGGCGGCGGTCGCGGCGGTCCCGCTCGGTCGGCAGCGTGGCGGCCGGGATCTCGTCTTCATCCCGGACGGCCCCGCTCGCGTCCCGGGCCAGCTTCACCGCGGCGAGCGCCGTCTCGTACATGCCGAACTCCTCGCTCAGGGACTGCACGACGGAGTCGAAGTCTTCCAGGTCGTTGTCCTTGAGGATGATCGCGCGGAGCGCGTCGCTCGTCATCTCCAGGCGCTTGGCCCGCAGGTCCGCGACCGACGGCAGCGTCTCCACCGCGAGCGGCACGCCCGTCGCCCGCTCGATGGCCTTCAGCATCCGGTGCTCGCGCGGCTCGGCCAGGGTCAGCGCGGTACCCTCGCGCCCGGCCCGGCCGACGCGGCCGATGCGGTGGACGTAGGACTCCGGCGCGCTGGGCACGTCGTAGTTCACCACGTGGGTGAGCTGGTCGATGTCGAGGCCGCGGGCGGCCACGTCGGTGGCGATGAGGAGGTTCATGCTCCCGGCCCGCAGCCGGCCCATGACGCGGTCACGCTGGTTCTGGTCCATGCCGCCGTGCAGCGCCTCGGCCCGGTGGCCGCGGCCGTTCAGGGTCTCGGTGAGCTGGTCAACCTCTTCACGGGTGCGGCAGAACACGACCGCGGCCTGCGGCGTCTCCATGTCGAGGATGCGGCCGAGGGCGGCGGGCTTGTAGCCGCGCGGCACGACGTAGGCGCACTGGCGGACGCGCTTGCCGCTCTCCGGGTCCAGTTCGGTCTTGCGGCCGAGTTCCACCCGGACCGGGTCGTTTAGGTAGCGGCGCACCATCCCGCTGATCCGCGGCGGCATCGTGGCCGAGAACAGGGCCGTCTGCCGGGTATCCGGGGTGGTCTCGAGGATCGCCTCGATCTCCTCGGCGAAGCCCATGTCGAGCATCTCGTCGGCCTCGTCGAGGACCGCGATCTTGAGGTTCTCCAGGTTCAGGGTGCCGCGGTTGATGTGGTCCAGCGCCCGTCCGGGGGTCGCGACCACGACATCGGCGCCGCGCCGGAGGGCGCCCAGCTGCCGGCCGATGGGCTGGCCGCCGTAGACGGGGACGATCCGGGCGCCCATGTCCTGGGCGTAGCTCTGCATGGCGTCGGAGACCTGTACGGCGAGCTCGCGCGTGGGGGTGAGGATCAGGGCGAGCGGGCTCTTGGCCTCGCCTTCGGCCTGGTCCGCGGCGTCGGTCAGGACGCGGTGGAGAACGGGCAGCGCGAAGGCCGCCGTCTTCCCCGTGCCGGTCGCGGCCTGCCCGACCAGGTCGTTGCCCTCGAGCAGCGGCGGGATGGCGGCTTCCTGGATCGGGGTCGGCTCCTCGTAGCCAAGCCCGGCGAGAGCATGACACAGCTCCGGAGCTAGGGCCAGGGCGGCGAATCCGGTGCTGATGATTTCGGTCATGCGGTTATATCTCCAAAAGCTTCGTGCCGGTCTTGCCGAGCGCAGGCGTGCGCCTCGGCTCAAACGCGTACATGGACGGCCAGCGGGCCTGAGTCCCAAGTCAGAACCCGCAACGGTGGTCTGCACAGGCGTTTGAGTGACGATGGGGTGACACGAACACCTTCGGGACCACGATCTTGAGTCACAACCATCTCAGAGGCCGGTTCATTCCCGCGCGCCGGGGGCGATCTGCGGGAGATACCGTGTGATGCGGTTGCGGGCCGGTCCTTCCGCGGCCGGTGTCACCACAAGGTCAGCTCGGCGGGGATGGCGCCTTCCAGCTCAAGCAGGTGGCGCTTGCGATCCAGGCCTCCGGCGTAGCCGGTCAGGCGGCCGCCCGCGCCGACGACCCGGTGGCACGGGATGAGGATGGACAGCGGATTGTGCCCGACGTACCAGCCGAATTCCTGCGGCGTGACCGGCTTCTCAAGCTGGCCGGCCAGTTCCCCGTAGGTGGCCGTGGCGCCGTACGGGATCCGCGCGATGAGGCGCCAGGCGGCCCGGGCCTCTTCGGTGCCGTGCGGGGCGAGCGGCAGGTCGAACTCGCGGCGGCCCGCCTCGAAGTACTCGGCTAGCTGGGTGACCGCGGCATCGAAGCCGTCCCCGGGGCCGGCCTTCGGGCCGAACGCGGACCGGTCCGGGCGGGTCCAGTGGCCGGGGAAGTACAGGCCCGTGAGGCCGTCGTCCTCCCGGACGAGGGTCACCGGGCCGACCGGCGTCCCGGCGATGATGTGACGCGTGGTGGTCGTCGCTGCGCTCATGCCTGGCTCCTCAGATCGGTCGTCATCAGGAAGACGCCGGGGGCGGTTATTTCGTGAGACCCGGGCGCGGGCGAGCCGAGAACGACGCCACGTGGTCGATCGCGGCGTCGAGCGCGGCGCGCAGCGGGGCGACTTCCTGGGCGGCCTGGGCCAGCATCATGCCGCCCTGGAAGGCGGCCATCAGCACGTAGGCGAGCTGGGCGGGGTCGGCTCCGCGGCGCAGCTCGCCGCGTTCCCTCATGACGGTCAGGCCCCGCTGGAAGAGGTCCCGCCACCGGCCGAACCCCGCGGCTATCTCGTCCCCGACGGCCAGGTCGCTCTTCATGACCTCGGCGGCGAGCGAGCCGAAGCTGCACCCGCCCATGCAGACGTCGTCGTTCCCGGTGTAGGAGGCGGCCCAGGCGCGCAGGGCTTCGATGCTGTCCAGCTCGCCGAGCGGCGGGTCCCGGTGCAGGCCGATCATCGAGTCGGCACGCCAGGCCAGGACGGCCCGGACCAGGCTCTCCTTGTCCGGGAAATAGTGGCTGAGCTGGGATCCGCTGATCCCCGCGGCCTTGCGCACCAGTTCGTTGTTGGTGCCTGCCACGCCGCGCTCGTAGATCAGCCCGGCGGCCGCCTCGATGATCTTCTGCCGCGCGGCCCGGCCCTTCGGGGTGAGCTGGCGCGGACGGGTGGCGCTTTCCGTCATGACCTCACGGTACCACCAAAATGGGCTTGACAACCCATTTCGCGAGAGCATTAAATGGGCTTACTAGCCCAGAAAAAGCGGAGGCAGACCATGAACCAGACGGCCCCGTCCCCCGAGGCCGGCCATCCCCGGCGGTGGGCCATCATGACGGTGCTCGGCGCGGTCGCCTTCATGGCCCAGCTCGACTTCTTCATCGTCAACGTGGCCCTGGACGGCATCGGCCGGTCATTCGCCGGCTCGCCGGAGTCGCTCGTGTCATGGGTACTGTCGGCCTACGCGATCGTGTTCGCGGCGGTGCTGGTCCCGGCCGGGCGGCTGGCCGACCAGTACGGCCGCAAGCGGGTGCTCCTGGCCGGCGTCGCGGTCTTCACCGCCGCCTCCACGGTCGCCGCGTTCGCGCCCGTCCTCGGGATCCTGATCGCGGCGCGCGGCGTGCAGGCGGTCGGCGCCGCGATGATCGTCCCGACGTCCCTCGGCCTGCTGTATCCCAGCTTCCCCCGGCGGCAGCACACGCTCGTGGTCGGCATCTGGGCCGGCGTCGCCGGCGTCGCCGCCTCGGCGGGCCCGCCGGTCGGGGGCCTGCTGGTCACCGTCGACTGGCGGTGGATCTTCCTCATCAACCTGCCGATCGGCGTCGCCACGATCGCCGCCGGGGCCTTTCTCCTGCCAGAGGTCCGCCAGTCGGCGGGTACCCGGCTGCCGGACGCCGCTTCCGGGCTGGCCCTCCTGTTCGGCGTGAGCGCGCTGGTCCTCGCCACCGTCGAGGGACCCTCATGGGGCTGGGCCTCCGCACGGACCGTCGCGCTGTTCGCCGCGGCCGTCGCGCTCGCGGCGGTCACGCTGCAGCGGACCCTGCGGGCGGCGTCGCCGGTCATCGAGAAGCAGTTGTTCCGCGGCAGGCAGTTCACCGCGGCCACCATCGCCCTCCTGCTGCTGTTCACCGGGTTCTCGTTCTTCCTGCTGGGCGACGCCCTGTTCATGCAGAACGTGTGGCACTTCAGCGCCCTGCGGGCGGGGGTCGGAATCGCCCCGGCCCCGGTCGTCTCGGTGGGCTTCGCCCTCAGCGCCGGACCGATCCAGTCCCGGTACGGACGGACCCTCCCGGCCGTGACGGGCATGCTCGCCATGGCCCTGGCCGCCGCCTGGTGGCTCGTCATGGTCAGCGGGGCACCGTCGTACTGGACGGCGATGTTCCCCGGGCTCGTCGTCATGGGCGTCTCCGGAGGGCTGTCCCAGGCCCCGCTGTTCGCCGCCGCCGGCACCCTGCCGCCGCAGCGGGCCACCACCGGCAGCGCCGTCCTGAACATGAGCCGCCAGGTCGGAAGCGCGCTCGGTGTCGCCCTCCTCGTCGCGCTGACGGCCTCCGACGAGAACGTACACGGGTTCGACCACGCCTGGGCGCTGCAGATCGGCGCGGGCGTCGTCGCGGCCGCCGTCCTGCTCCTCCTGCGCCCGCGCGCCAGCCGGGCCTGACCCGGTCCAGGTGAATGACCAGACGACAGAAAGAAAGGCACCGCCATGACTCAGGTCCAGCTCATCGCCCGCCACACGATCAAGTCCGGGCACGAAGACGAGGTTTTCGCTCTCCTGTCCGGATTCATCGGCGAGGCCCGGGCCGAACCCGGCAACCTGGCCTTCGACGCCTACCGCAAGGTCGGCGACCAGCGCAGCTACGTGCTGCTGGAACGGTACGCCTCCCGGGCAGCCCTGGCCGAGCACCGGGCGTCGCCCCACTTCACCACGGTGCTACTCGGCCAGATCGTGCCGCTGCTGGAGAGCCGCGCCATCGAGGAATACGACGTCCCGGAATAGCCCGCTGCCCGACCGCTCACTGAGGAGTTTCGTCATGAGTTTCCGCGACCTGCACTACGCGACAGACCCGCTGCTGCTTCCCAACGCCTGGGACGCCGGCTCGGCCATCGCGTTCGCCGAGGCCGGGTTCCGGGCCGTCGGCACGACCAGCTTCGGGGTCGGCGCCGCCTCCGGGCGTCCCGACGGCGCGCGCGCCAGCAAGGACGGCACCGTCCGCCTGGTCCGGGCCCTGGCCGGGCTCCCGGTCTACGTCTCGGCCGACATCGAGGATGGCTACAGCGACGATCCGGGCGAGGTCGCGGCCTTCGCCGCCGCCCTCGCGGCATCCGGCGCGGACGGGGTCAACATCGAGGACAGCACGGACGAGGCGCTGATCGACCCGGGACGGCATGCCGCCAAGATCGCGGAGATCAAGCGGCGGGCTCCCGGGATGTTCGTCAACGCCCGGGCCGATAACTACTGGCTCGGGCAGGACGCCACCATCCCGGCGGTGCTGGCCCGGGCGGCGGCCTACGCGGACGCCGGCGCCGACGGAGTCTTCGTCCCCGGGGCCGCCGACCCGGCTGACCTCGAGCAGCTCGCGGCGGGAATCCCGGTGCCGGTGAACGTACTGGCGGTCCCCCGTCTCACGCTCGCCGACCTGGCGCGGACGGGCGTCCGCCGGGTCAGCACCGGCTCGCTTCCCTACCGGGCGGCCATGGACGCGGCCGTCGCGGCCGCGGCCCAGATCCGCGACGGGGGCACTCCCCCGCCGGCGACGCCGTATGCGCAGGCCCAGGCGCGGCTCGCCAAGTACGCCGGGTAGCCACGACCGACGGCGAGGAATACGCGGTGCGGGCGGCCGGGGGGAGAACATCAGTGCCGCCCGCACCGCGAACTCAGGGACGGCCGAAGCGGGCGAAGTCGCCCTTCAGCACACCGCCGACGAAGGCGTGCCATTCGGCCGGGGTGAACTGCAGAATCGCGCCTCCGGGGTACCGGCTGTTCCGGACGCCGACATTGCCGGCTCCGAGGTCAGCGACCTCGACGCAATTCCCATTCGCGTAGCTAAGCGACGATTTGATCCAGTTGAGGCCGGGCGTCTCCTGGGGCATGACAGTCATTTGTCCTCCTGATGGGAAGGCAACCCGCTTATGCACTACCGGTAACTATAAAGAAACGCAATGTGATATGCAATAGGATTTCGGTATGTCAGTTTATGGAATTGCATTACGCAATTGCCCGAAATGGGATTGCGAATCGACGAGGGCCGGGAAACGCGGCGGCCCGGCCGACTGCGGGTGTCGGCCGGGCCATCTCGCGCCGGGTAAAGCCCTCTCCCAGGGCGCCGGGACTACGGCTTCGCCACCAGGGACCCGGCCAGGCCGAAGGGGCGGCCGGCGGAGCTGCCTTCGTCGGTCTGGATCTGCTTCACGGGAATTTCCGACGAGGTGGACGTATCCGTGGTCGCAGGGGCGGTCCCGGTGGAACCGGCCTGGAGGCCGGTGGAGCCGCCTGTGCCGCCAGAGGCGGAAGAGGCGGAGGTCGCCGCCGCGGTCTGCTGGTTCGGACCGCAACTGACTTTGCCGCCGGTCAGGGTGACCGCCTTGAAGGTGTTGATGCTCACCGAGAGACTTCCGACCTCCGCCGATGCCGCGGGTCCCTTCCCGGCCCCGCTGTCAGTCCCGGGAGTGAACGACACCGAGATGGAGACGCCGGGAATGTTCGCGAACGACAATGCCCCGTTCCCATATTTGGCAAGCGGCTCCAAGGCGTCGCCGTTCGTGCCGATTGCCCTGGGACCTCCGATCACCGACTTGCCCTTATCCAGAAGGTCCACCGTCCCGGACCCGATTGACCGCGAGATCTTGAAGGTGCTCCCCGGTCCGCCGGCCGGGCCCGCCGTACACGTCGCCGCCGGGCCGGTAATGCCCAGCACGATGGTGTAATCGTTCAGAGGATCCGGAAGGGAATTGGCGACGATACTGAGGTCCGTCCAGTTCCCCACGCCGGAATTCGCCACGGTCAGAACCTTTTTGAGGTTCAGCCGGAGGTCGAGGGGCGCTGGCCGCTGCCCGCAGGCGCCGGAGAAAGCGGCCGAGCAGGCGGTGGAGACGCCGTTGGAATAGACCTGGGCATGCGTGGTCAGCAGGTCGAGGTCATGCGTGGCGGCGATGGTTCCGAGGCCGTTGGGGAGATCCTTGTGATTGATGCCGGACATGGTGCCCGCCGAGGGATGGGCGTCCGTGGCGGTGGACGTGTTGGCAGGCCCGGCGGGACCGTCGCCGACGTTGAGGGATCCGGCAGTGGCCGAGGAGGTCGAGGCGTAGGTGGCTGGGGCGGCACTGGCGGTGGCGGCCGAGGCTACCAGGGCCGCGCCAGAGGCAATGGTCAGGCTCAGGAAGGCCGTTCCCTTTCTCAGTTTCATATCCGCTACCTGCTCTTTCACTGTTGGTGTTTCCCCGGATATCCACGAGCCTCGATAGCTCGAATCAGATAACAAACACCAATGACGTTAGATCTGGCAGCAACACCGCGCAAGGCCAAACAGCACCTTGGCTAGGAATAGCAATCAGACACATATATCAGCAGCACTGATCACTATCTCTGCCCCCTGGGGAAATCATCAGCAACAGAAGGAACAGCATCGCTCGCTGATGGATGAACGGGAAAGAACGGTGATGGACAGTCAGCGAAGACCCGTTCGGAATAAAAATGGGTTCTGGGTGTTCAGGCGGTTTCCGGAGGGCGAGAGACCGACAGTTCCGGCGGGGTTCCCCGGTACGGTTCAATTTCCACCAGGGCCAGCTGGCCCGTACAGCCCTGGCTCAGGGACGAGGACGGACGGTCGGCGGTCAGGACGTTGGGGTTGCCGTGGCGGCAGAAGCCCGGGTCGGCCGGGTCCGGGTCGTACCAGGCGCCGGTGGACAGCTGGACGACGCCGGGCCGCACCGCGTCGTCGACGGACAGCCCGGCCAGGCAGGAGCCCCGGCCGTTGAAGATCCGGACGAGGTCGCCGTCCCGCAGGCCGCGCGCGGCCGCGTCGCCGGGGTGCATCCGCGCCGGCTCCCGACCGGCGACCTTCGCCGACTGGCTGTGGTCGCCGATGTCCAGCTGGCTGTGCAGCCGCGTCCGCGGCTGGTTGGCGACCAGTTGCAAGGGAAAACGGTCCGCGGCCGGGGAACCGAGCCACTCCTCCGGCTCGAGCCAGACCGGGTGACCGGGGACGTCGGCGTACCCGTAGCCGTCGATGGTCCCGGAGAAGATCTCGATCTTCCCGGTGGGCGTGACGAGCGGGTGCTTGTCCGGGTCCCGGCGGAAGTCGGCGAACGCCACCTGCGGGTCGCCGCTGGCCAGGGGCAGCTCGATGCCGTCGCCGGACCAGAAGTCGCCGAAATCCGGAACCGGCTCGCGGCCCAGCGCGGCGATGGTGTCCTGCCATTCGCCGTACAGGTGCCGCAGCCACTCCATCGCGGTGCGGCCCTCGGTGAAGTCCTTGCCGACGCCGAGACGCTCCGCCAGGGCGGAGAAGATCGCGTAGTCGTCGCGGGCCTCGCCGTGCGGGCGGGTCAGGGCGGGCATGGGGAAGAACATGCGGTCGTTCTGCCCGGAGCCGAAGTCGTCCCGCTCTATGGTCATGGTCGCCGGGAGGACGATGTCCGCGTGCCGGGCGGTCGCCGTCCAGAACGGGTCGTGGACCACGACCGTCTCCGGGCGGGTGAAGGCCTCGCGGAGCCGGGCGAGGTCCTGGTGGTGATGGAACGGGTTGCCGCCGCACCAGTAGACGAGCCGGATGCGGGGGTAGGTCAGGCGCTGGCCGTCGTAGTCGAATTCCGCGCCGGGGTTCAGCAGCATGTCCGCGATCCGGGCCACCGGGATGAACGCGGAGACACCGTTGCGGCCCTGCGCCAGGCGCGGCAGGCCGGCCCGCAGCGCGGGCTCGCCGACCGCGGCCGTGGACCCGTAGCCGTGGCCGAAGCCGCCGCCGGGCAGGCCGATCTGGCCGAGCATGGCCGCCAGCACGACGCCGAGCCAGAGCGGCTGCTCGCCGTGGCGGGCGCGCTGCAGCGACCAGCTGACCGTCACCATGGTGCGGGCCCCGGCCATCTCCCGGGCGAGGTCCCGGATGCGCTTCGCGGGTATCCCGCTGATCGCTTCGGCCCAGGCGGGATCCTTGACCGTCTGGTCGGCCGCCTGTCCCCGGAGGTAGCGGGCGAAGCGCTCGTAGCCGACGGTGTAGCGGTCCAGGAACGCGGTGTCGGCCAGGCCGTCGGCGTCGAGGACCTGGGCGAGGGCGAGCATCAGGGCGGCGTCGGTCCCGGGCCGCGGGGCGATCCATTCGGCCTCCGCCTCGGCGGGGGTGTCGTCGCGCAGCGGGGTCACGGACACGAAGCGGCAGCCCCGCTCCCGGGCGTCGGCGATCCAGCCGCGGACGTGATGCTTCGACACCCCGCCCACCGACACCGCGGCGTTCTTCGGCGACAGCCCGCCGAAGGCGACCACCAGGTCACTGTGCTCCGCGATCACGGACTTGGACGTGGCGTAGGTCAGCAGCCGCCAGAGGTGGTCGATCACGTAGGACAGGAACATGTCCGAGACGCCGAGGCTGTAGCTGTTGACGTGGCGCACGTAGCCGCCGAGGCAGTTCAGGAACCGGTGCACCTGGCTCTGCGCGTGATGGAACCGGCCCGCGCTGGCCCAGCCGTAACTGCCGCCGTAGACGGCTTCGGCGCCGTGGTCGCGGTAGACCCGCCGGAGTTCCCCGGACAGGAGGTCGAGCGCGGTGTCCCAGGACACCGGCACGAACGGCTCGTCGCCGCGCCCCGGGGCACCCGGACCATGCTCCAGCCAGCCCTTGCGGACATGCGGGCGGTCGATCCGGGCCGGATGATGCTGCGCGGAGGCGACGTTGCCGATCAGCGGCATCGGCTCCGGATCGTGACGCCACGGACGGACCTCGGTCAGCCGCTCACCGTCGCTGGCAGCCTCGAACGTTCCCCAGTGGGTGAGATGCACGGCCATGCCGTTCATCTCAGCCGACACGGCCCTCGAATTCAAGCGGGTTTACGGGGCCGCGGCGGCGGTCTACCCGCGGTGGGGCTGGGGCGGGACGGCCATCCCGGGGGCGGGCTCTGGCGGCTGCGGGGCGGGCTGGGCGGCCTGGGCGAAGACGAGCGTGTCGCCGTCGAGCACGCCAGAGGCCGCGAGAGGCGCGTCGGCCCGGATCAGCCGCTGCCGTTGCGGCTGTCCTGGCCTCTGCGGGGCATGGTGGGTCACGACGGACGACGCCGGATCGATGCCCAGGTCCGGGCCGAGATGGGCGGCCAGGTCCCGGGGAGTCGCGTCCGAGCGTGCTCCCACGTCGGCGCTCCGGCCGCCGGGCCCCGTGACGGTCAGGAGAATCACGCGCGCGTCGTTCATGAGCGTGTCCTACTCCTCGTCCAGGACGCACTGGATGAGCCGGGGACTGGAATGCCCGGACACGAGCATTCCCCGGCCCGGCGGCAGGACCCGGGCGGTCATCGCCGCGGCGGGCGGGCCGTCGTCCGGCCGGCCGGACAGGGCCAGGACATGGTCGGCGACCTCCCGCAGGCGCTGCACGAAGGGCTCGCTAGCCGACGGCTGGCCTCCCGTTGCCCGCTGGGCGAGGATAACGCTCAGCCCGATGTCGGGCCCCTGGCCGAGGAAGTCGGTCAGCAGGCCGAGCAGACTCCCGGCCGGACTGGCGAGCAGGTCGTAGTCGTCGATCAGGAGGACATGCCGGGGGCCGGCGGGCGGCCGTCCGCCCCGGGGTTCCTCCGGTCCCGCGTCGGCCGGGACGTCCCGCGCGCGCAGTTCCCCGATCAGGTGCATCACCAGGCTCTGCACCGCGACCTCGCCGGAGGCGTACCGGCCCGCGGCCGGATGCTCCGCCAGGCCGGTCAGGCCGCGCCGCGGGTCCACGATGTGCAGGGTCAGGCCGCCGTGCCCGGCGGTGTCCTGCTTCAGGAGGTGGCGGGCGATGCGGCGCAGCAGCGTGGTCCGGCCGGAACCGGAGTCCCCGGAGACGAGCAGGCGGGCGCCGGGGGCGGCCAGGTCCACCCGGACCGGCTGGCCGCGGAATTCGGCGACGCCGAGGAGGAAGCGGCCTTCCCCGCCGCTGTCCCCCGCGTCCGCGCCGGTGATCCGGAACGGCAGCGGCACGATCTCGGGAGCGCGGGCCCCGCCGCCCGCGGACGTGATCTCCGCGAGCGCCGCGGCCAGGTCGCCGGGGCCCGGCTGGTGCCGCAGCGACGGCAGCGCCATCTGCAGCAGGCACCCGTCGCCGGTCAGTCCCCGGCCCGGTGTCCCGGACGGGACCAGGGCGGCCGCCCGGCGGCCCGCGAGGGACTCCCCCGGCTGGGCCAGGCACAGCTCCCACCGGGTCCCGAGCGCGTCGAGCAGCTCGGGCCGGATGTCGGTCCACCGGGTGACGGAGAGGATCACGTGCAGCCCGTGGGGCGTTCCCGCGGCGGCGAGCCCGGCCAGCTCGTGTTCCAGATCCGGCGCGGTCCGCCGGAGCGCTCCCGCGTCGTCGACGACGAGGTAGACGTCGGGCCACTCCGCGTGCTTCGGGGGCTGCCCGGAGGCGGCGCGCTCGCTGAGCAGGGCGCGCAGTTCCCGGAACAGCCGGGCCGCCGTCTCGGGCTCTCCCGGCCGGGCCACGGTCCCGACGTGCGGCAGCGAGGCGAGCCCGGACAGGTCTCCGCCGAGGTCGAGGCAGTAGACGTGGCGGCGGCTCGCGTCCGCGGCCGAGCAGAGCGCCAGCACGAGGGAACGCAGGAACGAGGACTTGCCCGTTCCGGGCGCGCCCGCCAGTCCGAGGCTGGCGCCCGGCCCCCGGGGCGAGTACCACAGGGCCTCCTGGACCTGCTGCTCCGG
>WRBL01000162.1 GCA_009784565.1 Streptosporangiales bacterium | reverse complement strand
TTCGACGGTTGGCGGCAAGACGCCCCGAAGGTCCCGGGTCGTCCTCCGGGCATCAGTCGTCCGGGCATCAGTCGTCCGGAGGCTGGTACCGGTACCCCATGCCCGGCTCGGTGATCAGCCACCGGGGCCGGGCCGGGTCCGGCTCGAGCTTCCGGCGCAGCTGCGCCATGTAGAGCCGCAGGTTTCCGCCGGCGTTGTCGTACCCGGGGCCCCACACGGCCCGCAGCAGCTGGCGCTGGCTGAGCAGCTTTCCCGGGTTGAGCAGCAGGACCTCGATCAGGTGCCACTCGGTCGGGGTGAGCCGCACGGCCCCGTCGCCATTGTCCCTCGTGACCTGTTTCGCCGTGAGGTCGACGGTCAGGTCGCCCAGCCGGACCAGGGGAAGGCTGTCGGCCGGGCCGGTCCGCCGGGCCGTGGCCCGCATCCGGGCCAGCAGTTCCTCCACGCCGAACGGCTTGGTGACATAGTCGTCCGCGCCGGCGTCCAGGGCCGCGACCTTGCCGGCGCTGTCGGCCCGGCCGGACAGCACGATGATCGGGGCGGACGACCAGCCACGCAGGCCCGTGATGACCTCCATCCCGTCTCTGTCGGGCAGCCCGAGGTCGAGGATCACCAGGTCCGGAGGGTGCGCCGTCGCCGCCGCCAGGGCGTCGGCCGCGGTGGCGGCGGTATGCACCTCGTAACCCCGGGCCCGCAGGTTGATGCGGAGCGCGCGCAGGATCTGGGGCTCGTCATCGACGATCAGGACCCGGTTCACCGCTCCTCCGCCGCCGGCAGCGAGACCGCCATCGTCAGCCCTCCCCCCGGAGTGTCCTCGGCCGTGAGGGTACCGCCCATCGCGTCGGTCAGGCCCCGGGACAGAGCCAGGCCCAGGCCCACGCCGGTCGTGTTGTCGGTGTCCCCGAGCCGCTGGAACGGCACGAACATCTGCTCCCGGCCGGCCTCCGGGATACCGGGCCCCCGGTCGGTCACCCGGAGCTCGACCCGCCCGAGCAGGCCGCTGGCCGAGATCATCGGCGGCTGGCCGGCCGGAGAATAGCGCAGCGCGTTCTGCGTCAGGTTGACCACCACGCGCTCCAGAATGGCCGGGTCGGCCTGCACGGCGGGCAGGTCCTCCGGGATGTCCACGGCCACGTCGAGGCCGGGAGGCCCCAGGCTGGCCAGGGCGCTGGCCACGATCTCGTCCAGGCCCGACGGGCGGGGAAACAGGGACAGCGCCCCGGCCTGCAGGCGGCTCATGTCCAGCAGGTTCTCCACCAGGTGGGCGAGCCGGTCCAGTGACTCGTCCGCGGTGGCCAGGAGCTCCTCGGTGTCAGCCGCGTCCCAGTTCATGTCCGGGGTCCGCAGCGAGGTGACGGCCGCCTTGGCCGAGGCGAGCGGAGTCCGCAGGTCGTGGCTGACCGCGGCCAGCAGCGCGGTGCGCATCCGGTCCGCCTCCGCGATCGGCCGCGCCGCCCTCGCCTCGGCGGCCAGGCGCTGCTGGTCGAGCGCGACCCCCGCGTAGACGGCGAAGGCGCCCAGGACCTGCCGGTCGGCGGCCGGCAGCTTGTGTCCCGTCAGGGCGAGCGTCTGCGTGTCGGTGATCGCCACCTCGACGTCGGCGTCTTCCGGCCGGGCGGCCGGCCCCTCACCCGCGGCGGCGGCCGTGTGCCAGCCCGCCGTCGGTCCGCGTACCGTGCCGCCGTCGGCGGGCCGGCACTCCAGCAGGGCGACCGCTCGCATCCCGAACGCCTCCCGCGTCCGTTCGAGCACCGCCTCCACGCTTCCCTGGCCGCGCAGGATGCTGCCGGCCGTGGTGCGCAGCAGCTCGGACTCCGCGCTCGCCCGGGCCGCCTGCCTGGTCCGGCGGGTCGCGAGGCCGACCACCCAGCTCACGATCAGCCCGACGCCGACGAATACGCCGAGGGCGAGCACGTTGTTCGCCTCCGAGATGGTGAACCGGTGAATCGGGGGCGCGAAGTAGTAGTTCAGCAGCAGCGACGCGGCGACCGCCTCCAGCAGCGCGGGCACGAACCCGCCGGTCAGCGCTACCGCGATAACCGCGAGCAGGTAGGCCAGCACATCGGACGTCAAGTTGAGGCCGGAACGCCCGTGGGCCAGCGCCACCGTCAGGGCCGGGGCGAGCAGCGCCGCCAGCAGGTAGCCGGCCAGTTGCCGGCGGGTCGTGATCCCGGCGCGGTACCGGGGGAGCAGCCCCCAGCGGCGGCTGGCGGCCTCGGGATGCGACACGATATGCACGTCGATCGAGCCGGAGTCCCGGATCGTGCGGCTGCCGATGCCGGGTCCGGTGAGCGCGGCCAGCAGCCAGCCCCGGCGGCTGGCCCCGAGCACCAGCTGGGTGGCGTTCTCGGCCCGGGCGAAGGCGAGCAGGGCTTCGGAGATGTTGTCCCCGACCACCTGGTGGTAGCTGCCGCCGAGCTCCTCGACGAGGCGGCGCTGGCGGGCGAGGCTGCCCGGGTCCGAGCCGGTGAGCCCGTCCGACTTCACGACGTGCGCCGCCAGCAAGTCGGCGCCCCGGGCCCGGTCGGCGATCCGGCCCGCCCGGCGGATCAGCGTGTCTCCCTCGGGACCGCCGGTGAGCGCGACCACTACCCGTTCCCGGGCCTCCCAGGTCTTCTTGATGTCATGGTCGGAGCGGTAGCGCCGCAGCCGCTCGTCAACCTTGTCGGCCAGCCAGAGCAGCGCCAGTTCGCGCAGCGCGGTCAGGTTCCCGGTGCGGAAGTAGTTGGTGAGCGCCGCGTCGATCTTCTCGGGCGGGTAGACGTTGCCGTGGGCCATCCGGCGGCGCAGCGCCTCGGCGGTCATGTCGACCAGCTCAACCTGGTCGGCGGCGCGCACGACCGCGTCCGGCACGGTCTCCCGCTGCGGCACGCCGGTGATCTGCTCGACGACGTCGTTGAGGGACTCCAGGTGCTGGATGTTGACGGCGGAGATGACGTCGATCCCCGACTCCAGCAGTTCCTCGACGTCCTGCCAGCGCTTGGAGTTGCGGGAACCCGGCACGTTGGTATGCGCGAGCTCGTCCACCAGCGCGATCTGGGGCCGGCGGCGCAGCACCGCGTCGACGTCCATCTCCTCGAACGTGGTGTCCCGGTACGGAAGGACGAGCCGGGGAACGGCCTCCAGCCCGTCGAGCAAGGCCGACGTGTGCTTGCGCCCGTGGTCCTCGGCGAAAGCGATGACGACGTCCGCGCCCCGCTCGGACCGCCGGTGCCCCTCGCTGAGCATGGCGTAGGTCTTGCCGACTCCGGCGGCCGCGCCGAGGTAGATGCGCAGTCGACCGCGTGGATGCCCGCTCATGGCTTCATACTGCCGCAGGGACAGGAGCCGGCGCCCTGTCCCTAACGCGGTCCATGCACGGGTCAGTAGGCGCTGGGCGCCGACGGGCGGCGCCAGATGGCGATGACGGACAGCAGCCCGACCAGCCAGATGGCGACGTCGAGGACCTTTCCGGCGGCGAATCCCGGACCCCAGATCGTGCCCAGCTTCGCCGCCGTGTAGATCACGAAGAGCGTGGTCCCGGCCGCTCGCGGAGGCCGTCCCCGGCGGGCCGCCCGGGCCAGGGCCAGCCACAGGATGACCCCGATGATGTCGGTGACGATCACCGCGCCGGCCGCGGCGTTCGCCCCCTCGGTCAGGGTCTGACCCGAAACGCCAGGGAACGCGGACACGAACGAGTTCTTCAGCGCCCCGACGTCGGCCAGCCCCACGACCATGTTGACCAGGGACAGCAGTGCGCCGATGCGCATCAGCGTCGCCGCGCCCCGCCAGGACGGCCGCTGCGGGTATCCCGGGGCCGGGGCCGCCGGGCGGCCGGGCGGCGGATACGCCGCCGGAGGACGCGAGGGCGGGGGCGGGACCACGGGCCGGGCCGGAACCGGCGGAGCGGGCCGGGCCCCCCTGGCCGGCCTGGACGGTGCGGGCTTCGGCGCCGGAGGGGGTTCGGTCACCCCGGCGCCGGGCATCGCCCGGGTGGAGCCGGCGCCCGGCAGTTCCGGCTGGGAAGTCCGGATGATCTCGCCGATGTCGGAAGGCCAGTACGAGGTGAGCGCCGCGCCCGCGCCGCCGACGTCGGCGGTCCTCGGGATCGAGGCGGCCAGGGCCTTCAGGTCCGGACGCTTCGAGGGCTGGGTGGCCATGCACGAGGAGATGAAGCCGCGCAGCCGCTCCGGGACGCCCTCGAGGTCGGCCTGGCCGCGGACGACCCGGTACAGGACGGCCGCGGCGCTGCCGCCGCCGAACGGAGCCCGCCCGGTCGCGGCGTAGGCCAGCAGGGCACCGAGCGAGAACACATCGCTGGGGCGCCCCGACGGGTCGCCCTCCGCCTGCTCGGGGGACATGTAGCCGGGGGTGCCGACCACGACCCCGGTCGCGGTCAGCGCCGTCCCGTCCAGTGCCCGGGAGATGCCGAAGTCGATCAGGTGCGGCCCGTCCGCCGCGAGCAGCACGTTGGCCGGCTTGATGTCGCGATGCACGAGACCGGACGAATGCACCGCTCCCAGCGCCTCGCTCAGGCCCGCCGCGAGCCGCCACACGGCCTGCTCCGACAGCGGGCCGTGCTTGCTGACGACGTCGGCCAGTGACGGGCCGGGCACGAACGCGGTCGCGAACCACGGCGGATCGTCGTCCAGGCCGGCCGCCACGACCGGCGCGGTATACACCCCGCTGACCGACTTGGCGGACTCCACTTCCCGGGCGAACCGGCGCCGGAACTGGGGATCGTCGGCGAGTTCTTCCCGGACGACCTTGATCGCCACCGCTCGTCCGGCGGGGGAATGGCCCAGGTAAACCCGTCCCATGCCGCCGGACCCCAGCCGGGCGCGCAGCTGAAACTCCCCGACGGCACGCGGGTCGCGGGGGGAAAGTGGATCCACTAATCTGCCTCGCTCGCGTCCTTTTGTTTGCCCTCGCACCCTATACGCCAGCGCGGACATTTCCCGGCTTATAGTGCCGCTCCCGCCGTGGGTTCCTAACGCACCCCGTGCTGCATACGCGACATGCGCCACCGCGGCGGCCACAGTCCGTGCCCCAGTTCGTCCATCAGCTCCGATGGCGGAACCATCACTACCGGGCACCGGGCGTGGGCCAGCAGGTGGCGCGCGGCCGACTTGTGGACCGCCCGCCCGATCGGCGACCGCAGTCCCGTGCCGATGACCAGGAGGTCTCCCGGCTGGCTGGCGATCCAGGCGAGCACCGGCCCGGCCTCGCCGCGCACCACCAGCAACTCCACGCGCAGATCCGGCGGGATTCCGCCGAGCCCCTCGTCGAAGGCCGCGTCCAGGTGCTCCCGGGCCGCGTCGCGCCATATCCGGCGCAGGTACGGCGACGGGTGCCGCCGCTCAGCGAGGTCGCCGCCCGGCGGGACCCACGCGTTCACCGCGGCCAGGGGGACGGACCGCCCCCGGGCCTCACCCGCCGCGTACCGCAGCGCCTGCAGGCTGCCGAGTGATCCGTGGACGCCTACCACGATCCGACGCACCGCAGCCACGACGCATCGCCTCCCGACCACAACGCCGCCGTCTGGTTAGTCCCATACAACCGCGAGTCCGGCTCGGTGTGGAGATCTCTAACGAAAGCCTGATAAGAACGGCCCCAATCATTAGCCCGAACGGATGCTCGTTTCCCTGGCGCACCGTCTTCCCCGGCAGCTACGCCCCGCGCACCGCGACGACACCGGTGAGAGCGGAGACATACGCGCTGCCGTCGGCCAGTGACAGCGAGGAGAAGTGCGGCAGCGCCTCGCCGAGTCCGAGCTCGTGCCGGATCGTGCCGGTACGCGGGTCCAGTTCGTACAGCACCCCGGAGCCGGAGGCGTAGGACGTCACCCAGACGGCGCCGCCGCCGAGGACGGGCGACCCGTCAGCGGCGGCCGGGCCGCGCCACAGCAGCCGGATCCTCCGGGTCGCCGCGTCGACTGAGACCGCGGCGGTCCCGCCGGCCTGGCACGGCTCGTAGACCGTGGAACCGCTGACGGCCGCCGCGCCGTAGGCCGGGCAGATGCCCAGCTGAGCGAGCTGGCCTCCGATGCCGCCCGGACGCCGCGTGTCCAGCAGGTAGCCGGTACCGCGCTTGCCGACGATGAGAGCCGAGTTTCCGGGCGTGAGCGCGGGCTGGGTGGAGCCGAGGTCCTGGTCGCCCGCGTTGTCGTCCGCCCAGGTGGACGGGGAGAAGAACGCGGCCCGCCGCAGTGCCGGACTCAGTTCGCTCACGGAGTCGCTGCCGTCGTACGGCGGGCTCTCCGCCGCGCCGTTACCCGCCGAGATCCACAGGTTTCCGCCCGCCCCGGTGACCGGCCCGGCGGTGGCCCAGACCGCGCCCTCGCGGGCGGTCGGCGTGAAGAAGGTGACCTGGGCTCCGCGGCCGGAGGCCGGGAGCCCGGCGACGGCGCCGACGTAGGCGCCGCAGTCTCCGGTCAGCCCGCCGAACGCCGCGTACACGCGCCCGCCGCCGATCGTCAGCCCGGGCCGCTGCTGGTCCCAGGCGGGATCGTTGCGGCTGGTCGCCAGGTCGAACGCGCGGCGCACCCTGACGGCGCCATCGCGGTCAGACAGGCCGAACAGGGTGAAGCGGTACCCGGTGGTCTCCGCCACGGCATAGACGAGGCGAGTGGCCTGGTCGTAGACGGGGGTGCCGGTGATACCGAGCGGGAAGATGTCGCCGCAGCCGTGCAACGCGTTCCGCGGCACCGGGGTACCGAGGTGTTTCCGCCAGACGACCCGGCCGGTGGAGGAGTTCAGCGCGTAGACGCTGTCGTTCTCGGTGGCGGCGATGACATCTCCGCCCACCACGAGCGGCTGCCCGTAGACCGCGCCGTCCAGGCGCGCCCGCCACTGGATGCCGGGCTTCCCGGCGC
This sequence comes from Streptosporangiales bacterium, assembly GCA_009784565.1. Lineage (GTDB taxonomy): Bacteria > Actinomycetota > Actinomycetes > Streptosporangiales > Streptosporangiaceae > Trebonia. Next base: position 7,620 of record WRBL01000162.1, on the reverse strand, counting down.
GGGGCAGGCCCGGTGCGGCCCCGGTTCTCGCCGCGTTCTGCCCGAACGTCGGCCATTCCGTCCTGCCGCCTGTCGCCCCCGTCCTGCCGCCTGTCGCCGCCGGACTGGCCGGTGCCGCGGGGGAGGGCGAGCCGCTGGCCGTCGCGCTGCCCGCCGCCGGGCGGGCGGGCGCGCTGGCGGCGGCGCCGTCGCACGCCGCGGCGCAGCACGCGACCGCGGCCAGCAGCGCCGCCGGTATGAGCGTCCTCACGCTCCTCACGGTTCTTCTGCCTCAGCGATGAATGGCATCATAGATGTCGATATGGGATCACAAAAGTTGTTTCCAGCCGGCGACCACAGCGCCGGCCGCGCCGCTTCATATATCGCGATCGGCGACAGTTTCACCGAGGGCATGAACGACGCCGTCCCCGGCGGCGGCTTCCGCGGCTGGGCGGACCGCCTGGCCGTGATCATGGCGGGTGAGTACCCGCACCTGAGGTACGCGAACCTCGCGATCCGCGGCAAGCTGCTGCGGCAGATCGTCGACGAGCAGGTGCCGGCGGCGCTGGAACTGCTCGCGTTCAGCGAGGGACCGGGCCTGGTGAGCCTGGCCGGCGGCGGCAACGACATCCTGCGCCCCGGCTCCGACCCGGACGTCCTGGCCGAGATCTTCGACTCGGCGGTGGTCCGGCTGCGCGAGTCCGGCTGCCAGGTGATGATGTTCACCGGCTTCGACCCGAAGGCGTTTCCGGTCATGCGGCTGCTGCGGGGGAAGATCGCCGCCTACAACATGCACCTGCGGGCGATCGCCGACGACCGGGACTGCCGGCTGGTCGACCTGTGGTCGATGCGGTACCTGCACCGGCCCGGGGCCTGGAGTTCGGACCGGCTGCACCTGGGGCCGGACGCCCACCAGAAGGTCGCGCTCCGGGCGGCCGAGGTTCTCGGGATCCCCGTCTCGGGGGACTGGCGGGACGTCTCCGCGGTCGCCCCGGAGCCCGTCTCCGGTCTCACCCGGGCCGCCTGGCTGACCGCCCGCCGCGAGGACTACCAGTGGGCGAGGGAGTACTTCGTCCCGTGGGTCAACCGCCGGCTACACGGGACGTCATCGGGAGACGATGTATCCGCGAAACGTCCGGTACTCCAAGCCCTAGAAGCAGGATCAGGCCGGCTATAACGGGCAGCCACCAGAGCCAGACGCCGCGCCAGGGTCCCTGGGCCAGGCCGGTGACCGCGGCGGTCACGGCCGAGGCCCAGATCAGCCGCCGCGCCGACAGCGCGGCGGCCGGGATCAGCGCCAGCGCCAGGGGCGGCCACAGGTAGTACGGCACCATCACCGGCTCGAAGAACGAGCGCAGCGCGAGCGCGAGCGCCATCCACCACAGGAGTTCGGCCAGCGGGAGGTCCCCGTCCCGGGGCCAGCGCCAGCGGCGGTGCAGAGCCAGCCCGCAGGCACAGGCCACCACCACCGCCGTGAGGCGGAACGGGCCGGCCGCCACGTTCCCCCCGGCCATGTGCGCGGCCAGCGAGGTCCACGGCGTCGGGTGGTTGATGACCGGAGAGTCGGGCTGGCTGGTCACCGCCGACCACGCCGCGGACGGGTTCGCGGCCAGCGCCGCGGCGAAACCGGCCACGGACGGCAGCGCGGCCCGGGTGAGGAACGCTGGCACCCGCCGCCAGGGCAGGACGGCCGCCAGCACCGGAACCGCCAGCAGCACCAGGGGCTGCACGCAGACGGCCGCCCCGGTCAGCCATCCGGCCGCGGGCACGCGCCGGCCGTGCGCCGCCAGCGCCGCGTACATCAGCAGCCCGGTCGCGACCGCGTCCTCCGGGTGCCCCCACCGGCCCGCCACGTTCCACAGCGCGACCCCGCCCGCCAGCGCCAGCAGCGCCCGGCGCCCCCGGGAAACATCCAGCCGCTCGGCCAGCGCGTCGGCGGCGAACAGCGCGACGCAGGAGATCGCGACCTCGTACGGGCCGGCCGCCAGCCATACCCCGGGATGCGGGTTGTGGGCTCCCGGAATCGCCAGCGACATCCCGCTCAGGGCGATGACCGCGGCCACGGGCAGCAGGATCACGGCCGTTCCGGGCAGTGACACCAGGCCGGTCGGCTGGGTGTAGAGGCCGGCGACGTCCAGGTGCGCGAGCCGGACCGCGGCCAGGAGAGTGCCCCAGTAGTCCTGGGGAAGCGCCCACTGCGACCGGCCGACGATGCCGGGACCGAGGGTAGAGGTACCCATCGTGACCGCCATGAGCAGGCCCGAAGCGATCAGGGGAAACACGCGCCGCGCCATCTGCGTCCCTCTCGCCGCCACCAAACCGCGTGTTATGTTACAAGTCGCCCGCTACCAGTTCATCCATGCTGGTAGCGGGCGGTAACCATCGCAAGATGGAAAATGCGGCGAAGGCCGCGCGGCGCGATCCGCGACACGGGGGGTCAGGCGCGTAGGTCAGTGGTCCCTCGTCCGGGCCCGGGCGTAACCTCGCAGGCATGAGCGAACCACCGCTGTCCGTCCGGCGGGCCGTCCAGGCGATGAAGGCCGGGATGGTGGCGAGCTTGGCCGGGATCGCGGTGAACCTGACGTCCGCGAACTCCGTCCGGCCCATGATCGCGAAACTGGAGCCGAACGCCTCGCCCGCTCAGGTGACGGCGGATCAGCGGGTGTTCTTCGGGGAGCTCATCGCGGCCGGGCTGCTTGAGGCGGCGCTGTGGCTGTGGATGGCGCAGTCCTGCCGGGAGGGGAAGGGCTGGGCCCGGACCCTGTCGACGGTGGTGTTCGCCATCTACACGGTCTGGACCGTCGCCACGGTGGCCGGAGGGGCGAGCGGCATAGACCTGATCTACAGCGTCCTCGTGTGGCTGATCGGCCTGGCCGCGGTCCGGTTCCTGTGGCAGGGATCTTCCAGCGAGTACTTCCGGAAAAGCGCCCGCTGAAAGACCCCCGGTCGCGGGTCAGGAACGCGCCGTCGAGTCCCAGGTGATGACCCGGGCGGGACGGATGGTCACGACGACCCGCTTGTCGCCGGGCTTGTCCATGTTCCGCAGGTCGGCGCCGTACTTCGCGCCTACCTTGTCGGCGAACTCGTAGTTGTCGTCCGGCTCGATCTCCGCGTCGCCGCGCAGTTCGATGTACCGGGACGGCGGGTTGCCGGTGATGATGAGACTGCACTTGGGGTTGGCGATCAGATTCTTCGTCTTCTGGCGCGACGTGTTCAGCGACAGCTTCACGGTGTCGCCCTCGGCCAGGAACCAGAGCGCGGACAACTGCGGCCGTCCGCTCGGCCCGATGGTGCCGAGGACGCCCACCTGGGTGTCGAGCAGGTCGCGGTGCGAGTCAGGAATCGTCATGGTCGTAACCCTACGCCGCGCGGACGGCACGGCCCGGGAAAGCGGTCGCGACGAGGTTTTCGTCGCGGACGACGAACGAGCCGTTGACCAGGACGTGCCGGATGCCCGCCGACGGCCGGGTGCTGGCGGTGTAGGTGGCCTGGTCGGAGATCGTCTCCGGGTCGAGCACGGTGATGTCCGCGTCGGCGCCGACGGCGAGCCGGCCCTTGCGGCGCATGGCGGGCACGTGCTCCTCCAGCAGCCGGGCCGGGCGCAGGCTGCAGCGGGCCAGCGCGTCGGCCAGGCTGAGCCGCCCGCCGTCCCGGGTCAGCATGCGCACCGCGCGGGAGAACGTGCCCGCGGTCCGGGGATGGGTGAACGCCCCCGGCGGCAGCGGCCAGGCGTCCGGGGTTTCCGGCCCGGCGTCCGCGCTCTTCGGCCCGGTACCCGCGAGCCAGGTGAGCGGCATCGCGTCGCTGGCCACGACCGCGCCCGGAAACAGCAGGTACCGCAGGAGCAGGGCCCGGTCGCCCGCGTCGGAGTCGTCCAGGTGCCGGATGATCACCAGTCCGCCCGGGTCGGCGGCGCGCAGTTCCTGCAGGCGGGTGATATCGCTGACCTGCTCGCCCGTGGGGGCGTAGATCAGGTCGGACGGTTCCAGGCCCCGCTCGCCGAGCCGTTCCGGAGCCAGGAAGGCGGCGCCGATCCCGGTCATCCCGGCACCGTACGGATACGCCTCCGTGGTGACCCGGGCCCCTTCGCCCTGGGCCCTTTCCACCAGTCCCAGCACCCGGTCGGCGTGCCGGAGGGTCGTGCTGTTGACATGGCAGTAGTGCATGTGGGCGCCGGTCTCGCCGGCCGCGCGGACGATCTCCTCGGCACCGTCGATGAGCGTCTCGGGCCGGAATTCCGCCAGGTCCCGGGAGTGCGTGTACGTCGGGACCCCGGACCGCGCCGCCAGCGCGGCGATCTCCAGGTACTCCCCGGGGTCGGCCGCCGGGGCGTACCCCGCCAGGATCCCGATGCCGAGCGCCCCGTCAGCGAGGTCGGTCTCCAGGCGCGAGAGGATCCGGTCCCGTTCGGCCCGGCTGGCGGCCCGCTGCCACCCGGGCTCCGCGGAGTGCCGGAAGAACGTCCGCACCGACCCGTCCAGCGGGGCCCCGGTGAGCACGGACATCCGGGCCATCGCCCACGACGCGGAGAACCCGTAGTTGACCGGCCGGCCCTGCCGGGCCGCGGCCGCGTAGGCATCGGCGGCCGGGGTGACGCCGGACTCGAGTTCCAGCGCGGTGGTGACGCCGTCCAGCGCCTGGAGCCGCAGCGAGCCGGTGTCGTAGGAGTGGCTGTGGATGTCGACGAACCCGGCGGTCACGACCTGACCGCGGGCGTCGGCCTCCTGCCGGCCGGGCTCCAGGCCGGTGCCGATCGCGGCGATCCGGCCGCCGTCGATCGCGACGTCCCGGACGGCGTCGAGGCCCGATTCGGGGTCGATGACCCGCCCGCCGCGCAGTACAGCATCCCACTGGGTCAATCCCGGCCTCCTGAATAGCGGTGAAGGAGCCTCCATGGTCCCCCGATAGGGTGGGGATAGCCAACGAGAATCGTTCCCGTCGCCGGGGAGGACGCGCATGAAGGTCGGCCTGCACATCTCGGACTTCACCTGGGACGGCGGCGCCGCCCAGCTAGCGCCCAGGCTCGCGGATATCGCCCAGCGCGCCGAGCGGGGCGGCGTGGACCGCATCAGCGTCATGGACCACGTCTGGCAGATCGGCCATATCGGCCCGCCGGAGCACGAGATGCTCGAGGCGTACACCGCGCTCGGCTGGCTGGCCGCCAAGACCGAGCGGGTCAAGCTGCTCACCGTGGTGACCGCGGTCGTCTACCGCGAGCCCGGCCTGCTGGCCAAGGCGATCACCACCCTGGACGTGCTGTCCGGCGGCCGGGCGATCCTCGGTCTCGGCGCCGCCTGGAACGAGGACGAATCCCGGGGACTCGGCCTGTTCTTCCCGCCGCTGAAGGAACGGTTCGAGCGCCTGGAGGAAGCGCTGCAGATCGTGAAGCAGATGTGGTCGGACTCGGAGAAGCCGTACGAGGGCAAGCACTACCAGCTGGCTCGCACGCTGAACTCGCCGCAGGCGCTGTCCAGCCCGCACCCGCCCATCCTCATCGGCGGAAGCGGCGAGAAGAAGACGCTGCGGCTGGTGGCCCAGTACGCGGACTCGTGCAACATCTTCGCGCACGACCCGGCCGAGGCCGCCCGCAAGCTCGACGTCCTGCGCCAGCGCTGCTCCGAAGTCGGCCGGGACTACGACGAGATCGAGAAGACCGCCCAGGTCCGCTTCGACCTCGGTGCGAACGGTGAGAACGTGAACCAGACGGTGGAGCACCTGCACGCGCTGGCCGAGGCCGGCTTCTCCCAGGCTCACGGCACCCTGCTCCACGTCAGCGAGCCCGGCCACCTCGACCGTCTCGCCTCCGACGTCATCCCCGCCGCCGCCAAGTTCTGACGGCCCGTCCCGGCCCGGGTCGGCCCGGCGGTTCCGGCGGGGCCCGGCGGTTCCGGCGGTTCCGGCGGCTTGGTTCAGGTGACTCGTTCGGCCCTGGAGGCCAGGCCATCCAGGGCGGCCCACCCGTCTCGCTGGTCCCAACAGCCTCGCCCGTTCCAAGATCGAACTAATGAGTGGATTTACTGCACTCCCAGTACGCCCGATTGACTCATTACGTGCGCGAAACTCACACGTAAAGGGCGCAGGGGAACCGCGGGCGCTGGCTCGCAGTTGGCCGGAGTATCAGTCTCGCAAGGGCATCTCGGAGATCGCCCGGATCGGCGAGGCCAAGCCGGTTGACGGCCGGCCGGGCCTGCGGTCGTGGTCGGGACTGGGCGTACCCCGGGCGCCGCAGTGGAGCTTCCGGCGTGGCGTCCCGGCTCGACCCTGGCCTGTGAGTATACGGAGCTCGCTTTGTCAGTGGCTGACCTCATAATCGGCAGGCATGGGAACCAGGAGAGCCGCCATGCCGCCTTTGCTGCAGTTCCAGGCGAAGCACCAGGCTGGAGTGATATCGAGGCGGCAGGCCCTGACGGCGAAGATGACTCGGGACGCGATTCGGGCACGGATGAAGTCCGGTCGGTGGCGGAGGGTCTGCCGCAGCGTTTACGCGACTTTCAGCGGCCCGATGTCCCGGGAGGCGCGGCTGTGGGCGGCGGTCCTCTACGCGGGCGAGGGGGCGCTGCTGAGTCACGAAACGGCGGCTGAACTGCACGGCCTCAACGATGAGCGAGCCTCGCTCATCCACGTCACCATTCCGCTTAAGCGCCAGGTCCAGGTGATTCCCGGCCTGGTAGTCCACCGCAGCAGGCGGCCCACGGCAGAGGGGCTGAGCTTCCCGGAAGGCGAGTTGCCCAGAACTGACGTCGAGGAGACGATCCTTGACCTCGCCACGGAAATGGACAGCCTGGACGGCGTCTGCGCCGTCGTGACCAGGGCATTTGCCCGGGGTCTCACCAGCGTGCAGTTCATGAGTTTCGCACTGGACCAGCGTGAGCGCCAGAGATGGCGGGCCGAGATAGGAGAGTTCGTCGCGGCTGCCATGGGCGGGGCCCATTCGGTGCTGGAGTTCCGCTACGACCGCGACGTGGAGCGGGCGCACGGACTGCCCCTGTCGGCGCACCAGGTGCCGTTCAGGAAGAAGGACGGTTCCAGGGGGTACCGGGATCGAGCATTCGAGGGCTACAAGCTGATCATCGAACTGGACGGAGACGCGGCGCACCCGGGCGACAAGCGCCGGGAAGACAAGCGCCGGGACAACGCCGCCGCGGCCGGGGGAGAGCAGTCCCTGCGATACGGGTGGCAGGACGTCAGATGGAATCCGTGCGACACCGCCGACGAGATTGTCCGCGTGCTTCGCAATCGAGGCTGGGAAGGGAGGCCGAAGCCCTGCTCGCCCGGGTGCCCGGTCGGCCGGCCGGCTGGTCGGCTGGTGTCTGGACCGGGGACGCGGCGGGAATATAGCTTAACCGACCTCTGGGGGTCCTCATGAGCGCCACTGGCGACCAGCGGAACGGCCGTGATCGCCTGCATGGACGCCCGGCTGAACGTCTACGGGATCCTCGGGCTCCAGGAAGGGGAGTCCCGGCCTGGCCGGGGATGTCCGGCAGTCGGTCGCGCGGATCAAGGCGAGCCCGTTCGTCTCGCACATGGACGCGATCCGCGGTTTCGTCTTCGATGTCGCCACCGGCAAGCTCAACGAGGTCCGCCAACCGGGCCTATGCTGGCGGTTATGAAGCCGTCACTGTATGAGTTTGCTGGCGGGGA
>WRBL01000161.1 GCA_009784565.1 Streptosporangiales bacterium | reverse complement strand
TTAGTCATAGCAAGTACTATGCACGGCGCGACGGGCGTGTTAGCCTCCCGATATCGACGCAGGGCCCAACGACGGGAGACTCGATGCCCAACCAGATCGGCAAGCGCTACGTGTGCGGAAGCTGCGACACGCAGCTGCTGGTGACCAAGCCCGGCACCGGCGCCCTCGAATGCCATGGCGAGGCGATGACCATCGAGAAGCCCAAGCCGCTGCCCGCCTCCGACTGACCCCCAGGACGACCGAACGACGCCGGAGGCATTCCCCGTGCATCTGACAATGCTGCTGGACATGGCCGCCGAGGGCTTCGGCGACCGGCCCGTCGCGGGCACCGCGGACGATCTCACCACCGCGGAAGGCCTGCGGGACCGGGCCCGGGCGGGTGCCGCCGTGCTCCGCGGCCGCGGCGCCGCCGCACTGCTGTACGTCACCACCGCCGGGCCCGCCTACCAGCCCGCGCTGTTCGCCGCCGCCTACGCCGGCGTCCCCTTCGTCCCGCTGAACTACCGCCTCGGAGCCGAGCAGCTCACCGACCTGCTCCGGCGGCACCCCGGCGCGCTCGCCATCGCCGAGGGGCCGGCCGCCGATACCGTCCGGGCGGCCGGGCTCAAGAGCCTCACCCCCGCCGAGTGGCTGGAGGCCGTGAAGGAGGAGTCGGCGAAGACCCGTTCGGACGAGGAGAGCGGTGAACTCGACCCGGACGAGCCCGCCGTGATCATCTACACGAGCGGGACGACCTCGGCACCGAAGGGCGTCATCCTGCGGCACATGAACCTGACCAGCTACATCCTGGGCACGGTCGAGTTCATGTCGGCGGACGAGAACGACACGTCGCTGCTGTCCGTGCCGCCCTACCACATCGCCGGCGTCGCCTCCATCCTGTCCAGCGTGTACGCCGGACGGCGGACGATCATGCTGGGGCAGTTCGACGCCGCCACGTGGCTGGAGACGGTCCGGGCCGAGGGCGTCACCAACGCGTTCGTCGTTCCCACCATGCTCGCGCGCATCGTCCGTCATGAGGGCGACCGGTCCGTGCCGTCGCTGCGGGCCCTGGCCTACGGCGCGGCCCCGATGCCCGCGCGCGTCATCGCCGACGCCCTCCGGCTGTGGCCGCGGGTTGACTTCGCGAACGCCTACGGGCTCACCGAGACCAGTTCCACCATCGCGATCCTCGGGCCGGAGGATCACCGGGCCGCCCTGGAAAGCGACGACCCCGCGGTGCGGGCCCGGCTGGGGTCGGCCGGGCGGGTGATCCCCACGGTCGACGTCCAGATCCTGGACGGCTCCGGCGCCCCGCTGCCGGCCGGGACCGTCGGGAGGATCTGCGTCCGGGGCGAGCAGGTGTCGGGCGAGTACGACACCAAGGGCAGCGTCGTCGACTCCAGCGGGTTCTTCGACACCCGCGACGAGGGCTACCTCGACGGTGACGGGTTCCTGTTCATCGGCGGCCGGGCCGACGACACGATCATCCGCGGCGGGGAGAACATCGCGCCCGCCGAGATCGAGGCGGTCCTGCTGGAGGATGCCGCGGTCGGCGACGCCGTGGTGATCGGCGTTCCGGATGACGAGTGGGGCCAGCGGCTGGAAGCGGTCGTGGTGCCGGTGGAGGGCACGGAGGTGAATCCCGATTCACTCCGGGAGCTCGTACGCTCCCGCCTGCGGGGGAGCAAGACCCCGGACCGGATCCACGTGGTGGACTCGCTGCCCCGCACCGACACCGGCAAGCTGATCCGGCGGCACGTTCCGGCCCTCCTGGAGAACAGCTGATGTTAGGATCCCGGCATCTGATCCGGACACTATCGGCATTCAGCATGTAAGGCCCGGAGTTGCTTATGCCGGAACTGCTGACCAACGACCCGAACGTCGCCGACGCGCTGCTGGACATGTCGAACATCCTGCGCGCCGCCGATCTGGGCGGCCGCGGCGCGGCCAGCCTCTCGCGCATGTTCCGCGTGGGCGAGGCGCTGGCCTCGTTCTACGGGGCCGACCAGGTCAAGCTGTTCGGCGTCGCCGACCGCAGCCTGCTGGACCGGCCCGACCTGATCTCCGACTTCCGCCACCAGCAGATGCTGCGCCGGTGGGAGACCGACGGCCTGATCCTGGTCGAGGGGAAGGCCGACAACCCGCTGCTGCAGATCGCGGAGGAGACGGGCCTGCCGATCATCACCCGCGATCGTTTCGTCGGCCACCGCCGGGAGTACCGGTGGCTGGACGGCAGCGAGGACGCCGTCCTGGAACCCACCGGCGACGGCCAGGGCGGCGTCCGGCTCCGCCGCGTCACGCTGGAGCAGAAGTACGAGTGGGAGATCTCCATCGGCGAGGAGCGTGATCTCTTCGTCCAGCAGGGCCTGCTCCGCCGGCGGGAGGCGCTCGGCCGGTACTGGAAGTGCCCCGAGCAGCGCTGCCCTCGCCATGACCCGAAGAACAGCCGGATCGTCCTCCTCCCCCGTCGCCGGGGCGGGCGGCTGATCTGCGACCTGCACGGCCTGGACATGATCGACCTGGGGCCCCGGCCGCAGGCGGCCCAGCTGAAGATCATGCACGACGGCCAGGAGAGAGGCCGGTTCACCGTCACCGAAGGCGCGCCGGTGACGGTGGGCCGCTCGGCGGACGGCATCAACCTGCTCGACCTCGTGGACCGGGACGTCGTGCGCGACGTCAGCCGCTTCCACCTGCGGCTGGAATTCGACGAGGGCCGGCTGACCATCACCGACACGAGCCGCAACGGCACCACGCTCATCTTCCGCAACGGCGCCGAGCTGGAACTCCGCGACGACAGCCGCCCGTTCTCCGCGGGCGACCGGGCCCAGTTCCATCCCGGCCTGGAGATCGTCCGCAGCGGCCGCCGCTACCCGTCCGAACTGCAGGTGCGGGGCTGGATCCCCCTCCCCCGCACCGACGACGAGCCCTCGGAACTCACCATGATCGGGCGCCTGGACCCGAAGCTCCGGGGCTGAAGCGCTACGCGGCGCGCAGCCGTTCCCGCTCCGCCTCCACGATCTGGCTCGCGGTCTTCGGGTCGACCGCGTCGCCGTCGCCGGCGGCGGCTACGTCGAAGGCGTCCGGGGCGGCGGTGGCCATGTCGCTGCGGCGGGCGTATTCGTCGAACGCCGCCCGCTTGCCCGCCAGGAGTTCCAGGACCCGCTGGTCGACGCTGTCCTCGCACAGCAGCCGGTGGACGTCGACGCGGCGCACCTGGCCCATGCGGTGGGCCCGGGCGACGGCCTGTTCCTCGATCGACGGGGTCAGCTGCGGCTCGGCGATGATGATCACCGACGCGGCCTGGATGTTCAGGCCGACGCCGCCGGCCTGGATCTGGGACACCAGCACCGCGGGCCCCCGGGCCGCCGTGAACTCGTCCACCATCGCCTGCCGGTCCGCCGGGGCGATGTCGCCGGTCAGCGGGCCGACGACCGTGATCTCCGTGGCGTCCAGCACGGTGGCCACCGTCTCCAGCACGGTCCGGAAATAGGAGAACACCACGGTCTTGCGCCCGCTGTCGGCGGCCTCGGCGACGATCTCGGTCAGCCGTCGCAGCTTGGCCGATCCCTGAACCGTTCCCGGGTCGAACGCCGCCCGCCGCATGGCCATGAAGTTCCCGGCGACCACCGCGTCCCGGTACGCGCGCAGCGCCGGGCCTTCCAGCGTCACCCATTCCTGGGTCTCCAGCCGGGGCGGCAGTTCGCTGAGCACGTCGTCCTGGTTGCGGCGCAGGTAGACCGGGGCGACCGCCTTGCGGAAATCCGTGCCTCCGCCGTCCGGGTCCGTTTTCTCCGCCTTCTCCGCGATCTCCGTCACGGTCTCGGCGATCTCCGGGCGCAGGTGGCCGACGAGGACGCGGAACTCCCCGACCTTGTTCTCCATCGGCGTCCCGGTCAGGAACAGCACCCGGCGGCTGCGTCCCGCCCACCGGCTGACCGTCTTGGTGCGCAGCGCTTCCGGGTTCTTCGCGTAGTGGGCCTCGTCGACGACCATCATCCCGGGCCAGACGTCCAGGTCGCCGGGCAGGGACCGCAGCGCCTCGAAGGTGGTGACCGCGACGCCGCCCTTGTCCGCCCAGGCCCGCGCGGCGGCCTCGCGTTTCCGGGCGGGCCCGTGCAGGCGGGAGAAGTCGAGCTTCGTGTGCTTGCGGACCTCACGGGTCCAGTTAACGACCACGCTGGCCGGGCAGACGACGAGGAAGTGGGTCTCGCCCGTGGCCGCCAGGTGGCAGATCGCGGCGAGGGACTGCATGGTCTTGCCGAGGCCCATCTCGTCGCCGAGGATCACCCGCTCCTGGACCAGCGCGAACTTGGCGCCGAACGCCTGGTAGCCGCGGAGCGATGCCTTCAGGTACGACTCGTCCAGGCGCAGCTCGCGGACCCGCCGGGCGATGTCGCCGGGCAGGAAGCCCTGGCTGGACTCCTCGGCCGGGGCGAGTTCCGCGACCTCGATCAGCAGGCCGTTGTAGGCGACCGGGCGGGAGAGGTAGTCCTTCCAGAGGAAGTTCTTCGACCGGCCGGTGGCCTTGTCTTCGGCGGCGGCCGCCTCCTCCAGGCGCCGCCGCGCCTCGACGCCCTCGTCCGACCGCAGGGCCGCGCCCAGGTGCTCGAGCGCGTCGCGGGCTTCCTGCCTTTCCTCCCGGGGCGCGAACATCAGCTTCAGCCGGCTCTTGGCCCGCTCCGCCGGGCCGAGGTAACGGCCGAGCTCGGCCGCCAGGGGCGTCAGATCCGGTCCCCGCAGGACGGACTGGGCCCATTCGTAGCGCAGCAGCGCCGCCAGCAGCCCGGTCTGCGCCTTGGTGCGGGCGTCGGGGTCGAGGCGCACCCGGGTCCGCTCGGCGACGGACTCGCGCATCGCGGCCGCGGCCTCGAGAATGCGCGCGGCATCACCGGGATCCAGGTCGCCGGCCCGCTCGAGCCGTTCCGCGCCGCCCGCGAGGACCTGCCCGACCGTCTTCAGGCCCGCCCGCTTGAGCCGGGCCTTCGCCGGGGCGGCTTCCGGGAGCCGGTCCACGGGGATCTTCCGCAGTTCGGCGAAGACGGTCTCGTCCCGGACCTCCGCGTACGCCCGCCGCGCGGCCAGCCGGGACTGCTCCGGCGCGGCCAGCGCCGCCTCGGCCGCCTCATGAACTTCACGCCCGTCCCGTATCGCGGCCCGCGCCGCCCGGCCCGGCTTGATGACCTCTACGTCGGCCTCCATGCTAGAACTGAATATCGGACCAGTTCCCACGATACCGGGCGTCACCGAAATCCGGGCGCTATTTATCCACCAGCGATGTCAGTTTCTGACATCGAGATAAGATCGTCCTATGGGCCGCTGGGAACCGAACGCGCGCGGCCGCCTGCAGAAGGCGGCCCTCGAGCTGTACGCCGAGCGCGGGTTCGACGCGACGACGGTGGCGGAGATCGCGGCCCGGGCCGGGCTGACGGAGCGAACGTTCTTCCGGCATTTCGCGGACAAGCGCGAGGTGCTGTTCGGCGGGTCGCAGGCCATGGAAGAGCACCTGGTGAAGGCCACCGTGTCGGCCCTGGCCCAGGAGCCGGGGCCGGGGCCGGTCGAGGCGATCACGGCCGCCCTGGCGGAGATGGCCGACGAGCTGTTCGTCGGAGAGCACCGGTCCCTGGCCCGGCACCGGCACGCCGTCATCACCGCCCACCCCGAACTGCGGGAGCGGGAGCTGATCAAGATGGCCTCGCTCGCCGCGGCCGTGGCCGGGGCCCTGCGCGAGCACGGGATCAGCGAGCCGGGGGCCTCCCTGGCCGCCGAGGCCGGCACCGCCATCTTCAAGGTGGCCTTCGAACGCTGGGTCAGCGCCCCCGGCGACCGTCCCCTCTCGGCCTTCATCCACGAGACCGCCGCCACCCTGAAATCCGTCACCGGTTCCTGACGCTTCGCCCGGAAGGCGCCGCAGGACTGCGCGACTGGCCCGGCCTCGACCTGGCCGGACTGCGCGCAGCCCTCCCGTGACCGGCTCTCAGCTGGCGGCGGTCTTCTTCGCGGCCGGTTCCATGTCCGCGCCGCAGCAGCGCGGGGTGGCGCCGTCGGCCTTGATGACGACGATCTGGGTCCCGCAGGAAGCGCAGTTGTAGCGCTCGCCGGGTTTCGCGTCTGCCATGTGGTGCTCCTTGGGGGTTCTATCTAGACGGACGTGTCGTCCGCGGCCTTGGATTCGAGGAGTTTCGCGATCTCGTCTTCGGTGTAGCCGAGGCCGGCCAGGATGGCTTTCGTGTCCTGCCCGGGCCACAGCGGGCCGCCCTTGATCGCCGCCGGTGTACCGGACAGATCGAACGCCAGGCCGCCCATCTTCATCTTCCCCACCATGCGGTGTCCGAACGCCGATGTCCACTGCCGTTCGGCGGCCCCGGGGTCGGAGAACATCCGCAGCGCGTAGTCCGGGTCTGAAACCTCGCAGGGCACCCCGGCCGCGTCGAGTTCGGTGCGCCAGGCGGAGGCGGGCTTGGCCGCCAACGCCGCGGCCAGCTCCGCGACCAGGGCGGAATCATTCTCCGAACGGCTCTTCGCGTCAGCGAATCTCCTATCGGACACCAGGTCCGCCCGGCCGATCGCTCCGGCCAGGGCCTCCCACTGCTCCTGCGTCAGCGCCGCGACGCAGAGCCAGCCGTCGGCGGTCCGGTACAGGCGGTACAGGGCGCTCCACCCGTACCCCTCGGCGTCCAGGCTCGGCCGCTGGCCCTGGGTCTTCCCGTCCGGGGTGATCCAGGACATCGAGGCGTTCAGCAGCTGCGCGTACAGGATCGAGGTGCGGACGAACTGGCCCTCCCCGGTGCGGTCCCGGTCGTACAGGGCCTGGATGATGCCGAGGGCCGACAGGTAGCCGTTGCCGGTGTCGCCGAGCGAGGTCACCGACCAGATGGGGCGGCCGCCGTTGTCGAGGCCGCCGTCCAGCCAGGTCGTGCCGGCCAGGGCGGCGCCGGTCTGGTCGTTGCCGGGGTGCGCGGCCCGCGGCCCCTGCTCGTGGCCGAGGGTGTGGCAGTAGATCAGCTTCGGGTTGACCTGCTTGAGCGACTCGTAGTCGACGCCGAGACGCTCGGCCGCGTCATAGCGCATGTTGTGCTGGACGACGTCGGACCGCTGCACCAGCTTGCGCAGGACCGCCATGGCCTCGGGGTCCTTCAGGTTCAGCGTGATCGATTCCTTGTCCCGGTTGCAGGACATGGCGATGTGGTTGCTGAACCAGAACTTGTCGCGCAGCGTCGTGACCTTGATGACCCGCGCTCCCAGCTGGGCCAGGACCTGCGTCCCGAACGGCCCGGCGACGGCGAGGCCGAGGTCGAGGACGGTGACGCCGTCCAGGGGGCCTCGCTTGTTGCTGTTATCAGACGGCTCGGCGGCGGAGGCCGCGGCGGGGGCCAGGGCGGGGGCCGGGCCCTCGGCCAGGATCGCGTCGGCTTCCGCGCGGACCTCGCCGGTGTGGGCGCCGCGCGGGGCGGCGCCCTTCGGCGCGGTGTAGGGGTGGCGGTCCAGCTCGACGACGCGGCCGATCTGGCGGACCGGGCCAAGTTCCGGGTCCTCGACGTCGATCACGCAGCCGTCGTCGACCAGGAGCGGGTCCAGGAGGGCCTCTTCCGGGGCGCGGACCGGCTGGACCGGGACGCCGACCTTCGCGGCGAGGTCAACCCACTGCTCGCGCGGGTACTGGGCGACCGCCTCGGTGAGCTGGTCGTAGAACGCGTGCAGGATGACCATGTCGTCGGCCTTGGGGCTGACGCGGAGCGAGGCGTCCTTGGGGGAGGCGACGTCGGGGGTGGCCTGCATGCCGTTGGCCGAGGCGTTGAGGATGAACTCCGGCAGCGGCACCCAGTGGTGCATCCACTTCCCGTCGCTGCCGGCGAAGAACCCCTTGGGCGCGCGGGGGTCGATGACCCAGGTCTCGAACGCGGGCTGGTCCGCCTTTTCCACCTGCACCCAGGCGCCGATGGTGGTGGACAGCACGCCGTGGGCGAGGGAGGCGTGGACGCGCTGGCCCCGCCCGTTCAGCCCCCGGGCGCGGACCGCCGCGTTGACGCCGATGGTGGCGATATAGGCGGTGGCCATGGAGACCCACGGCACGCCGGTGAACAGCGGGCCGTCGCGATCGGGGCCGACCCAGCAGCCCTCGGGGGCCTCCAGGCCGGGCATCATGCCGTCGGTGCCGGACAGGCGGCCGATGGTGCCGCCGGCCTGGCCGCGGACCTCCCACTGCTGCCCCATCCGGGCCGCCACCAGTCCGTCGATGCCGGGACGGTCCGACTCCGGGTTGCCGTCGCCGTACCCGGTGATCTCGCAGACGATCAGGGCGGGGTTCAGGGCGGCCAGGGTCTCGTAGTCCGCACCGAGCTTGGCCGCCGTTCCGGGGCCGAAGCTGGTGATGACCACGTCCGCCTTCGACGCCAGGGCCCGGAAGCGCCGTGCGTCGCCGGTGTCCTTCAGGTCGAGGACGGCGCTGCGCTTGCCCCGGTTCCAGACCCGGTACCCGGCGAACCCCGCGAACGGGTCCCCGGCCGGGGGTTCGATCCTGGTGACCGACGCGCCGTGGTCGGCCAGCAGCATGCCGGTAACGGGGCCGGCGACTCCCCACGACAGGTCAAGGACGGTCAGTCCGTCGAGCACGCCCATCTACTGTTTCCTCCTGCTTGCCTTGCCGGCCGCGACTCTGCCGGCCCAGTCGGTGACGCGGGCCCAGAGCTCTTCGCGGCCCGGCTCGACGTTGTGGTTGTGACCGGCGTTCTTCAGCACGAACAGGGACACGTCGTCCGAGGCGGGGAAGGACGCCGGGATGGCGTGGTGGTCGGCCGCGATGTCGTGCTCCCCCACGCCGAGGAAGACCGGCACGTCCACCGTCGCCCCCGCGCGGGCGGTAGTCCCGCCGATCATGGACGCGTGGCCGAGCACCGCCAGCAGCGGTGCCCGGGCGGCCGCCAGGGACTGGCGCACGTCGTCTGGCAGCGCGGACTTGATGAGCATCTGCGACGACCCGCGGTTCAGGACGGGGAGCGGGTCGTCGTAGCGGAGCTTCGCACTGATGACCAGTTCCGCGTCCAGCGCGTCGTTGTCCAGGCCGTCCAGCATGCCGGCCAGGGAGCGGTCGCGCTCGGACAGGAACTCGGGCAGGCCGCGGCCCGCCCAGCCCAGCAGCGCCAGCCCGTCGTAGTAACGGCTCTGGGCCTGCTGGTGAATGAGGACGTGGCCGCCCGCGGAGTGCCCCACCCCGATGACGGCCGGAGGCCGGGACGGCAGGGAAGCGACGATCCGTTTGGTGGCCTCGATCTCGGCCTTCGCGACGGCGCGCGGGGTGAGCGTCCAGGGGTCGTCCGGGGTCTCGCTGTCGCCGGTGCCCGGGTGATCGGCCAGCACGACTGTGAATCCTCGTTCACATGCGTAGGAGGCAAAGCTGTACCCGGCGGCCGCCAGGTCAAAGTAGCGGCGGGTCATCCCGCCGCCGGGGAAGCAGACCAGCGCGGCCCTGGCTTCCCCGGCGGGGCGGAAGACCTCGAAGGCGATGCCGCCGTCGCGGACTACAGATTCCACAGGCGGATCGCGTTACCGGACAGGACCATCTCCCGCTCGGCGTCGGTCATCCCCTGGGTGACCTCCTCGGCGATCTTCTGGGAGTTCGGCCAGCTGGTCACCGGGTGCGGGTAGTCGCTGGACCACAGGACGTTTTCGACGCCAATGGTGTCGCGGGCGAACCGGATCACGTCGCGCTCGTCGATGAACGTCACCTTGATGTTCTGGCGGAAGTAGTCGCTGGGAGCCTTCTTCAGCCCGGGGAAGTCATATCCCTGGCGGGCGGCGAGGTCGTCGGCGATGTCCAGCCACCAGGAAACCCAGCCGACGCCCGGCTCGACGAACAGGATCTTCAGGTCCGGGAACCGCTCCAGCAGGCCGGTCAGGACCAGCATGCCCAGCGGCTCGCCGGTCGACAGGGCGGTCATCGCGACGAAGATGCCCTTCTGCGGCGTGGGGTCGCGCTCGGCCAGGCCCTCCAGCTGGGTGTTGAGGCCGATGTGGAAGGCGATCGGGAGGCCGCTGTCGGAGATCACGCGCCACAGCGGGTCGTAGCGGGTGTCCCAGTAGTCCGGCAGGCCGAGCTCGACCGGGAAGACCGGGAGCTGCAGGGACTTGCAGCCGACCTGCTTGGCCCACTTGACCTCTTCGACGGCGGCGTCGATGTCGTGGATCGGGATCTGGAAGGACACGACGAGACGGTCCGGCGCCGGGGCGGCGAAGTCGAGCAGGGTCTGGTTGAAGGCGCGGGTGGCCTCCTTCCAGCCGTTCTTCAGCATGTACAGGTAGCGGAACGCGCTGACCTCGGAGTACGTACTGGAGGCCTGGACGCCGTCGGTGTCCATGTCGGCGAGGCGGTCGGTGTTGACCGTGTGGCCGGAGCGGCCGAACGCCGGGTTGCCGGTCTTGGGGCGGACCGTCATGGAGGTCTCGCTGGGGCCCTTCAGCCCGTTCTGGTCCCGCCAGGCCTGGTTGGTGTCCATGGAGCGCATGGCCTTCATGGACGCGCCGAACGCGCGGAGGGCGTTGTTGTAGTCATCGTGGAACACCGGGTCCAGGTGGGACTTGATGTCGTCGTGACTCAGGTCGCAGTGGTCGTCGGCTGAGATCAGCTTGTACGGCATGTGAACCTCCCTTAACTAGTTACCGTTGCCGAGAATCAGGGCGCTGTGTCCGGCCGCGGCCAGCACGCGGCTGGCCCCGGAGACCTGGTTGGCGGCGGTGCCGCGCAGCTGGCGGACCCCCTCGATGACGTTGTTCACGCCGTGGATGTAGGCCTCGCCCAGCAATCCGCCGTGGGGGTTGACCGGGATCGTGGAGCCGATCTCGATGTGCCCGTCTTTGATGAAGCCGGCGGCCTCGCCGGCCCCGCAGAAGCCGAACGCCTCCAGCTGCAGGAACACGACCGGGCTGAAGTTCTCGTAGATCATCGCCGCGTCGATGTCGGCCGGGGTCAGGCCCGTGGCGCCGTACAGCTGGCGGGCCGCGTACTCGGCCGCCGAGAACCGCGACAGGTCCTTGTCGTAGTAGTTGAACATCACGTCGGCGCTGGCCCGGTTGTGGCCCTGGGTGGCGGCCTCGAGGGTGACGAGCGGCTGCTTCAGGTCTTTCGCCCGCTCGGCGGTGGTGACGACGAGGGCGACGCCGCCGTCGCTCTCCTGGCAGCAGTCCAGCAGGCGCAGGATCGGCTCGACGATCCACCGGGAGTTCTGGTGGTCTTCCAGGGTGATCGGGCGCTTGTAGAACCAGGCGTTCGGGTTGGTGGCGGCGTTCTTGCGGGCCACGACGGTGTAGCGGCCGAAGTCCTCGTTGGTCAGCCCGTAGGCGTCCATGTAGCGCTGGTACCAGAGCGAGTAGATCTTGGCCGGGGTGTCGAGGCCGAACGGCAGGTACCAGCTCCAGCCGGGCGGCGGGCCCTGCCGCTGGCCGCCGCCGTTCGGCTGGCCGAAGCGGGTGGCCGACCGCTCGTTGAACGCGCGGTAGATGACGACCGCGTTCGCCGCGCCGGAGGTGACGGCCGCCGCGGCGTTCTGCAGGAGCGCGCAGGAGCCGCCGCCGCCGAACGGGGTGCGGCTGGCCCAGCTGATTTCCTCGATGCCGACGCTGCGCATGAGCGCGAGCTCGTCATTGACGTCGACGGTCATGGTGACGACGCCGTCGACGTCCGCGGGGGTCAGGCCGGCGTCGGCGATGGCCGCGCGGACCGCCTCGGAGGCCAGTTGCAGCTCGCTGCGGCCGGAGTTCTTGGAGAACTCGGTGTGGCCGATTCCGGCGATCGCGGCGGCGCCTGGTGTGAGTGCCATATCAGTGCTCGCCTTCCGGGGCCGCCGGGCGGAACTGCGGGAGGGTCACGCCGTCGAAGTCCTCGAAGTGAACGGCGACTCGCATGTTGTTGCGGACGTCCTTGACGTCGACCCCGGAGAGGTTGGCGACCATCCGGATGCCCTCGTCCAGTGCGATGACGGCCACGATCCGCGGCTCGGCGTCGGGCTGGGTCGGGTGCCGGGAGACGATCCAGCTGTAGACGAACCCGGCGCCGCTCAGCTCCTTCGCGTTCCACTCCAGGCCGCCGCAGGCCGGGCACATCGGGGTCGGCGGGTGCTGCAGGAGGCCGCAGGCCGCGCAGCTCCGGGCCAGGAGCTTATGCTCGGCGACTCCCGTCCAGAAGAACTCGTCGTCCCGAACCGGGACCGGCGGGATCACACGCGGCATGGCCCGTCCTTTCGTCAGCGCTGTCTCTCCGTCGAGGGCTGATCGTATATCTTCTGCATAGCAGTTACTATGGGACGACCGTAACGTCCCCGGCGCGCCAGGGCAAGAGCCAGGCTTCATTGCGGTTACTAGAATCCCCGGTATGCCAGCAACGGAGACGGACGCCGCCAGCCCCAGGAAGGCACGCCGGAAGCGGGACGGGGACGGCAGCGCGTCCCGGCAGCGCGTCCTGGACGCCGCCATCGCCTGCATCCTGTCTCGCGGCCTGTACCGGGCCAGTTCGAACGCGATCGCCGAGCAGGCGGGCCTGTCATGGGGAGTGATCCAGTACTACTTCGGCAGCCGGGAGGCCCTCATGCTCGCGGTGCTGGAGGAGGGCGCCCGGCGGCTCACCGACAGCGTGCGGGACGCGGCGATCACGGGAACGACTGTCGCCGAACGGGTCGGCAGTTACTCCGCCATCCTCGAGCGCTACTACGGATCGCCGGACTATCTCGCGTTCACCCAGGTCATGCTCGGGCTCAGCCACGACCCGCGCACGTCGGACACGACCATGGCCACCCTGCGCCGCATCAGCGAGGACGCCATGCCCCCGCTGCGGAAACTGCAGGACGACGTCCTGGCCGGCGTCAGCCCCCGCCGCCCCGAGGTCCGGACCCTGCTCTTCCACGCCCTGCGCGGACTGGCGCTAAGTCACGTCATGCTGGGAGCGGTTCCGTCCAACGACATGACGGGCGCCTCCCGCGAATTCCCCGAGCAGCGCGGCCTTCTGGCCGAGGCCCTGGCCCTCCTGATCGAGCGGGACAGCGCCCCGGAGGGGCCCGCGGGCCAGTAACTTAAGGACCCAACCGTGTTCGGGCGATAACTATTAGTTAACATTCCGTCCCATGCTATCCCGCGAACGCGAACACAGACCGCGCGGAGGCGCCCTCGCCGCCGCGATCGTGACAATGGGGCTGACCACGGGTTTCGGCACACTGGCGGTTTCCGGGGCCCCGGCCGCACGGGCGGCCGCCGGCGCCGACCCGACCCCGGCGGTGTCCTCGGGCACCGCCACCCACTACGCGCCCACCCCGCAGGGCAACTGCTCCTATCCGAGCCCGCCGCCGAACGGGCTGTACGCGGCCCTGCCGCCCTCGGAGTACGACCACGGCGCCGCCTGCGGCGAGTACGTGGACGTAGCCGGCCCGCAGGGCCACAAGGTCCAGGCCGAGGTGACCGACCAGTGCCCGGAGTGCGCCAACGGCCACATCGACCTGAGCCAGGGAGCGTTCTCCCGGCTCGCCCCGCTGCCCGCCGGGCAGATCGGCACCTCCTACCACTCGGTCACCAACCCGGCGCTCCCCGCCCCGCTGTCGATCCGGGTCAAGGAGGGCTCCAGCGCGAACTGGCTCGCGCTGCTCCCGATGAACACCGGCAACCCGCTGTCGTCGGTGCAGGTGCGGAACTCCTCGGGCGGCTGGGACCACCTCAGCCGGTCCGGCTACGGGTACTGGATCGCGCAGGGAGGCGAGGGGCCGGGCCCGTTCGCGGTGAAGCTCACCGACATGGCCGGGCACACGGCGACGCTCAGCGGGATCACGCTGAGCCCCGGCCAGGTGCAGAACACCGGGACCTGGATGTACGGGCACTGACGTCCCGGCGAGGGACCGGCTTTCCGGCGAGGGGCCGGCGGGGAACCGCCGGCCCATTGCCATATCCCTCGACCTGAAACTAGATTCTAGTTCATGAGCGAGACCCTCACCGGACGGGTGGAGATCGGCTTCGATGTCTACAACCCGTTCGACCCCGAATTCGTGAAGAACCCGTTCCCCGTCTTCGACCGCATGCTCAGCGACTACCCGGTCGCGTTCCACACGGGCATCAACTCGTGGCTGGTCACCCCGCATGACCTGGCCTCCGAAGTCCTCAAGAGCCCGAAGCTCAGCAGCCGCCTGGCCGACTCCGGCAACCCGCCGCCGGTCAAGCCCGAGGCCGAGTGGAACCTGTACGACCAGATGATGAACACCTCGCTGCTGACCGTCGAGCGGCCGGAGCACCTGCGGCTGCGGCGGCTGACCGCCCCGGCGTTCTCCCGGCGCGTCATGGACCAGATAGAGGCGCGGATCAAGGACTCGATCACCGCGATCTTCGACGAGATACCTGACCCGCGCGCGCTCGACGCGGCCACCGACATCGCCGCCAAGGTGAACCCGACGCATTTCAACGCCCGTCGCATGACCAGCCTGCCGGTCCGGACAGGGGCGTAGAATCCCGTTCAGCCATGGTCCGTCATTCCACCCGCCCTCGCAGCGCCCCGGAGCGCGACAT
>WRBL01000160.1 GCA_009784565.1 Streptosporangiales bacterium | reverse complement strand
CGACGGTGGGCTGGCCGGCCAGCTCTCCGTACGTGACGTCCGTGGGCGGCACCCAGCTGATGGACGGCTGGACCTGGGATCCGACCAGCGACGACCCGTCCACCTCCGGCTACTGGAACTCGACCTCCGGCGGTGACTCGCAGGCGGTGTGGAATGAGTCCTGGGCGCCTATCGGCACCGGCGGCGGAGCCAGCGCCGTCTACTCCCGTCCGAGCTGGCAGACCGCCGACTCCAGCCTGGGCGACCACCGGATCGTCCCGGACACGTCCTGGAACGCGGCGGTCAACGGCGGCGTCGACGTCTACATCACGGCCTACCCGGAGTACAACTGCAGCAACAGCACCGGCTGCTGGACCTTCTACGGCGGCACGTCCGCGGCCAGCCCGCAGACCGCGGCGCTGACCGCGCTGGTCAACGCGGCCCGGGCGTCCGCCGGGAAGTCCCCGCTGGGCTTCCTCGCCCCGATGCTGTACAGCGGAATCGGCGCCTCGTCGGCCTACACCGACATTGTGCCGGAGCACCTCGGCAGCGCCCCGGCGACCTTCTCCGGCGCCGAAGCCGACGGGAGCGCCAGCGTCAGCAAGTCGGTCGGCGACCTGGTGGACAACCAGATGTGGGATGTCTCCGTGGCCGGTTACCCGACCACGACCGGATACGACGCGACGACCGGGTGGGGCACCCCGAACGCCCAGGCGTTCGTGGCCGATCTCACCGCGCACGCGTAGTCCGTCCGTCTCCTGAGCGGGCGCCGGGAATTTCCCGGCGCCCGCTCTTTTCTTCCCCGGTGTCCCTACACTTCGGGAATGGACCTTATGGACGCGACGCTCATCTTCGCGAGCGAGTCCGCCGACCATCCCGCCGTGGCGTCACTCGCGCAGTCCGCCTACGATCAGCTGGCCGTCGGCGAAGACGTCGACTACCAGGTGCTGGACACCCTGATCGGCCAGGCGAGCGGGAAGGGCGTCCTCCAGGCCATGGGCCGCAAGTACGACCCCGTCGCCTACAACGCCATCCTCAGCCCGATCCTTTCCGAAATCGGCCGGAGCAAGCCCATCCGGTCCGAATGGCGGTCATCCCAGCCGGCGGGCAGCGCCGACGACCCGCTCACCGCTCCGCACTGGGGCGGGTAGCGGAGCGGCGGGGGAGTAGCGAAGACCCGTTCGGAATATAAAGGGTTTTAGCTGATCTTGCTGGGCTTGACGAAGGCCTCGTGGCGCAGGTGGTCGGGCTGGCCGGTGAAGGCCTTGAACTCGCCGATCTTGTAGGCGTCCCCGGACTTGCGGGGGTCGACTTCGATGTGGAAGTCCTGCCGCAGGTGGGCCAGGTGACGCTCGAACTCGGAGACCTCCAGCGGCTCGTCGAGCCGGCGGAGGATCTGGTCCATCGTGAGGAAGCCGCCGTCGGCCCGGAGCACCGTGTATACCGGGTCGTGCCGGACGCTCGTCTCCTCGACCAGTTCGCGGGGCTCCGCCTCGCGATCGAAGGCCTTCCGGAT
Source organism: Streptosporangiales bacterium (assembly GCA_009784565.1). GTDB lineage: Bacteria > Actinomycetota > Actinomycetes > Streptosporangiales > Streptosporangiaceae > Trebonia. The sequence goes on along the minus strand of WRBL01000160.1, from coordinate 13,019 downwards.
CCGGGTGCCGATCGCGCGGGCCACCGGCGGGGGGAAGGCGTTGCCGATCTGACGGTAATTCGAGGTCTTCCGGCCGGTGAACGTCCACCGGTACTCGCCGTCGTCCCAGCCCTGCAGGCGGGCGACCATCTCACAGGTGAGCTTGGGGACGAGGGACACCGGATCGTCCTTCGCCGGGGGAGCATCCGCGATGCCGAGCCCGTTCACGCCCATATCCCGCCAGGCCCGCTTAGCCCGGGTCGGTCCGAGGTCGGCGCCACCGTGCTTCTTGGAACCGCCGACGATCGTCGGGGCGATGTCGTTCGCCTTCCTCGCCCAGGCCGCGGCGCCCCGCCAGCCGTCCCGCGCCATGGCGTCCTTCAGCGTCTCGCCGACCGTCTTCGTCTGGTCCAGCGGTTCGGGCCAGGTGAAGTAGGCGAAGTCCTCCGGGCGCATCGCGACCAGGACGAACCGGGGACGCAGCTGCGGCACCCCGAAATCGGCGGCGTGCAGCAGCCGCCAGTCGGCGGCGTACCCGAGCTGGGCCAGCCGGTCGAGCACGTGCTGGCGGTAGGCGGAGAACCGGGGCAGTGACAGGCCGCGGACGTTCTCCAGGAGCAGCGCGCGGGGCTTCATCGTGCCGCACAGCTCGATCGTCCAGGCGAACAGGTCCCGCTCGTCCGTCGCGCCGAGCTGCTTGCCCGCGATGGTGAACGGCGGGCACGGCACGCCGCCGGCCAGCAGGTCGATGCCCTCGTAGTCACCCGGCTGCCAGACGGCCTCGCTGGCGACGTCGCCCTGGGCCACCTTCCACTGCGGCCGGTTGTGCCGGAGCGTGGCGCAGGCGTTCTCGTCGAGCTCGACCGCGAGCTCGTGCTCGAAGCCCGCCAGTTCCAGGCCGAGCGCCTGACCGCCGGCCCCGGCGCAGATCTCCACGACCCGGTACTCAGGTGCCGCCTGGGGCGTCGTATCGGGCATCGCCACCTCCTTCCGCTTGGCTCGCGGGTGGTCCCGCACATTATTTTCGCGCATAACCCGGCCCCTGGTGGGTATCGAAGGCATTTTTGATGCCACCGTGTCGTGTGGCGCTGGTCATGTCTTCGTCCCGGGCAGCATCGGCGCGTTCCCGGGCGGGTCGTCCTCGCCCGCGGCCACCCAGCGCTCGCCGTCCAGGGCGACATCCGGCCGGGTGCCGTGGCGCTCCGGGTCCCGGCGGGCCAGGCGGACACTGACCGATTCGCCCGACCCGGGCGCCGGCACCGGGAGGTTCAGCTGGGCCGCCACGTGCCGGTGGCTGTCGTAATGGCCGAGAATCACGATGCCTTCCGGCCGCAAACTGCTGCGCGACCCGCCATTGCCGCGCACGCGCTTCATGTAGTCCTCCTGCTGGGCCACGGTGGCGACGACCGTGCGGCTGATGAGGCGTCCCTGAGCGACCCGGAACAGCATGTCCACGCGCTTGCTGCCGTACTCGGAGCATTCGAAGATCGTGCCGACGTCGCGGGGAGGGATGCGCAGCAGGGCGTTCTCGGGCAGGTTCCGGTTCTTGTGGAGCCACTGGACGGCGGCCTTGCCGTGCGGGGACAGCCAGCGCTTGCGGTCCCGGTTGCCGGCCGCGGTGGTCAGCACGTCGTCGGTGGCGCGGATGAGCCCGGCCGACCAGAGGCCCTGATCGTCGCTGGCCCACAGCCCCAGGATGAGCTGGCCGGACGCCTCCGGAGGGATCATCCAGTCTCCGGGATCCTGGGAGAACTTGCAGTCCACGTCGATCCCGCGGATCGCGAAGTCCATGCTCTGCCCGTCCTCGAAGCGGAAGGCACGCTGGAGGTTAATCTCGGCCAGCGTGCCGAAGTGGGTCTTCTCCGTCTTCGCGAGCTGATCCCACCGGTACCGGCCGGTGTGCTGGCCGTCGAGGAGCATGTCGTAGGTGCGGCGCAGGGCCCGCGCGACCTTCCGCCCGTCCGGATCCGCGGCGGCCAGTTCCTCGGCGACGGCTTCCAGTTCCGCGTCGTCGGTCTGAACCTGCGGTCCGAACAAGTTGAGCTGAGCCGTCACGCTGACATATTAGGGAATCAGTCGGCGTTCAGAGACGTAACGCGGGCGGGCCAGGTGGCTTCCAGGAGGGCGATGAGACGGGTGATCGTCTCGTTGACCGGGGCCGGAATCCCGTGCTCCGCGGCGCGGGCGGCGACCGCGCCGTTCAGGTAGGCGATCTCGGTCGGGCGCCCGCGCATCAGGTCCTGCAGCGTGGATGCCAGGTGATCTCCGGAGGCGGACGGCGCGAACTGCGCCCGCATCAGGGCCAGCACGCCGGCTGAATCGACCGCGACGCCCTCGGCGGCGGCCACCGCGACGATCTCGTCCAGGACGGACCCCGCGAGTTCATCGAACCGGTCGTAGCGCGCCAGGGCCGAGACCGGGATCGACGCCAGGGAACACAGACTGTTCATCACGCAGTTGAACGCGACCTTGGACCAGACGGTGGCGCGCGGATCCGCGGTCATCCGCACCGCGATGCCGGCGGCGGCCAGGGCCTGCCGGACCCGCGCGACCTCACGCCTGCGCCCTCCGGCCTCGAGCGCCCCGAACACGGTCTCCCCGGATCCCAGCGCCCGGACGTGACCGGGACCCAGAAGCTCGGTGCCCAGGGTGGTCGTTCCGGCGAGCAGGCGGTCGGCCGGTACGTACCGGCCGAGGATTTCCAGGTTGCCGAGCCCGTTCTGCAGGGTGAGCAGGAGGGTGTCCCGGCCGATCGCGGCCGTCGCCGCCTCGGCCAGGGAGGCGGTCTGCGCCGCCTTCCCGAACACGATGACCAGGTCAGCGCGGTCAGCGGTCACCGCGGGAAACGCCTTCGCGGCGACCCGCACGACCCGGGAACCGCGCTCGTCGGTGATGCGCAGGCCGCTGAAGTTGATCGCGTCCACGTGCTCGGCCCACCCGTCGAGCAGCAGCACGTCCTGCCCGGCCTCGGCCAGCAGCCCTCCGAACCGGCACCCCATGGCTCCCGAACCCGCGACGACGATCCTCATGGGGCGGGCCAGTCTGACACGTCGTCCTCCTCGGGCGCGCCCAGCGGCGGCGTGCCGTAGGTGCGAAAGGTAGACGGCAGGCGGGCGCCCCAGCCGGGCTTGGCCGCGTACTCGGCGGACGTCCACACGACGGGGGAGTCGTCCGGGTCGAAGGCCAGGTAGCCGCCGCTGCAGATCTCGACACGGTTGCCGCCGGGTTCCCGGGCGTAGAGGTAGAAACCCTGGACGGGAATGTGCCGGGACGGGCCGGCCTCGATCGGAACCCCGGCGTCGTTCAGCAGGTCCGCGGCCCGCAGCACGTCCTCCCGCGAGTCGACCCAGAACGCCACGTGGTGCAGGCGCGACCGTCCGCCCAGGTGATCGCGGACGTAGATGATCTCGTGGCCCTGCGCGGTCGAGGACTGCCACGCCCCGTCTTCCGAGCCGTCGTCGTTCCGGATGATCTCGAACGTGCGCAGGCCGAACCCGGCCTCCCAGAACTCCCGGCACGCCCGGACGTCGGACGCCATCAGGTTCACGTGCTCCATCCGCCGGACGTTCGCCCCGACCCCGAGATACCGGGAATGGTTCGATTTCATCGCTGGCCTCGTGTCGGGCGGCGGTTCATATTTCGAAGTTTCGTAATAAATCCGGCAGAAGTGGCCGTCCGGATCCCGGAACTCGTACGCAGGCCCCTTCCCGCCCTCGGGTTCCGTCCACGTTCCGCCCACACAAGCGCCGCGCAGCCATTCCACGCGCCGCGCCAGCGCCTCGGGAGACCACGTCCGCAGCGCGAGATGCCCGATCCCGGAACGATCCGATGCCTCCAGTCGCAGGCAGTACGTCTCGTAGTCCCCGTAGCCCCGCAGGTACCACACGCCGGAGGACGAGGAGACCACCGACAGTCCCAGCAGCGAGGTGAAAAACTCCAGGCTTTCCTCGGGCCGCGGCGTCAGCAGCGACACGTGCCCGAGATGGGCGATATCCCGGAAGCCGTCCATCACGAATCCCGGAACACCGAGACCGCCGAGCGGGCGGCCGCGCCCAGCATCGACAGGTCCGTGGAGATCACCAGCAGCGTCATCCCCCGCCGGGCCCAGTCCCGGGCCGATTCGGCTGTCGGGCAGAACATCCCGAGCGGCACTCCGGCGCTCAGCACGCCGTCTGCCGCCCGGGCGACCGCGTCCCGTACCGACGGATGGTCCATCTCGCCCGGGTGCCCCAGCGTCGCGGACAGGTCGGACGGGCCGATGAACAGGGCGTCGAATACCTCCGACTTGATGACCTGACCGACGGCGTCCAGCCCCTGCGGCGACTCCACCTGCCCGATGAGCACGGTCCCGGCGCGGGCGGCGGCGACATGAGCCGCCGCCGGGACCGTGCCGAACCGCGCCGCGCGGGTCGCGGTGGACAGGCTGCGAGCCCCGTCCGGCGGGTAGTGCGCGGCGGCCCGCACCGCCTTGGCGGTGGCCGCCGAAGCCACGTCGCTGACCTGGAGCCCGGTGACCCCGGTGTCGAGCAGGGCCCCGCTCAGGCCGAGCGAACTGACCGGGATCCGGGCGATGACGGGCACGTCGTGGCAGTCGCAGGCCCGCACGATCCCCTCGACGTCGCTGACCGATAGGGGGGAATGCTCGAGGTCGGCCACGATGAGGTCGTACCCGGAGACCGCCAGTGTCTCGGCGGCGGAAGGGTCCCGGGACTTGCAGAACGTCCCGATCAGCCGCTCGCCGTTCCGCAGGCGCTCGCGGAGTTCAGCCAACTTCGTCGGCTCGGTAGTAGTCTTCGCGCCGGGGATTGAAGATCGACAGGTCGACCATCGGCTCGTCCCCGCCGGCCACCGCGTAATGCAGTTCGTTCGACGGGACGACGAGCATGTCGCCTTCGGTCACGTCCACGGTCTCGTCGCCGACGGTGAAGGTGCCGTGCCCGGACATGATGTAGACGATCTGCTCATGGGGGTGGGTGTGGGGCCGCGGTTCGTGCCCGGGGGTGAGCGTGCCCCAAGACAGCGTCGCGCCCTCTCCGGAGAATGACCGCCGCGTGACACCGGGCCGCACGTCGGTCAGCTTGAGCCCTTTGAGGTTCGACTTCTTCATCAAGGACCTCCCTGATGAAGCGTCTCCCAATCAGGCGGCTAAGGCAATACCGAACGGCGCCAGCCGCCCGGGCTCGGATGCACAGGGGAGCGCATGAGGCGGGACGGGGAGTTCCAATCCCGGACGGGCCTGGTGTCCCGGGCCGAGGCGGCGCGCTGCGCGCTCGCGGCCGCGACGGCGGAGAGCGTGGTGACCACCGCGGCGACCTCCTCGTCCGTAGCGGCACCGCGTACTACCTGAAGGTAAGGCTGTTCACCCACGTGACTTCCCGACTCCTATCCCGAACTCGCGGTGGACGCGTGCCCAGAACGCGTCCCGCAGCCATTCTCGCGCCTCCTGGTACGGGCGCAATGACTGGCCTAGCTCTTTCTCCGCCTCGACGAGGAGTTCCTTGTCGATGACGGGGGGCAGGATCGGGCCGGGCAGCAGGTCCCGGATGTTGTCCTGGCCCCGGGTGAGGATCCACTTGTGGGCCACGTGCTCGCCGGCCTCCTCGACGTGCCGCCGGTCCGGGCCGAGCTTCGGCATGGGGCCGGTGGAGGTGAGGTGGTTGTTGCGCCCGTACTGCTGGGGCGGCCGGCCGTGCCGCTCGCCGAACAGCTGAGCCGGATTCGGCACGTGCGGCTGGTTGATATCCGGGCGGGGCGTCTCGGCGAGCTGGTTCTTGGCGAAATAAGGCCGCAGGAACGCGGAGTCCAGCACGTCGACCGTGTCGGACTCCCACACCAGGCGCTCGGCCTGGTTAGTGCCGTAGGGCGGCTCGATGCCCCACAGGTGAACCCGGACGCCGTAGGCCTGAGCGGCCTCGACCGCCGGCACCATGTCCTCGTCTCCGGCGATCAGGATCGTGTCCGACAGGGCGCGGTGCCGGGCCAGTGCCTCCATGTCGGCGCGGATGTTGGCGTCCACGCCCTTCTGCTGGCCCCGGGCGTTCAGGTTGCCGAGGCGGAGCTTGACCCAGGCCATCTGCGCGATGACCCGCTGGTCGATCGTGGGCACCCGGTCACGAGCCGCGTCGTACCAGTAGACCCGCAGCAGGTCGCCGCGGAACAGTTCGTCGGCGTGCTTGGTGATCGCCTGGATGAGGCCAACCGCATCCACGCGAAACTCACGCCGCGAGCTCGTCCCGAAGAGTAGCTCACCCGCGGCCGCGTAGATATACCCGACATCGACCATGACCGCGTATCTCGCGAGGACGGGTATTGGTGCGGCGAATTCGCTCATCATTCCGACTCTATGACGCTGAGGGGTGTGCGCGGGCCAGTTGCGCACATTACCGAAGGGTACGTGGTGCCCCTGTTGCAAGGGGATGTTGACAGGTTTCTTCGGGGCAGTGTCTCACGTTTGGAGGGCAGTGCGTTAAGCGCTCGCGTGACGGCCGCCCGGGGCCGAGCCCGGCGATCCTGCCCGCCGTGGTGCGCAGGCCGGGCATCTGGGGATGTTCCGCCCCAGTCGCGGTCACGCCGCCAGCATTAACTTCCCCGCATGCTGTCCTTCACAGGCGGCTGGTTAACTTTGAGTCGTGGCTACACCAAACTTGGACCGAGAGCGGGAATCCGCGGAGCTCCCGGAGCAGATGCGCCGGGACGTTCGGTTGCTCGGCGACATTCTGGGCGAAGCGATCAGCGCGTCCGGGGGGCCCGGCCTGCTGGCCGACGTGGAACGGCTGCGGCACGCGGTCATCGACGCGCGCCGGGCGGAGCGGGACGTCGTGGGCGCGTCCGAGGCCGCGTCCAGAGCGGGGGACGAAATCGCCACGCTGGTGGCCTCCTGGTCCACGGAACGAGCCGAGCAGGTGGCCCGGGCGTTCACCGTCTACTTCCACCTGGTCAACCTGGCCGAGGAGCAGCAGCGGGTCCGGACCCTGCGCACGCGAGACTCCGGTGACCTGCCGCCGCGGGAGTCCCTGGCCGACGCGGTGGCCCGGATCACCGCCGAGCAGGGCGCGTCGCACGTGGAGGACCTGCTGTCCGGCCTCCGGATCCACAACGTCTTCACCGCCCATCCGACCGAGGCCCGTCGCCGCGCGGTCGTCGCCTCCCTTCGCCGGCTCGGCGGCCTGCTCGGGGCCCTCGACGACGCGCGCCTCGGCGCGGCCCGGCAGGCGGAGGCCCGCCGGAGCCTGCGCGAGGAGGTAGACCTGCTGTGGCGTACCGCGCAGCTGCGGGTCAACCCGATGACTCCGGCCGACGAGGTCCGCACGGTTATGACGGCGTTCGACGAGACCCTGTTCCGGCTGGTCCCGCTGGTATACCGGGCGCTGGACCACGTGCTGCTCGAGTCCTCGTCCGGTTCCGCTCCGTCTCCGGCGCCCGCGTTCCTCCGGTTCGGCAGCTGGGTCGGCGGCGACCGGGACGGCAACCCGAACGTGACCGCGGCCGTGACCCGCGAGGCCGCGACGATCCAGGCCGACCACGCGCTGCGCGCCCTCGAGGCCGGGTGCGCTCGTATCGCCCGGGCGCTGACCGTGCACGAGCCGTCCGCTCCGGACGGGCTGCGCCGGGCCCTGGCCGCCGCCGCGGCCGCTCACCCCGACCTTATGGCCGAGGTCAACGCCCGCTCGCCGGAGGAGCCCTACCGCGCGTACCTGCTTTTCGCGGCCGAACGTATCTCGGCGACCCGGACCCGCGACGCCGACCTCGCCTACTCGTCGGTCTCGGAGTTCCTGGCCGACCTGCGCCTGGTCCAGTCCGCTTTGTCGGAAGCGGGCGCCGTCCGGCAGGCGAACGGCGACCTGCAGCACCTGATCTGGCAGGCCGAGACCTTCGGCTTCCACCTGGCCAGCCTGGAGGTGCGGCAGCACTCCCAGGTACACGCGAAGGCCCTCGCCGAACTGCGGGCCGGGTCGTCCGAGCTGTCGCCCATGACGGTGGAGGTCCTGGAGACGATCAAGGTGATCGGCTGGATCCAGAAGCGGTTCGGCGCCGACGCGTGCCACCGGTACGTCATCTCGTTCACGACGTCGGCCGAGGACGTCGCGGCGGTGTACGAACTGGCGCGGTTCGCCTTCCCCGACGGAGACGGGCCCGTGCTGGACGTGGTCCCGCTGTTCGAGAGCGGCGACGACCTCGCGGCCGCTCCGTCGGTGCTGGAGGGGATGCTGTCGATCCCCGGCGTCATGTCCCGCCTCAACGCCAACGGCCGTCAGATGGAGGTCATGCTCGGCTACTCCGACTCAGCCAAGGAACTGGGCCCGGCGTCGGCGACCCTGCGGCTGTTCGAGGCCCAGTCCGAACTGGCGTCGTGGGGGGCCTCGCGCAACGTCAAGCTCACCATGTTCCACGGCCGCGGCGGCGCCATCGGCCGGGGCGGCGGCCCGGCCGGCCGCGCCGTGCTGGCCCAGGCCCCGGGCTCGGTGGACGGGCGGCTCAAGGTCACCGAGCAGGGCGAGGTCATCTTCGCCCGGTACGGCCAGCCCGCGATCGGCCTGCGCCACCTGGAGCAGGTCACGTCGGCGACGCTGCTGGCGTCCTCGCCTTCGGTCGCCTCACGGAACGGAGGCGCGGCGACGGTGTTCCGCTCGCTGGCCGACTCGATCGATTCCTCGGCGAAAGACGCGTTCCGCGCGCTGGTCGAGGCCGACGGCTTCGCCTCCTGGTTCGCGTCGGTGAGCCCGCTGAACGAGATCGGCGGCCTGCGGATCGGCTCCCGCCCGGCCAAGCGCGGGCTCGGCAGCGGCCCGCTGGGCCTGGAAGACCTGCGGGCCATCCCGTGGGTGTTCGCCTGGTCCCAGACCCGGCTCAACCTTCCCGGCTGGTATGGCCTGGGCAGCGGGCTGTCCGCCGCTCTCGCCTCCGCCGGGCCGGAGGAACTGCAGCGGGCCTACGAGGAGTGGCCGCTGTTCGCCACCCTGCTGGACAACGCCGAGATGAGCCTGGCCAAGACCGACCGGGTGATCGCCGCCCGGTACCTGTCCCTCGGCGGGCGGCCGGACCTGACCGAGAGGGTGCTGTCGGAGTACGACCTGACGCGGCGCCTGGTCCTCTCGGTCACCGGTCATGACCGTCTGCTGGCCAACCGCCCCGTCCTGGCCCGCGCCGTCGTGCTCCGCGACCCGTACGTGGACGCCCTCTCCTACCTCCAGCTCCGCGCCCTGGAAGCCCTGCGCTCCCCGGACGGTGACGCGGAGGAGCCGGGGGAGCGGTCCCCCGAGCGTCTCCTCCTGCTGTCGGTCAGCGGCGTAGCCGCCGGCCTCCAGAACACCGGCTGACCCGGCCAGGACACCGGCTGACCCGGCCAGAACACCGGCTGACCCGGCCCGGCGCTGATGGCGGCTCTTCTCCCTGGAGCAGTAGAGTGCCAGCGTGAGCACGATGGAGCCGGACCCGCTGGACGCGGAGGCGCTGCGGGCGGAGCTGAACGCGGAGTCAGAGGGGCTGTGGACGTCGGTGAAGGCGGTCCGGAGCACGGGTTCGACCAACGCGGACCTGGCGGCGGCCGGAGGAGCCGAAGGCCAGGTTCTGGCGGCGGACGAGCAGACCGCCGGGCGGGGCCGCATGGGCCGGGAATGGGTGAGCCAGCCCGGCGCGGCGCTGACCTGCTCAGTCCTGCTCAGGCCCGGCAACGTGCCTCCGGCCAGGCGCGGCTGGCTGCCGCTGCTGGCCGGGGTGGCGGTGGCCCGGTCGGTGCGGGCGACGAGCGGCCTGCCCGCGAAGCTGAAATGGCCGAACGACGTGCTGATCGGGGGCCGCAAGCTGTGCGGCATCCTGGCTGAGCAGTCGGCCGACGGCGCCGTGGTGATCGGGATGGGGGTCAACGTCTCCACCACGGCCGACGGGCTCCCGGCCCGGCCCGGGGCCCTGCCCGCGACCTCGATCGCCATCGAGGGCGGGAAGGTGTCCCGGCAGAAGCTGCTGGCCGAGATCCTGCGCCAGCTGGAGCGGAACTACGTCTCCTTCCGCGATCACCCGGACCCGGAGGCGACGGGCCTGCTGAACGAGTACCGGACGCTGTGCGCCACGCTGGGCCAGCAGGTCCGGGCCGAGCTTCCCGGGGAGAACTCCCTGACCGGCGAGGCCACCGACGTCGATGCCGACGGCCGGCTTCTGATCCGGTCCGGGCGCACCGAGACTCCCGTCTCGGCCGGGGATATCGTTCATCTCCGCCCCACCGCGAATTGAGCGGGCAGACTGGGCGGGCGGACTGAGCAGACCGCAACCGACCCGTGGGAGCATGTGCGTATGGGGAACCGAGACCTGCTGACGGACGGCGAGGAAGCCGTCGAGACCCTGCACCCGCACTGGAAGGTCCTGGTGCGGCCGGCCGCGATCGCGGTGCTGGTGCTGGCGGTGCTGCTGGTCCTGGAAGTGGTGATCCCGAACAGCGGCGCGGCGAACATCGAGCGGCTGATCGTCCTGGTCCTCGGGGTCGTGCTCCTGATGTGGTGGCTGATGATCCCGGTACTGCGGTGGCGCACCACCCGGTATGAGGTGACCACGCTCCGGGTCCGGGTCAGGACCGGCATCATGGTGCAGAACGGCCGGGATTTTCCCCTCTCCCGCATCGTGAACATCTCCTATCGCCAGAGTCTGCTGGACCGGCCCTTCGGCTCCGGCACGGTGGTCCTGGAGACGGCGGGGGAGCACGGCGACGTGACGCTGGACGAGATCCCGCACGTCCAGCGCATTCAGTCGCTCCTGTTCCAGATGATCGAGGACGAGCGGAATCCCGATGACGGCGGGCGCGCCGAGGACGAGCAGCGGACGACCTGAGGATCCGCCTCAGCGGGCGGGACGGCCCCAGCGCAGCGTCAGCGCGCTGGCCAGGGCGACGGCCAGCAGCACCACCACGAAGACGACCGTCGACGGCCACCCGCCGCTGGCGTAGAAGACGCCGCCGACCGATCCGGCGACGCTGCTGCCGACGTAGTACAGGCACAGGTACAGGGCCGAGGACTGCGCCGGGGCGACCCGGGCGGCACCGCTGACCCAGCTGCTGGCCACCGAGTGCGCGGCGAAGAATCCCATGGTCAGCAGGATGAGCCCGGTCACGATGAGGGCCAGGTTCGCGGGCAGGGTCAGCAGCACGCCGGCGAACGTGACCGACGCCCCGGTGATCAGCACCCGGTAGCGGCCGAACGAGTCGGCCAGCCCGCCCGCCTTCGACGAGGCGTAGGTGCCCGCCAGGTAGACCGTGAACAGCAGCCCGACCTCGGTCGGGGACAGGTTGAACGGCGGCTCGCTCACCCGGTAGGTCAGGTAGTTGTAGACGGTCACGTACGCGCCCATCAGGGCGAAGCCGATCAGGTACAGCCGCGCGAGCCGGGAGTCGGTGAGATTCGTCCGAAGCGTCCCGAGCAGCACGGAAACCCGCGGCGATGACGGGGTGAAGAACCGCGACTTCGGCAGCATGACGGCGCAGCCGGCCGCGCAGACCAGGGAGACGGCGCTGACCCCGGCCATGGAGACCCGCCAGCCGCCGACGTCGGCCAGCAGGCCCGCGATGATCCGGCCCGCGAGCCCGCCGATCCCGTTTCCCCCGACGAATACGCCCATGGCCAGGGAGAGCGAGCCCGGGTCGACCTCTTCGCGCAGGTAGGCCATGGCGCTGGCGGGCATGCCCGCGAGGGCGATGCCCTCGGCGACCCGGAGGCCGATGAGCGCGCCCATGGACGGCGCGAACGCCGTCGCGATTCCGAGAACGGCGGCGGAGACCACCGAGATCGTCATGACACGCTGACGCCCGTACACCTCCGACAGCGAGCTGAGCGGGATGATCGCCACGGCGAGCGCCAGGGTGGCGGCCGACATCGCCAGGCTCGCCCCGGCCGGGCTGACTTTGAACCCGGACGACAGCAGCGGCAGCAGCGGCTGCGGCGAGTACAGCAGGGCGAACGTCGCGACCCCTGCGCCGAACAGGCCGATCCGGATGTTCCGCATGCCGGGGTCGCCGGTCCGGAGCTTGCCCGGGGCCGCCGTAACCGTGGATTCTTCAAGCACGGCCCTGACGGTAAACCGGACGGTATTAATACGTCCAATGCATGATCATGAGCTATATCATTCAAATATGAATGAGGATGCCGACGCGACCGCGGCCCTGGACGCGCTGGTGCCCCGGCTGCGGCAGTTCGCCGTCGTCGCCCGCGAGCAGCACCTCACCCGCGCCGCGGAGATCCTGGGCGTCCCGCAGCCCACGCTGTCCCGCTCGATCGCCCGCCTGGAGTCCGAACTGGGCGTTCCCCTCTTCACCCGCCCCGGCCGTTCCATCCGGCTCACCCGTCACGGCGTCTTCCTCTATGAATATTCCGAACGGATCCTTCCTCCCCTCACGTCCGTTCTTTCCCGTCTCGTGGGGGAAGCGGACCCGGCCCGCGGGCGGGTCGCGCTCGGGTTCCTGCACACGCTGGGCACCGACGCGGTGCCCCGGCTGCTGCGGGGCTTCCGGGCGTCGCACCCCGAAGTCCGGTTCGCCCTGGTGCAGGGCGGGTCGGAGGCGCTGCTCGCCCGGCTGCGCGACGGCGAGCTGGACGTGTACCTGACCGCGCCGCTGCCGGAGGGGCCGGGCATGATCGCCCGGCCCCTGGACGACCAGCGGATCGACCTGTTCGTGCCGGCCGGGCATCCGTTCGCCCGGCGGCGGGGCGGGGTGCGGCTGGAGGAGGCGGCGGACGAGGACTTCATCTTCATGGAGCCGGGCTACGGGCTCCGCGCGATCACCGATGACCTGTGCCGGGCGGCCGGGTTCGAGCCGAGGATCGCCTTCGAGGGAGAGGAAGCCGATACCGCCCGCGGCCTGGTCGGAGCCGGGCTCGGAGTGTCACTGCTGCCCGCGACGGCGGCGTCGCTGTCCGACCCCGCCGTCGCGGCGGTCCGCATCACCGAGCCGAAGGCGGCCCGGACGGTCGGCATCGCCTGGCAGGCCGACCGTCCGCTCACCGCCCCGGCGGAGGCGTTCCGCGACTTCGCCCTTACCTACGAGGGAAGGCTGCTGCGGT
>WRBL01000159.1 GCA_009784565.1 Streptosporangiales bacterium | reverse complement strand
TGGGTGGCGCGGGTGATGGCGACGTAGAGGTCGTGGCCGCCGTTCGGGGACTGGGCGATGATGCCCGCCGGGTCGGCCAGGATCACGCGGTCGAACTCCAGCCCCTTGGCCTGCGACACCGTCAGCAGCGTTGCCGCCGCGTCCAGGGACTCGGGCCGGTCGCCGCTGACCGCTTCCGGGAGCGCCGCCCCGACCGCGGAGGCCCGCGCGTCCGGCACGATCACCGCCAGGCGCCCGCCGTCGGGCCCGCCGATCTCGGCCAGGTCCGCCCGGGCCGCCCGCGCGGTTTCCTCCGCGAGCCCGGCGGGCGCCGCGACCCGGACGGCGCGGGGCGGGACGCCTTCGGTGCGGACCGATTCGGGGGGCTCCTCGCCCGGGGCGACCGAAGCCAGCACGTCCGCGGCGACGGCCATGATCTCCGACGGGGTCCGGTAGTTCACCGTCAGCCGTTCCTCCCGCCACCGGCCCCGGACGAACTGGTCCAGCATCGCCTTCCAGGCCCGGGCGCCGGCGGGCGAGCCGGTCTGGGCGACGTCGCCGACCACGGTCATCGAGACCGAGGGGTTGCGCCGCAGCACCATCCGCCACGCCATCTCGGGCAGTTCCTGCGCCTCGTCGATGATCACGTGCCCGTAGGCCCACGACCGGTCGGCGCCCGCCCGCTCGGCGGTGGACAGGGCCGGGCCGTTGTCCCGGTTCCAGGCGGCCAGGGTCTCGGCGTCGACCATGCCGAGGTCGGCGATGTCGTTGATCTCCAGGACTTCCTGCGCGTACTTGACTTCCAGTTTCTGCGCCCGCTCCATCTCGCGGCGCCGGCGCCTTGCGTCGGAGTCGTCGACGCCGAGCAGTTCGGCCAGCTCGTCCAGGAGCGGCACGTCGGCGACCGTCCACGGCGCGGGCGAGGTCTCGCCAGGGGCGGGCCGGAAAAGCAGGTCCCGTTCGGAGTCGTCGAGGGTGTTCCGGGACGCGGCCCGGATCTCGCGCTCGGACCCCAGCAGGCCGGCCAGGGCGCGCTCGGGGGTCAGCAGCGGCCACAGGTCGTCCAGGGCACTGACGACGCCGGGCTCGTCCCACAGGAGCTCGCGGGCGTAGGGCACGTCCTCGTCGTCGAAGTCCCGGCCCAGGACCCGGGCCTCGGCGTAGGCGAGGGAGGTCAGCAGGTCGGTGACGAACAGCTTGCGGGCGACGTTGTGCGGCTTGCGCACGGAACGGGCCCGGTCGCGGGCCTTCACGATCACGTCCCGTGACAGCGGGATGTCCACGGTGTCGGTGGACACCGTGATGTCGCCCCCGGGAACCCGCTGCCGGCTGCGGACCGCGCGCCGCAGCACGTCCGCCATGCGCAGGGACCCCTTGACCACGGCGGCCGGGTCGCGGGTGTCGGAGGCGTGGACGCCGGGGAACAGGTCGCCCAGGGTGTGCAGCACGACGTCGGTCTCGCCGAGCGAGGGCAGGACCTGGCTGATGTAGCGCAGGAAGGTGACGTTCGGGCCGATCACCAGGACACCCCGGCGGGACAGGGTCCGGCGGTGCGTGTAGAGCAGGTAGGCGGCGCGGTGCAGCGCCGCGACGGTCTTGCCGGTGCCGGGCCCGCCCTGGACGACCAGCACCCCGGCCAGGCCGGAACGGATCACCCGGTCCTGTTCGGCCTGGATGGTGGCGACCACGTCGGACATGCGGCCGGTGCGGGCGCTGGAGACGGCCGCGAGCAGGGCCGCCTCGCCCGACAGGCTGGCGCGATCGGAATCGGACAGCTTGTCGAGGTCGAAGACCTCGTCGTCGATGCCGGTGACGGTGCGCTGCCGGGTGTAGATGTGGCGGCGGCGCACGAGGCCGGCCGGGTTGCGCGGGGTCGCGGCGTAGAAGGGGCGGGCCGCGGGGGCGCGCCAGTCGATGAGCCTGAGCTCGTAGTCGTCGTCCCGCAGGCCGGTGCGGCCGATGTAGAGCGTCTCGGAGTCCTCGTCGTCGGTGCGGCCGAAGCACAGGCCCCGCTCGATCCCGTCCAGCACCGACAGCCGGTTTTCGTTCTCGGCGGCGGAGACGTCCCGTTCCAGGCGGGCCTGGCGGGTGCCGCCGGCTCCCCCCGCGGCCCGGACCTCCCGCAGCCGGGCCTCGGTGCGCGAGCGCGCGGCGTCCAGCAGTTCGTACAGCATGGTCACGTACTCTTGCTCGGCCGCGCGCGGTGCTGCGCGGTCGCGACCCCGGCCCGGATCCTGATCCGGGTCCGGCACGGACTCCGTCATTTGACGAAAAGCCATACCTGCGATACACTCCTATAACCAGTCAGTCTTGGTTGACTGGCTTTTTTTATGCCCAAATAGCGACTCACCAGCTTATCATGCGTTCGCGGTCGCGATGTCATTACGGAATGTCGCCCCGCCAGCCCAGGCCGCATGTTACTCACGAGTAATTTTACGTCTTTTTCACGTCGCGAAAAATTCGGCGTTATGCACCCGTGTCCCGGGCAGAACGGGACCGCCCGGGACGGATATACCGGGCGTGCTTAGGATGGACATCCAAAGCCGGGAGGAGCTGATATGACGACGGTGCCAGAGAACGTGAAGATCACCGGACCGGTCGGTGACCGCTATGACGAGATCCTGACCCCGAAGGCCCTGGAGCTGATCGCGAAGCTGCATGAGCAGCTGGCGGAGCGGCGGGCGGAGGCCCTGGCGGCCCGGCAGGCGCGGCAGGCTCGGCTGGACGCGGGAGAGAACCTGGACTTCCTCCCCGAGACCGCGAAGATCCGCGAGGACAAGAGCTGGAAGGTGGCGCCGCTGGCGCCTGGCCTGGAGGACCGGCGGGTCGAGATCACCGGCCCGACCGACCAGAAGATGACGATCAACGCGCTCAACTCCGGCGCGAAGGTGTGGCTGGCCGACTTCGAGGACGCCAACACTCCGCTGTGGGAGAACGTGATCGGCGGCCAGCTGAACCTGAGGGACGCGCTGGACCGTAAGATCGACTTCGAGACCAACGGCAAGAGCTACACGCTCAACGCCGACGAGACCCTCGCCACGATCGTCGTCCGCCCCCGCGGGTGGCACCTGGACGAGAAGCACATCACCGTTGACGGCAAGCCTGCCATCGGCGGCCTCGTCGACTTCGCGCTGTACATGGTCGCGTCCGCGCAGAAGCAGATCGACAAGGGCAAGGGCCCGTACTTCTACCTGCCCAAGATGGAGTCCCACCTCGAGGCCCGGCTGTGGAACGACGCGTTCGTCACCGCCCAGGACTTCCTCGGCATCCCCCAGGGGACGATCCGCGGCACCGTGCTGATCGAGACCATCCCGGCCGCGTTCGAGATGGAAGAGATCCTCTACGAGCTGCGCGACCACTCCTCCGGCCTCAACGCCGGCCGGTGGGACTACCTGTTCAGCATCATCAAGAAGTTCCGCACCCGCGGCAGGGACTTCATCCTGCCGGAGCGTAACGCCGTCACGATGACCGCGCCGATGATGCGCGCCTACACCGAGCTGCTGGTCAAGACCTGCCACTCCCGTGGCGCGTCCGCCATCGGCGGCATGGCCGCGTTCATCCCGTCCCGGCGGGACGCCGAGGTCAACAAGGTCGCCCTCGCCAAGGTCCGCGACGACAAGACCCGCGAGGCCGGCGACGGCTTCGACGGCTCCTGGGTCGCGCACCCGGACCTGGTCCCGGTCTGCAAGGAGGTCTTCGACGGCGTCTTGGGCGAGCGCCCGAACCAGATCGACAAGCAGCGCCCCGAGGTGTCCGTCACCGCCGCGCAGCTGGTCGCGGTGTCGGAGACGCCGGGCGGCATCACCGAGGCCGGCCTGCGCAACAACATCAGCGTCGGCCTGCAGTACCTGTCGACCTGGCTGTCGGGCAGCGGCGCCGTCGCGATCTTCAACCTGATGGAGGACGCGGCCACCGCCGAGATCTCCCGGTCGCAGATCTGGCAGTGGCTGCACAACGGCGTCACCCTCGACGACGGCCAGAAGGTCACCAAGGAACTGGTCGAGAAGCTCATCGACGAGGAGCTGGCGAAGATCCGCGAGGCCTCCGGCGACGCCTTCGACTCCGAGCGCTACGGCCAGGCTGTCGCGCTGTTCACCGAAGTGTCGCTGGCCGACGAGTACTCCGACTTCCTCACGGTGCCGGCGTACGAGCGGATGGCGTAAATTCGTTAATCCGTAGTAAAGAGAGGGGAATCGCCCATGACCGCAGCGGACCTCACGCCGCGGATGACCGCCGTCTGCGGTGCCGCCAACGTCATCACCGACCCCCTCGAACTGCGCACTTACGAGTGCGACGGTCTCACGTCGCACCGGGCGACGCCCGCGCTCGTCGTGCTCCCGGGCACGGCGGAGGAAGTGGCGTCGGTCGTCAAGGCGTGCGCGGAGAACGGTATCCCGTTCGTCGCGCGGGGCAGCGGCACCGGCCTGTCCGGTGGCGCTGTCCCGCATTCCGAGGGCGTGCTCATCGTCCTGTCGCGGATGCGCGAGATCATCGAGATCGACCCGGTCGCGCGCCGGGCCGTGCTGGAGCCGGGCGTCACCAACCTGGCGGTCACGACCGCGGCGGCGCCGTACGGGCTGTTCTACGCTCCCGACCCGTCCAGCCAGGTGATCTGCTCGGTCGGCGGGAACGTGGCCGAGAACTCCGGCGGCGCGCACTGCCTCAAGAACGGGTTCACCGTCCATCACGTCACCGGGGTGGAGATCGTCACCCCGGACGGCGAGCTGACCTGGCTCGGCGACGGCACGGGCGTCGGCGCCGGGCTCGACCTGCTCGGGGCGTTCACCGGGTCCGAGGGCACCCTGGGCATCGTCACCAAGATCGTCGTCAAGCTGCTGCCGGCCCCCCAGACCGTGCACCTGGTGCTGGCCGCCTACGACACCCTGGCCGACGGGGGCCGGGCGGTGTCCGACATCATCGGCGCCGGGATCGTCCCCGCCGCGATCGAGATGATGGACGCCCTCGCCATCGAGGCCGCCGAGGCCGCGGTCGCCTGCGGGTACCCCCAGGGCGCCGGGGCGGTGCTCCTGGTCGAACTGGACGGGCCCGCCTCCGAGGTCGAGGCGGAGCTCACGACGGTCCGCGAACTGTGCGAGGCCGCGGGCGCCCGCGAGATCGTGATGGCCGACGACCCCGCCGAGCGCGCCGGGATCTGGAAGGGCCGCAAGGCCGCGTTCGCTGCGGTCGGCCGCCTGTCCCCCTCCTACATCGTGCAGGACGGGGTCGTGCCCCGGACGGCGCTGGGCGACGTCCTCGGCCGGATCTCGGCGATGTCAGAGGAGACCGGGATCCGCGTGGCCAACGTCTTCCACGCCGGCGACGGGAACCTGCACCCCCTCGTGCTCTACAACGACGCCTCGGAGTCCGAGACGGCCGCGGCGGAGGAGCTGTCCGGGAAGATCCTGGACGCGTGCATCGAGTACGGCGGGTCGATCACCGGGGAGCACGGCGTCGGCGTGGACAAGTCCCGCTACATGCCGAAGATGTTCACCGACGAGGACCTGGACACGATGCAGCTGGTGCGGTGCGCGTTCGACCCGGCGGGCCTGTGCAACCCCGGCAAGGTCTTCCCCACTCCCCGGCTGTGCGGCGAGGTGCCCGGCCCCCGCCGCGACCCTCACCCGGCGGTGGCGTCCGGGCAGGCAGAAATCTTTTAATCCGAACGGATCTTTGGTGACTCCCGACGCGAAAACCCTCTACCCGACCTCGACGGAAGAAGCGTCCGCGATGCTCGCCGACGCCGCCGCCCGGGGGCTGACCATTCTGCCGCGCGGCGGCGGTTCCCGGCTGAACTGGGGCAACCCGGTCACCGCGTGCGACCTGATCGTGGACACGACGCGGATGGACCAGGTCATCGAGCACGTCGCCGGGGACCTGGTCGTCCGCGTGCAGGCCGGCGCCCGGATGGGTGACATCGCGGCGGCGCTGGCCAAAGCCGGCCAGGAGATCGCCCTGGACGTGCCGGACGACGCGACCGCCGGCGGCGTGATCGCGTCCGGGCTGACCGGGCCGCGGCGGCTTCGCTACGGGTCGCCCCGCGACCTGCTGATCGGCGTCACCATCGTGCGGGCCGACGGCACGGTCGCCCGGTCCGGCGGCAAGGTCGTCAAGAACGTGGCCGGCTACGACCTGGGCAAGCTGTTCGCCGGATCGGCCGGGACGCTCGGCCTGATCACGGAGGCCACGTTCCGGCTGCACCCGCTGCCGGGCGCCCGGTCCTACGTGACGGCGTCGTACCCGTCGTCGGCGGACGCGGCGCGGGCCGTGGCCGACGCGTCCGGCTCGGCGCTGACCGCGTCGGCGGTGGAACTGCACCGGGGCCCCGCGCCCGACGGGCCGGTGCAGGTCGGGGCGCTGCTGGAAGGCTCACAGGCCGGCGTCGGGTCCCGCGCGGCGGACATGGTCGCCCTGCTGGGTTCCGACGCCTCGGCGTCGCCCGAGACTCCCGGCTGGTGGCTGGCCCGCAAGCGCGTGCCGGACGGCGGGACGCTGATCGGCGTGACGTTCTGGGTGTCGGCCCTGGAATCCGTGCTGGGCACGATCGCCGGGCAGGCCCGCGAGTTTTCCCTGACTCCCGTGGTTAACGGGTCGGCGGGGGCCGGGATCGTCCACGTCGGCCTCGGCCCGTCGGCCGATCCTGAAGTGGCGGCCCGGTTCACCGGCGCGCTGCGGGCACGGCTGTCGCACACCAGGGGCGGCGTCGGCGTGCTGACCGCCCCGGAACCGGTCCGCGCCGCGCTGGGCGATCATGGCGGAATGACGGGTACGGTGCCGTCCCTGCGGCTGATGAAGGCGGTGCGGGACCAGTTCGATCCGGAGCACCGGATGTCGCCGGGCCGGCTCTTTGGACAGGAGGCCTGAACGTGAGCGAGACGACTCCGATGACGGGGACCGAGGCGGACCGCCTCCGCGCGGTGACCAAGGACTGCGTGCACTGCGGGTTCTGCCTTCCGGCCTGCCCGACCTACCAGCTGTGGGGCGAGGAGATGGACTCCCCCCGCGGCCGGATCCACCTGGTGAACCAGTTGCTGGACGGCGCGCCGCTGACGGACGCGACCGCCGGGCATTTTGACGCGTGCCTGGGCTGCATGGCCTGCATGACCGCGTGCCCGTCGGGCGTGCAGTACGACCAGATCATCGAGACCGCCCGGACCTGGGTCGAGGACGCCGCCGAGGCCGCCGAGCCCGTGTCGGAATCCCCCGGTCAGGCCCCGGCCCGCCGGTCCCTGAAGGACCGCGCGACCCGGGAGGCGATCTTCGCGCTGTTCCCGTACCCGGAACGGCTGCGGGCGGCGACCGGTCCGCTGCGCCTGATGCAGAAGACCGGGCTGGACAAGCTGGTCGCCAAGAGCGGCCTGCCCGCCAGGATCTCCCCCACCGCCGACGCCGCGCTGCGCATCGCGCCGCGCACGGGCAAGTTCCCCGCCGGGCGGTTCCCGGAGAAGGTTCCCGCCGTGGGGGACCGGCGCGCGGTGGTCGGCATGCTGACCGGGTGCGTGCAGTCGGTGTACTTCCCCCGGGTCAACGCGGCGACCGCCCGGGTCCTCGCGGCCGAGGGCTGCGACGTGATCATCCCCCGGGACCAGGGCTGCTGCGGCGCCCTGTCCTCGCACTCGGGCCGGGTGGCCGAGGCCGCCGGGTTCGCGCGGAAGCTCATCGAGACGTTCGAGGCGGCCGGCGTCGAGACGATCATCGTGAACTCGGCCGGCTGCGGCTCGGCCATGAAGGAGTACGAGCGGCTCTTCGCCCACCTGGCCGCGGACGCCGGGCCCGGCGACACCGAGGCCGCGTCCTGGGCCGAGCGGGCCGCCGCGCTCTCGGCATGCGTGAAGGACCTGTCGGAGTTCCTCGCCGGCCTGGACCCCGTCGCGCCCCGGCATCCCCTGCCGGTCAAGGCGGCGTACCACGACGCGTGCCACCTCGGGCACGCGCAGGGCATCACGGCGCAGCCCCGGTCGCTATTGGGCGGCATTCCGGAGCTGGAACTGGTCGAGATCGGCGACGCGGGCACCTGCTGCGGGTCGGCGGGCGTCTACAACCTGCTGCAGCCCGAGGCCGCTCAGGAGCTGGGGTCGCGCAAGGCCGACGCCGTCCAGGCCACCGAAGCGTCGCTGGTGATCTCGGCCAACCCGGGCTGCACCCTGCAGATCTCGTCCCAGCTCGAGGCCCGGGGCGCTTCCCTCGCGACGGCCCACACCGCCGAGGTCCTCGACGCCTCCATCCGCGGAGCGAATCCCTGGGCCTAATCCATCCCCCTGGCGCCTCCCGACGCCTCCCGACGCTTATGTTCGCGTTTTCTGCTGTGATAGCGACGCGAATCGCGAACCTAAGCGTGAGGTGCCGGCCTCCGCGCGCCAGGTGACGCCGTCGGGGGAGGTCCAGCGGGCGGCGCGGCCGCCCGCCGTGCCGGCGGCGGTGAAGCCGGCGCCGGACGCGGTCAGCCCGGTGACCGTGCCGCCGCCGGGGGCCGGAAGCCCGACCTGCTGCCACTTCTGGCCGTCGTCACGCGACATGGCGACGAAGGGGAGAGTGCCGTGCCCGGTCCTCGCCTCGCCCGCGGCGGTCACGGTGCGGCCGCGGGCGGCGGTGAACCGGAGGACGGCGCTGGTCGCGCCGCCGGGAAGCGGGAGGTTCAGCGGCGTCCAGGACAGTCCGGTCCGCGTGAGCCAGACGGCCGCGTGGCCCGCGTGCGTGCCGACGGCGACGAACCCGGTGCCCGCGGCGGTCACCGCGTAGACCCGGCCGGATACCGCCGTGGCGCCCAGGCCCGACACGATGGACCAGGTGCCGCCGTCGGCGCCGCGCCGCCAGATGGCCGGGTGCCCGTCCGCGCTGCCGACGGCGAGGTTCGTGCCGGCACTGGCTTTCGCGGGGGTACTGGCTTTCGCGGGGGTACTGGCGGCGGAGGCGCCGTGGGCCCGGCCGCCGTGGTTGCCGGGGATCTCGTTCATCAGGTGGCTGGCCCGGCCGGTCAGCATCAGGAACGCGGCCGCCCCGACGGTGACGATCACCGCGGCCGGCATCGCGGCCCGCGACAGGTTCCGGGCGGGTTGCCGCGCCGCCGACGCCTCCCGGACCGATTCCCGCCAGGCGCTGTAGCGTTCGCTGGCCTCCCCGGTCGCCAGGGACGCGCCCGGGACGGCCGGCGCGTCGGCCACCGTGGGCGCGGAGAAGAACGCCTGGACCCCGGGGAACGCCGCCGGGCGGGGCGGGCCGTCGGCGAGGGCCTGCTCCGCGTGCCCCGGTGGCGCGGGGCAGGCGGGTACCGCCGGGCCAGCCGGCTCGTCCCAGCGGATTCCCGAGCCGTGCCACACTCCCTGCGCCACCTGCCACCCGGACCGGGCGGGGTAGCCGGCGAACGGGTCGCCGGCGACGGAGAAGCCCGGGCCGCCGGCCCGCCCCCGCAGCGCCGCGGTCTGCCCTGCCACCGGGGCGGCGGGTCCGGCCGGGTCGATCCGGGTCGGCGGCTCTCCCCGGCCCGTCAGGTGCCACGACGCGGGAAGCGGGCTGGGGTACCAGTAGTCGTCGGGCTCGTATGCGTCCGGATCGTCGTCTCCGCTGTCCACCGCCGTGCCTGCCGTTTCTGCCGTCGCGGCCGGATTCGCCGATTCCCCGTTCGCTGACTGGGCCGCCCCCGGCCATTCCGGCCAGTTCGCGGCATTCCCTTCATGCCGGGAGTTCGCTCCCGCGCTGCCCGGCAATGGCTCGCGGCCATTCGAAACCGCCGTGGCGTCGGTCATGAACTCACTCCCGGTCATTAATATTTACTCTATGTAGTCACATAGTAGCGAGTACAGCCCGGAATCCCTAGACCTGACCGCCAAAAAAATTACGAATAGTTTATTATAGCTACGCTAAGTAATGTTAATTCCGGGCATCAACCTCAGAGGATTCACCAATCACAGAGCTCACCCGCAGATTCGCCGCTCTGCCCAGAGCAGCGCCCCCTGGCGGGCGTCCCTATTCCGAGATACCGTCCGTCGCGGAGGTACACCTCATGGCCGACTACCGTTTTCCCGGTCCGCCCGAGTTCCCGCAGCCGCCCGGATCACCGTTCCCGGGCCCGCCCGGGCAGCCCGGCTGGCCCGGAGACCCGGTGCCTCCCGGACCGGCTCCCGGCACGCCCGGCCCGGCTCCCGGTCCCGGGGCGGTCCCGCCCTCGCGAACCTGGATCGATCCCCACACCGAGTGGCAGGACCGGCTGGCCGAACGGCTGCTGTCCCAGCGGATCGTGCTCGCCAACGGGGTGCTGGACGACGAGGCCGCGAGCCGCCTCTCGGCCCAGTTCCTGGCCCTGGACGCCGAGAGCGACGAGCCGGTCCGCCTGGAACTGCAGAACCTGCGAGCCGAGCTGTCCGCCGCGCTGTCGGTGATGGGGGTCCTGGAAACGACCCGTGCCCCGGTGCATGCCTACGCGAGCGGGGAGACGAACGGCGCGGCCCTCGGCCTGCTGGCGTCGTGCCCGCGCCGGTGCGCGTACCCGAACGCCTCGTTCCTCCTGACCGAGCCGCGCGCGGCGTTCGGCGGCTCGGTGACCGCGGTCGCCGAGCGGGAGCAGCATGTCCGCCGCCTGACCGACTCGCTGTTCTACCGGCTGGCGGAGGCGACCGGGCGCGACGTCGACGAGATCAGGGAGGACGCCCGCCGCGGCCGCACCCTCACCGTCGCCGAGGCTCTCGGCTACGGCCTGGTCACCGAGCGGGTCAGCCGGCCGGAATAGCCCGCTGCCCGCGTTCCGCGCTACTGCGCGGGGGCGTAGGCGCGGAGGAAGACCCGGACGCCGCTGGACAGAAGGGTGCGGGTCTGCTCCTCCGACAGGGGGACGGTGCCCATCAGGGAACGGCTGCTGACCTGGTCGAAGGTCAGGGCCGCCAGGTGCTCGGCCGCCTGGAGCGGGTCGGGGATCGACAGGTGGCCGGCGTGGCCCAGGCGGGCCAGGGGAACCGCGATCACCGGGGCGACGGACCGGGTGTGCAGCAGGTCGATGAGGGCCGGGAAGTGCGGCGCCTCCGTGAGCAGCAGGCGGATCAGCGTCACGCGCTCCGGCGCCCGGACGATCGAGCGGTTGATCTCGGCCACGCAGTGGCCCAGCGCGGCCGCCACGTCCGCCTCCCAGGCGGTGCGGTCCACGATCTCCGCGATCCGGGTCAGCATCCGGTCATAGGTGTCGGTCACGACCGCCAGGAAGAGGCTTTCCTTGTCCCCGTAATGGGTGTAGACAGTCCGCTTGGACACCCCGGCCTCGGCCGCGATGGCGTCCACGCTCGTCCGCTCGTACCCGTCGCTCGCGAAAAGGGTAAAAGCGGCCCGCCCGATCGCGTCGTGCTTGCGGTCTGTCACCGCCCCCGTCATCGTCACGCGCAACAGCGTAACGCCGTCGGCGCGGGAACTACTCGGTTTAGTGCCGGAGTCCGGGTTTCACGGCGGAGACATCAGACACATCGGCGGCACCGGCCGTTTCCTCAGGCGACGCCCTGGGGTCGCGCCGGACTGTCCTCCGCATCCTGCCACAGGCCCGGCGGCCTCCGGCACGCGCCCGCGGGCCCGTCGGCCGGGACCGGCCAGGTCGCCTCGGCCCACACCAGGTGGCCGCGGCCCGCGCGGCGGCATCCCCAGTGGCTGCTGAACGCGTCGACGAGCGCCAGCCCGCGCCCCGACTCCGACATCTCCTCCCGGCCGCCGGTGGCGGGCTCCCCCGCACCGCCGTCGTCGGCTACCGAAACGAGCGCCACGCCCTCGCGAGGACAGCGGACCGTCACGGTGAACGTGCCGCCCGCACCGGATTCCGTGTGCTCAACCGCGTTCGCCGCCAGCTCGGAAACGCAGGTCAGCAGCCGTTCCCGGGCCGGGCATCCTTCCAGGGCCCGGGCCACGAACCGCCGGGCCTCCCCTACCTGGCATGCTTCCCCCGGGAACGAGCGCGCTCCGGGCGGCACCACGCACCCCATCGTCACTGCCATCACTCCTCGTCACAATTTAGGCTAATTTCCCTACTATTAGTGACGTGACCGCGGGCTCACCGGTTCATCTGGATGAACCAGGCCTTCCGCTACCCGGAAACCGGAGAAGTGAACGAGGGAAAAGCGCTAATCCGTTCGGGATGATCGAGGTTGTCCAGGGCCCGGGCCCGCGCGTCGCCGCCCGCCGGCACCCAGGAAACCCGGGGATCACGCCGGAACCAGGACTCCTGGCGACGGGCGAAACGGCGGGTGCCGCGCGCCGTCTCCTGGCGGGCCTCCTCCAGGGTCCACTCGCCGCTGGTGTGGCGCAGTAGCTGCTGGTAGCCGAGCGCGCGGCTGGCCGTCCGGCTCCCGCGCAGCCCCTCGGCCTCCAGGGCCCGGACCTCGTCGGCCAGCCCGAGCTCCCACATCCGGTCCACCCTCGCGTCGATGCGGCGGTCCAGCTCCGGGCGCGGCATGGCGATGCCGATCTGCACGGCGGGCCGGCCCTGCTCGTAGGAGGGCATCGTGGCGCTGAACGGACGGCCCGTGATCTCGATGACTTCCAGGGCCCGCACGATCCGGCGGCCGTTCGACGGAAGTATCGCCGCGGCCGCCGCCGGGTCCCGCTCCGTCAGCCGCGCGTGCATCGGCCCGGGCCCGGCCGACGCCAGCTCCGCTTCCAGGCGCTCGCGGACGCCGGCGTCGGTGCCGGGAAAGTCCAGGTCGCCGAGGGCCGCCCGGATGTAGAGGCCGGAGCCGCCGACCAGGACCGGCGTCCTGCCCCGGCGCTCGATGTCGTCGATCGTCTCCTGGGCGAGGCCGGCGTACTCGGCGACGCTGGCCGGCTTGGTGACGTCCCAGACGTCCAGGAGATGATGCGGTACGCCGCGACGCTCATCGAGGCTCAGCTTGGCCGTGCCGATGTCCATTCCCCGGTACAGCTGCATGGAATCGGCGTTGACCACCTCGCCGCCGGCGGCCAGGGCCAGTTCGATAGCCAGGTCGGACTTGCCGGTGGCGGTGGCCCCGACGACGGCGATCAGCACGCGCTAGCCCCGGATCGTCGGCATGCCCAGCGACACCGGCGCCGGCGACTCCTGCGAAGGCGCCGCCTGCCGGGCCTCCCACGCGTCGCCCGCGCGGGTCCGGCGGACCGACAGCGGCGCGTCGTCGGCGACGAGGTAGTGCGGCGCGCCCCGGGTCACCTTCGCGGTCACGATGTCGCCCGGGCGCGGCGTCTGCCCGTGGGGGGCGAAGTGGACCAGGCGGTTGTCCCGGGCCCGGCCCGACAGCCGGCGGGTCGCGGTGTCCTTGCGCCCCTCCCCCTCGGCGACCAGGATCTCCACCTCGGTGCCGTCGAGTTTCGCGTTCTCCTCCTCGCAGATCCGCGACTGGAGGGCGACGAGCCGGTCATAGCGCTCCTGCACGACCTCGTGCGGAACCTGGTCCGGCATGGTCGCGGCCGGGGTCCCCTCGCGGATCGAGTACTGGAACGTGAACGCGCTGGAGAACCGGGCCCGCTCGACCAGGTCCAGGGTGTCGGCGAAGTCCTCCTCGGTCTCGCCGGGGAAGCCGACGATGATGTCGGTGGTGATCGCCGCGTGCGGGATCCGCTCCCGGACGTTGTCGAGGATGCCCAGGTAGCGGTCGCGGCGGTAGGAACGCCGCATCGCCTTCAGCACGCGGTCCGAGCCGGACTGCAGGGGCATGTGGAGGCTCGGCATCACGTTCGGCGTCTCGGCCATCGCCGCGATCACGTCGTCGGTGAAGTCCTTCGGGTGCGGGGAGGTGAAGCGGACCCGCTCCAGTCCGTGGTCCCGCAGTTCGCCGCAGGCGCGCAGGAGCTTGGAGAACGCGTACTTGTCGCCGAACTCCACGCCGTAGGCGTTCACGTTCTGGCCGAGCAGCGTGACCTCGAGGACGCCCTCGTCCGCCAGGGCCCGGACCTCGTCCAGGATCTCGCCGGGGCGGCGGTCCTTCTCCTTGCCGCGCAGCGCCGGCACGATGCAGAAAGTGCAGGTGTTGTTGCAGCCGACCGAGATCGACACCCAGGCCGAGTACGGGGACTCACGGCGCGCGGGCAGCAGCGACGGGAAGGTCTCCAGGGTCTCCTCGAACTCGACCTGGGCCTTCTGCCGGTGCCGCGCCCGCTCCAGCAGCGCCGGGAGCGCGCCGATGTTGTGGGTGCCGTAGACCACGTCGACCCACGGGGCCCGGTCCACGATCTTCTGCCGCTCCATCTGGGCCAGGCAGCCGCCGACCGCGATCTGCATGCCCTCGTGGGCCTTCTTGACCGGGAACAGGTGACCGAGGTTGCCGTACAGCCGGTCGGCCGCGTTCTCCCGGACCGCGCACGTGTTGAACACGATCAGGTCCGGCGTCGCGCCGCCGCCGGCGTCGTTCCTGACGTAGCCCGCCTCTTCGAGCAGCCCGGCGACACGCTCGGAGTCATGCACGTTCATCTGGCACCCGTAGGTGCGGATCTCGTACGTCCGTCCTTCTCCCACCTGACCAGGATAGGGGCGGATGCGGAATGGCAGTGCGCGTCGTGGTATGGAAAAGGCATGACTGAAACCGCGGCCTATGGAACCTGGAAATCCCCGATCGGCGCCGCGAACGTGGCCACAGGGTCGGTGCGAGTCTCTTACCCGTCCATCGCGGCCGGCGAGGTGTGGTGGCAGGAGCGCCGGCCGTCCGAGGGCGGC